>JALWUJ010000088.1 GCA_027080135.1 Flavobacteriaceae bacterium | reverse complement strand
GTATAAACCCCAACCACTAAAAAGTTAATGCCTGATATTTCTACATATTCACCTATAGGGTTGGTGTCTTTAAAAATATCTTCTTTTATCTGATTTCCAATAACAGCTACTTTTTTTGTTCCTTTTATATCGCTGTTATTTATAAATCTTCCCATTACCATACTTTGGTTTTCAATAAACTGTTGGTCTGGATATGCTCCTTCTATCCGGTAATTACCCACCTCACCTTTATAGGTAAACTGACCTCGCCAAACACTATAAACCGAGGTTTTATACTCTATATTTTCTTCGTATTTTTCGTTTAATTCGTTATAATCGGTATTTCTAAGTTGAATTTGTCTCCCAGGATTTAAACCTTTATATCCTTTGGTGGTTCTTCGGGTTCTAATGGCTATTCGGTTGGTAGCATCTTCTTCAAATTTCGACTTTACCCCTTTTTCAATTCCGCTACTAAAACCAACTAAAATCACCAATATAAAAATTCCGAAAAACACCGAAACCATTGTTAAAACGGTTTGGAGTTTGTTCTTCCCCATAGTTTCGAATATTTCTTGCCAGCTCTCTAAACTAAACATGAACTAAGGTATTTGCGCGTACTTGTTTTACTTTCGAATCGTCTATAATCACTCCATCTTTCAGGTTCACAATTCGCTTACACATATGGGCGATATCGTCTTCGTGAGTTACGATTAATATGGTTTTCCCTTCGTCGTTAATACCTTGTATCAATTCCATTACTTCATACGATGTTTTGGTATCCAACGCTCCTGTTGGCTCATCTGCCAATAAAACTTTAGGATCACTCGCCAAAGCTCTAGCAATGGCAACACGTTGTTTTTGACCTCCAGAAAGCTCGTTGGGTAAATGCCCCGCCCATTCTGCCAAGCCTACTTTTTCTAAATAATGAAGGGCTTTTTCCATCCGTAGATTACGTTTAACACCTTGGTAATACAAAGGCATCGCCACGTTGTCTAAAGCCGATTTATATGAAATTAAATTAAAAGACTGAAACACAAAACCCAAGAATTTGTTTCGGTATTTAGCAGCAATTTTTTCATTTAGGTTTTTTATTAAAGTTCCATCTAGATGATAATCACCTTCATCGGCCTCATCTAAAATTCCTAAAATATTTAAAAGTGTCGATTTTCCAGAGCCCGAAGAGCCCATAATAGCTACCATTTCACCCTCTTCCACTTCAAAATTAATTCCTTTTAAAACGTGAAGTGAATTGCTTCCCATTGGGTAGGATTTATGTAGGTTTTCTATTTTAATCATGGCAGTTAAATAAGCTTACAAATTTCAGAATTTTAAATTTGTAATATGTGAAAATCTTGTTAAGAGTTTCCTTTTAAAATTCTATAATAAGTAAGACTGCCTTTAAAAGATTTTGTTACAAAAACTATCCTAACAGGTTTCAACACGTCCTCCGAAGCTTTAGCGAAGGAGGAAAACGGGTTAGGTCTAAAACAAAAAAATAATAGGAGTTTATATTCCGTACTCGATACAAAATCTCCTACTCCCGCATCACTCTCTTTACCAAAACACCCTGGTTAGTCTCCACCTTAACAAAATACAAACCACTAGCCAAACCAGTAAAATCTAAAGAAGCACTTTTACCCTCAAGCACTTTTTTACCCATTACATCATACACTTGTATTTGCTTTAACTCTACTCCATTTTGAGTATTAATATGCAATACATCTTGTACAGGATTGGGGTAAAGTTGTAAACTAGCTGCTAAACTTTGTTCTGTAATACCTAACACACAATCTTCACTATAAGAAGACCAATCGTCTATACACCATCCCGTTATTGGAAATTCCATACATACCGGATATGTAGCGTTTTCATCATCTATTTGAATACACGTAAGATTTATATTGCCAAACGAATGCATATTATACATATTGTGATTATTTCCATTGTTAATATGTAGACTTATTAATTGATTATTGCTACATTCTAGTTCTTCAAGTATTGGATTTTGAGTTACATCCAAATTACTTAATTGGTTATCTCCACAACTTAAGGATTTAAGGTTAGTATTTTGAGATACATCTAAATTACTAAATTGATTATTACTACACCATAAGGAATTAAGGTTTACGTTTTGAGATACATCCAAATCACTTAATTGATTACCACCGCACCATAAATTTTTAAGATTTAAGTTTTGAGATACATCCAAATCACTTAATTGATTATTAGTGCAAATTAATAATTCAAGATTGATAAAACTTTGTATTCCTTCCAAAGAAAAAATGTTCTCAGAACTAACATTTAAGTTTAATATTACTTCAGCTTCACTCACTTGTATTTCACCATCATTATTAGTATCAATACCATCCTCAATAAGAGCATTTTTAAAATTAATATCTGGAATATCTACAATTTGTGCAAAATTGTTTAAGGTTGAAAATATAACTAACGCTAATATTATTAAAGTTTTCATCATTTATTGTTTTATAAGATTTTTGGAATTTTGTAAGCGGGGGAGAAATAAAATAATATTTCGCTAGTGGGCTGATATTGTAAATGAATAAAATAATTTACAAAAAACAAAGCTCTCCTAACAGGTTTCAACACGACCTCCGAAGCTTTAGCGAAGGAGGAAAACAGGTTAGGTATTATAACAGAACCAGATATTAAAACCTGGAAGGGTTAAAAGGTTTTAAAAAATCCCTTCAAAAATTTTCAGAAAATCAAATAATTTCGTACACTTACATTAACAACAGCACTTTAACCTGTATCGCTTTTTAGCACAGATTATTCCCTCCAAAATCAAAGAATTTACCTAGGTTCTCCCGTAGTTCTCCCGTAGTTGTCTCGTAGTTCTTCCAATAATACTTAATGTTTAGTTCGTGTTTTCTTATAGGTTTCTTAAGGTTAAAACCTACTTTTAGTCATTAAATGTCTTTGGGTTATCTAATAACTCGTAGAAAACAATCAATCTTCCCGTGCCTTTTTACGGCTCTTATAAATCGCATACCCAACTCCTGCAATCAACAAATACGGAAAAACCATTAAATACATAATCCCGTTATTAATACCTTTTGCAGCTTGTCCACTTTCATCGCTTTCCAATACGGCACGACACATGGCACACTGAGCTTCAGCTGGAAGGGTAACCAGTAGTAGGATTATGCTTAGTAAAAATATTGTTTTTGGTTTCATAAACATCCCTCTGCCTTCGGCATCTCCCCTCAAGGGAAGAATTGTTAAATTAAACTTTAGTTTTAATAATATGGCGAAATCATCAAGTAAACAACAACACCGCTTATTGCCACATACAACCACAACGGAAATGCATATTTAGCAATCCGTCGATGCTGTGTAAATTGCCCCGAAATTCCTCGTACAAAAGTAATTAACACAAACGGAATTACTGCAATAGACAAGACAATATGTGTAACTAACACAAAATAATATACGTATTTTAAAGCCCCTTCTCCTCCATATTGGGTAGCATCTGAAGTCATATGATAAGCAATATACATAACTAAAAAAGAAGCGGACAACACCATAGCCAACTTCATCAAACGCTCGTGATACTTCCTATTTCCTTTTTTTATCTGAACCACAGCCAGCACCAAAACAAGAGCAGTAACACCATTAATCGAAGCATAAATAGGAGGCAGAAAACCCAAACGTTCTACATTCGGAATCTTAATCCCAAAAAGGGCAGCAACCGCAATAGGAATAACAATAGAAAGCACCCAAATTAAACGATTGTATTTTTTCTCTTCGGAAGGGTTCATTGGCTATAACAACTTTTTAATGTCTTCTTTTAAATCTTGAATTCCCGAATCTTCCAAACCATTATAATAAATAATGGGGTTTCCGTTTTTATCTTTTCTAGATCGGATATTCCCCTCTTGGTCTATTAAAGCGAAGAAGCCCGAATGCTCAAAACCTCCTTCTACTTCAGAGTTTTCTCCTACGTATAAGTTAAAACCTTTGTTGGCTAGTTCGTAAATAGCTTCTTTTTCTCCGGTTAAAAAATTCCAATTCAGATTGGTAATTTTATGACTCTCTGCGTATTTTTTTAAAACCTCAGGAGTGTCGTGAGTAGGGTCTATACTAAATGAAGCAATACCCAAATTTGGGTTTCCGAAGAATTCATCTTGTATTTTTACCATATTCTCATTCATAATCGGGCAAATTGAAGGGCAGGTAGTAAAAAAGAATTCCACCACATACACCTTACCTTTATAGTTCTCGTTGGTAATAGTTTGCTTATTCTGATTGGTAAAACTAAAAGCAGGAACCTGACCAATTACAGCCAAATCGGGTTGAGACAAAGTGTTTATTATTTTAGGAACAGCCCAAATACCAAAGACCAATACAACAAACGATATACCTACATAGGAGTACTTCTTCATAACGCTACTTTTCTTTTTTCTTATTATACTTCTTTAATTCCAAGCGATATTCTGCCAACAACACCCGAATATCGTCGCTCATCTTATTATTTATTTCTGAATACACCCGAGCATCAAAACCATACAACACTTGCCCATCATCATCATGGTCTCTTCCTCTTAAGTTTCGGTCTTTGTCTACGATAAATACATAAGGAGAAGCACTATTCTTGTCTAAGGTATAGGTTGTTCTAAGAGAGTTGAATACTTTTTTTATTTCTTCAGGGCTTCCGTAAACAAAGTTCCAATTTTCGGGGTTCTCTATTTGTGCAAGTTTTGTTTTTAATATTTTTACATCAGCTTCAACCCCTTTTGGAGTGAGTATCACAAACTGAAAATCTTTAAATTGATAGTTCTTCTTATAAATCTCGTGAGCTAAATTAAAGGCATTGGCTTTACTGGATTCAATATCACTTCCAAAGAAACACAAGACCGTAATATGATTTTTTAACCTTTTAACCTCGCCATCTTCCGTTTTAAAATGGTTGATTTCTAAAACATTTTCAGTTAAAACAGGAAGTTTAGCAAAATGGTTTACTCCCGATGCGAAGAACAAATAGGCGGTTATTGGGAGTAAAAACAATACTCCAAGGACGGTAAACTTTTTAATTTTCTCTTTAGTTTTCACTTTGCAAAAATAAAGGTTAAATAGGTTTGAACCATACTTTAATGGTATAAAAAAACTCCACCCGAATAAACGAATGGAGTCTTTATTAATTTATAGGTGTTTCTTTTTAGAAATCAAATTTTATATAACCTGAATTATATACATTATATATATAGTCTCCTTCGGTTAGTAAAATGAATAAGATATAGATGATAAAGAATACAAAGGTCCAAACCACTATTCTACGCAACCCCATTTTCTCATCACGCATATGCATAAAATCCCAAGTAATATAATAGGCTTTTACAATGGTTAATGTTAAGAATATCCAGTTAAGGTATTTTAATGCAAACAGATGGTGTTCTGTTAAAAAAGTAGGTTTGGTTATTCCCAAGAAAACTTCAATAATAGTAATAATTGAAAGTAAGGTAAAAACGCCCCAGATTTTTGAAACGTTGGACTTAAATTTAAGTTTTCCTCTAAATATTGCTAAATTATGATCGTGTGCCATTTTTAATTATTATACGATTAAACAAGGTAAAATACGGTAAATACAAATACCCAAACTAAATCTACAAAGTGCCAGTAAAGCCCAACTTTTTCTACCATTTCGTAAGATTTTCTTCTTTCGTAAGTTCCTATTATTACATTTATAAATATAATAATATTAAACAAAACTCCTGAAAATACGTGGAAACCGTGGAAACCCGTAATAAAGAAAAAGAAATCTGCAAATAAAGGTGTTCCGTACTCGTTATGTTTTAAGTTGGCTCCTTCTACTATTGCTTTTCCGTTGGCTTTTAGTTTTGCAACAGATTCTGCTCTCGAAAGTACCGTTGGTTTTCCAGATTCATCTAATATTTGAGTTCTTATTAAAAGAGATTCGTCTGCTAAAAATCCTTTGGTTACTTCTTCTAAAGTAACACTGTTTTTATAACCTTCAGACTCATACCAAATGCCGTCGTTACTTTCTTGTCTTACTCTTTCGGAATGCATAGGAACAGCAAAATCGCCCAAAGCAACTCTCGAACCGTCTTCCTTTACAAACTGAAGTATCTGTCCGCCGTTGGTTTCAACAGCACCATAACTTCCTTTAATAAAAGTTCCCCATTCCCAAGCTTGTGAACCTACGAATATTAACCCCCCAATAATGGTAAGGAATAAATAAACAATTACTTTGTTTTTCTTCATATGGTGACCAGCATCTACTGCCAATACCATCGTTACCGAAGAAAAAATTAAAATAAATGTCATAAATGCCACATAGTACATCGGGAAATTTCCGTGTATAAATGGTATGTGTGTAAAAACTTGATCGGCAATTGGCCAAGAATCTATAAATTTAAATCTTGAAAATCCGTAGGCAGCAAGAAATCCTGAAAAAGTTAATGCATCCGAAACGATAAAGAACCACATCATCATTTTACCATAGCTGGCATTTAGTGGTCTGTTATTTCCGTCCCAAGTTTTTTTGTCAGTGCTTGATTTTGCAACTGTAGCGTCCATATTTAGTTATTGATTTTAATAGGTTTCAAAAATACATATATTTTTTATCTAACAAAATAGAAAAATAAAAAGAGGTAAATCCATAATACATCCACAAAATGCCAAAAAGTAGCGGCTATTTCTATGCCTACGGTATTTTCTGGTGTATATCTTTGTTTATAATGATTATAAATTACAACCAAAAGTGAAATTAAAGCTGCAATAATATGTGTTAAATGAAGTAGTACTACCAAATATATAAATGAAGTTGTAATGGTGCTTTCACTTCCTGTAAAAAAATATCCGTTTGCTATTATTTCTGAAAAACCTTTAAACTGAAAAACAACAAAAACTACTCCCAAAAGGAAGGTGGTAATTAACAATATCATTCCTTTTTTATTTTCTTGAGCCATGACACTCTTTTTTGCAAAAAAGAAAGTAATACTACTAAAAATGATAACTGCTAGACTTAAGTAAAACGCTTCAGGAATTTGAAAATCACTTAACCAATCTTCGCGTTTACTACTTACTACATAAGCACTGGTAAGTCCTGCAAAACTCATTGATAAGCTAATCATCCCAAACCAAAGCATCATTTTTTTTGCTCGGTCTACTCTTGGTTTGTCATTGTTTAAATTTTGTTCCATCTGAAAATCTTTTTGCAAAGTTACTCCCATTATCTTATAAATTTATCGGCTACATATATTATTTGTAGCAAGGTGATATAACTCACACTTGCTAGCATAAACTGCTTAGCCACTTTATCGGTTTTAATTCGGTATAATCTTATGGCGAAATATAAAAAACCTGCTCCTGCCAATCCCATAAAAACTCCTGCCACAGGTGATAGATAAAGTTTTCCTGTAATACCGGCAACAGGAATTAAGGATGCTAAAACTGTCCATATAGTATATAATACAGCTTGCAAGGCGGTACTTTTATCCTTCTTCCCGTTGGGAAGCATAAAAAATCCTGCTCTTTCATAATCGTCGTATAAAAACCAACCAATAGCCCAAAAGTGAGGAAATTGCCAAAAAAACTGAATCATAAATAAAGTGCCTGGTTCGATACCAAAATTATTGGTTGCTGCCACCCAACCCAACATAAAAGGAATGGCTCCCGGAAATGCACCAACAAATACTGAAAGCGGTGTCTTTGTTTTTAAGGGAGTGTATAAACTCACGTACATAAAAATACAAATTGCACCAAACATTGCCGTTATTGGATTGATTGCATAAAGGGCTGTTATCCCAATAATAGTAAGAATTACAGCAATAATTAATGCTGTGTTTACACTCATTCTACCTGAAGGAATAGGACGATTTTCAGTGCGTTTCATCAAAGCATCCAAATCTCTTTCAATAATCTGATTGTACACATTTGAAGCACCCACCATACTGTAACCTCCAATAATAAGTAAAAGAAGCACTTTATAATCCACTACATTTACTCCTAGAAAATATCCAGCAATAGATGAAAACAGAACACTTACCGACAATCTAACTTTCGTTATTTCAAGGAAGTTTTTTATAAATGAATTCTTTTCGGGATTTGTTTGAGTAACCGTCAATTTCTTGATTTTAAGCGCTGCAAATATAGACTACCTGCTATTGGTTTACAATAGTATTTTTAAATATTCTATAGTCTTTAAACGCAAATAAAAACAGACTTTAAAAATCGTTAGTCCAATTAAACAAATCGGTTCTAATTCCAAGATTTAGCCAAGTGGTGGTGTTTTCAAAAACCGTTTCAGTATTAACTAAAGGTTTAAAACTTCTAAAAATAACACTTCCGTAAACCTTCAAATTTGTGGAAGGATTTATTAAATAACCCCCTTGTAATTCAGCAAAAAAGAAATTGGTTGTGTTTCCTTGTGCCACTTTATTTCCTGTTTCAAAAGCTCGGTCTTCTTCACTTCTATAAATATCGGCTCCGTAAAAAGCAGTATCCTCTTCTGTGTTAAAATCGAACCCTCTTTTTGCCACAATAAATTTAGCATCTCCAAATATTCTTTTGATGTTATAATGACCAATTACTAAAAACTCAGAAAAACTTGCTCCATAAGGATGTGCGATAGATTGATTATTATGTCCGTAATTTAAAACAATAGTATTGTGCGAATAAGTATAAGGACGAACTCTGTTATATTCAGCCTGTAAATACAGATTTTTTAATCCGAAGGCATCGTAATACTTCATCCCAATTTGGTAACCCGTTTTGTTTTTCCAACTTCCTTCGCCTCCAAAAACATCACTGGAAGAAAATTCATCGATAATAAACTGCCCATAGGCATTAATACGGTCAGAAAATTTATATTTAGCACTAAAACCTATCAGGGCATTCCCCGAACGTGATCCTGTTGAAAACTGTATGGCTTGAAAAAAGATAATAGGGTTTAAATACGCCAAATCCAATCCATCTCCGGCACTTTCCCAAATTACAGATTCAAAAAAACCTATATTTAAACGTTTGGTCACATTATAACTTAAATAATGGCTTGCAATATATTTGTTTTTATAAGACCGGTTTTCATTTAACACTTCAGTACGAACATCTTTTAAAGACATCCATAAGTTGGTATATTGTAATTTCCAGATATTGGTTTTAATTTTAAAATAGGGATACGGGCTTGCATTATCACTTAAAAACAAAGAGCGATACCCATCACCAATAAAGTTTTTTCCGTGACCCAATTGAAAATTAAAATATTTTGAAGGTGTATAAGAAATGTATCCCGTTGCCACAGGATAATCATAAGCATCGGTTTTAAACTCTTTTGCAATACCACGACCTGGGATAATCGCAGGGTTTCCTCCATCGGGTTTAATAGATTCTGCATAGCGATTAAAATAGTCGGCAAACCTCCCTTGACTTTCATAAAAAACAGTAAAGAAACTAAGCTTTTTACCGATGCCTCCTTGTACATACAATAAACGAGTATTATTATAAGTATTTACATCTGGATCTATATCTTTTCCTATTTGTAAATCTACCCCAGGATCTAAGGTAAACCAAAAATCTTCGCCTTTAAATGCAACCATATGCTCGTTCCACCACTTTCTGCCAAACCAAGAAGTTTTCGATTTTGCTAATATTTTATTTTCTGCATCAAAGTCATAGTATTTATTTACTTCATTATACAAAAATGGTCTTTGTGCTGTATGACTATTGGTTC
Source organism: Flavobacteriaceae bacterium (assembly GCA_027080135.1). GTDB lineage: Bacteria > Bacteroidota > Bacteroidia > Flavobacteriales > Flavobacteriaceae > Marifrigoribacter. Next base: position 9,185 of record JALWUJ010000088.1, on the reverse strand, counting down.
CTACTTTATTTAAAGCGGCATCAAATCTGCTATAATTTTGAGTAGAAAGGGGAATATTTAAATTGCTTTTGTATTCTTCATTGGTGTAGGGAAACTTTATAATATCATCATATTCATTAGAAGGATTCAATGGCGTTTCTTTAATAATAGAAATTTCTTTATTGGGTTCTTCTAAAGGAATTTTAAAAGGTAAACTAAACTGCATATAAGTGGGCTCGCTGTTATAAGTTGCAGGATTAATTTTGGGAAGCATTTTAAAAACGCGTCTAATTTCGTCTTTTATTTCAGTATAAAAGGCATCTACATAAAGCACTTTAAACTCACCTTTTTTGTTAACCTCTATTAATACCTCAGCTTTTCCTTGATAGTTTTCTTCTGAAACAATTTGTGGGGTTTTAAAATTATCAAACACGAATTGTTTTAGGGTATAATTAAAGCAATTTTCGAGAGAGTCTACCGGCTGGTCCGCACATTCTTTAAAAACAGGGTATTTCTCGTAAAGTGATAAAGTATTTTGAGAATATACCGTTAAAGAAAAAATAATTACAAGAAACGAGGCAAATTTCTTCATTTTAATGAACCATTATAATTTTCGGAAAGATACGTAATTTTACTATTTCAGCAGAAAAAACAAACCTCATCTTATTTTGAAAGATGAGGTTCTTTAATTTTAATAACCCGTTTTAAAAGTTATCGGAATCATATACTGTACGGCAACATTTGTATTTCCTTGTCGTCCAGGTTTTAGTTTCGGAAGTTTAGATAGTACTCTTATGGCTTCCTTTTCTAATTTCTTATTGGGTGCACGAGCTTTAACTTGGGTTACATACCCTTTGTCGTTTATAGTAAACTGTACAATTATTCTTTGTTCTTTTTTATCTTCTACATCATCCACAATATTGGTATTAAATTTTTTACCAATAAATTTTCTAATTTTATCAGACATACAATTTCGGTACTCTAAATTGTTAGTCATTTTTTCGCAACCCGGAAAAATGGGTACAAACTCAACATTCATTACATTATGAATAGTTTTTATTTTAGGTTCCTTTTTCTTAGGAGGTAAAATTACAGGAGGGTTGTTTTCTGAAGGAATTTCGGTTTTGGTTTCTTTTTTTGAAGGAGTATCGTCTGGAACAACTTCAATTACTTTTTCAATAATTTTAGGAGGAGTACCTTTTACAACTACCTTCTTTTTTATAACATCAATAGGGTCCTCCAAAGTATAAACCCATAAAGGATCCTCATTCAAATAATCTATATTGTTTTTAGCAAACTCTTTATCATTTACTTTAAATTTGGTTTGTATTACAACATAAGCCAAAACAAGACAACAAATTAAACTAATTTGAAAAAACAATCTAGAGTTCCATTTAATATTTACATTTTTTTTATCATTGCGTTTCGATGATGATTTTTGTGGGTAACTGTCTAAATGTGGTGTTGAAAATTTCATAATGTAGTATTTAAAAAATTAATAGTTATAACAAACTTTACAAGGGTTATGCCAAAAATTATCTACTTAGCATTTCTATAAAGCAATTATTTTTAGATTTAATAAATGCCTATATTTCTATTAATTTGATTATCTTGCTTCAACTAACCTATTTTTGTTTTGAAATTAAATACTTTCTTTATTTTCTTCTGTTTTTTTACCATTTCGGTAATCTCTCAAAATGAAATTGTTTCTTCAAAACAAGTAGATTCTATTATTAAAAGTTTAGACACGGTACCATCAGATTTTAAAAAAGTAACTCTTCTTACAGGTCTCTCAGGAAGATACCGTTATATAAAAAATACCGAAGCACTTCTTGATGAAGCTTTAAAAATTTCTGAAGCAAACCAAAACAATGCGATGTTTGCTAGAACCTATTATTCTAAAGGAAATTATTTTTATTACAACACCCAATTAGATTCTTCATTATACTACCTTAACAAAGCCAAAGAAGCTATAAATAAAACAGAGCCAGACTACCTATTAAAATCATCAATTCTAAACACAATTGGAGGTGTTTACAAGAAAAAAGGAAATGTTCCTAAAGCCATTTCTACCTTATTATTGTCCAAAACTATTTTGGAAAAAACAGATACCCTTCAACTTTCTGAAAAAGAAAAATATAAGTTCAAAGGGCAAAGTTTGGTGTTAAATAACTCCTTAGCCAACTTTTATAATCAGATGGAAGATTTTGAAACCGCTCTTCCTTATTACGATGAAGCATACCTAAACGCTTTAAAATTAAACTCTAAAACAAATGCGGGTGCCATTTTAACCAACAAAGGAGATTTACTTTTAAAAAAAGGAGATTACCAAGAGGCACTCACTATTTTAAAAAGAGCCAAAAAATTAAAAATAGAAGGAAAAGCCCCTATACGTTCCATAGCAAATACCGATTTAACTATCGGTATTGCCAACTTTAAAAACGGACTTTTAAACAAATCGCTCTCCAGTTTCAACCAAGCTTTAAAATCGTTTGAAGAAATTGAAAACACCTCCGGGATTGCCAATGTTTTATTTGAAAGAGGAAAACTTTATAACAAAACCAAAGAATTTGAAAAAGCAAAAACAGATTGTGAAAAAGCGAAAAAACTATCTTATAAACTAAACGATTTAGAATATCAAATTAGTTCCTGCCAATGCCTTTTTGAAGCCTATAAAGGTTTAGGAAATTATAAAAAGTCTTTGGAAAACTACGAACTATATTTAGAAAGTAAAGACTCTATCTTTAACGAAAAGAACATAAAAAAGCTCACACAGCTACAAATGCAATACGAATTTGATAAAAAACAAGAACAACAAAAATTAATTGCACAAAAGAAAGAACAACAACGAAAACTCTACCAAATTTTTGCCATTGCTATTTTAGTTATTGCTTTATTACTCGTGTTTTTTATGCTTAAAAACAGAAATAAAAACAAACAAATTTCAAAAGCCTTAGAAGAAAAGGAGGTGCTCTTAAAAGAAATTCATCACCGTGTAAAAAACAATCTTCAAGTGGTTTCTTCCTTACTTAGTTTACAACAAAGACAAACCAAAGACTCCACTGCTAATCAAGCGTTACAAGAAGGCAGAAATCGTGTAAAAGCAATGGCATTAATACATCAAAACTTATATCAAGATGAAAATTTAGTGGGAGTAGATACGCAACAATACATTACAAAACTGGTTAACAATTTGGTTTCTACCTATAAAACCGATAGTAAATCAATACAAATTAACACCAATATTCAACCCATAAAATTAGATGTTGATACTATTATTCCATTAGGGTTAATTATTAACGAACTGATTAGCAACTCCTTAAAATATGCTTTTTTGAATAGAGATTCTGGAGAAATTTCAATAAATCTAAATATTGTTAATTCCTTTTTAAATTTAACAGTAAAAGATAATGGAGAAGGACTTCCAAAAGGTTTTTCAATAGAAAATTCAGAAAGTTTAGGATATAAGTTAATCCGTTCCTTTAGCCAGAAACTAGCTGCTAATTTTAATATTGAAAGCTCAGAAAATGGAACTGCAATTAACCTTAAAATTAAAAAATTTAAAGCCGTTTAAATGTCAAAAATAAAAGTACTTATTGTTGAAGATGAACCACTAATTGCTGAAGATATAAAAGACATTCTCAACGAAGTAAATTACCAAGTAATAGGAATTGCTTTTAATAAAGAAGAAGCTTTTCATCTCCTAAAAACCCAGCAACCAGATATCGCCTTATTAGACATTAATTTAGGAGGTAATACAGACGGAATTATTATTGCAGAAGAAATAAACAATAAATATCAATTCCCTTTTTTGTATCTTACTTCCTATTCTTCAAAAATTGTTTTAGACAAGGTAAAACATACTTTTCCAATGGGTTATATTGTAAAACCTTTTGACGAAGCCGACCTTTATACCGGAATTGAAATTGCTCTTTCTAATTTCCAAGGTAGAAAAAAAACCAACACGCTTTCTATAGAATTAGTAAACAAAAACCTGCCCAACAAACTTACTAATAAAGAGTACGATGTTTTAGTTGAAATGTACAACGGCTTAACCAATAAGCAAATTTCAGAAAAACATTTTGTGAGTTTAAATACTATAAAGACACACGTTCAAAAAATTTATGAAAAGTTAGACATCCATACTCGTGCCGAAGCCATTGTTAAGATTAGAAAAATATTAACTTCTTAAGTCATACTTATTATTATTTAACATGACAAATTTCATCCAATTGGGTGATATCCTAACTTGCAATACCTACTACTTTTGACCAATAAAGTATAATTATTGTGTTCTATGAAAAACCTTTCTCTAGTTTTAATCTTAAGCTCTTTTTTTATGAAAGCTCAATCCCCGGTTTTTGAAGTAATTCCAGAACCCAACAAAGATGTTAGTTATGTTGGCAATCTAAATCAAGGAGAAAAAATAAACGATTTATCTTGGGCTTGGAGCAGCCAGAATGCATGTTTCCCTGAAACTCAAAAACAAAAATTTACTGGAAATCACGTTTTATTTACTGGTATAATTCCAACATATAGCGAATTAACCATCACTGTTATACCAAAAAACCCAAAAGCTAATTTTAGTATTTATGCCTACCAAGTTGGAGAAAACAAAATGCCAATAGTTCCCAATTTACAAAGCTGTATTAGTTGTGAAGCAGATCATAAATGGGATTACAAAAAAAGAGGAAGAACCCAAGATCACACGCGTTCGGTTAGTGGGCTTACAGCTTTAAATAATTCATACAGAGTAATTATTGGAGTTGTAGGAGCTGAAGGGCTAGATGAAGGAGAATTTACCTTGGTAATTTCAACAAAATCAAGATAACAAAAACCAATCTTATTCAATTTCAACATTATAAATATCACCCGATAGGATGATAAACTTAAGAGTTTGTTCAATTATTTTTGAAATAAGTAAATTTTATCAAAATGAAAAAGTATGCATTTTCAGTTTTACTAGTAGGTTTAACACTATGGTATTGCAATTCTATGCGTTCTGAAGTAGTTTTAATTTCAAGTACAAACCCAAATCTACCAGAGCTTACTACCAATTTTAATCAAATTAATTTGGTGATAAAACCTTCCAAAACTACTAACGTTATTAAAAAACTAAAAAAATAGCCTTTAATTATGAAGTGTTTTTTCTTATTAGGTATTGGGATATTGTTTGGCTTTTCTGGATTCTCACAGGTAGGTATTAACAATACCAATCCTAAAGCAAGTCTGGATATCACTGCGACAAATCAAGCTACTCCTTCAAACACAGATGGAATCTTAATTCCACGTATAGACGATTTTCCAGCTACAAACCCAACAGCAGCACAACAAGGTATGATGGTTTATCTTACTACTACTTCTGGTAGTAACCCACCTGGGTTTTATTATTGGGATAACAATGCGGGACCTGCTGCTTGGATAAGTGTTGTTGGGGGAACTGTACAAAAATTAGATGACCTCATTGATGGAAAATCTGATAACGACGGTACCAATGATGGTTCATCAGTTTTTTTAGGAATTAATGCGGGAGCTAATGATGATAGTACAGATAATAAAAATATTGGAATCGGTTTTGAAACCCTACAAAACAATACAAATGGAGATTATAATGTTGCTATTGGTTATCAATCACAAAACAATGATTTTAGTGGACAAAGAAATATCTCTTTAGGATATCAGAGCCTATATACAAATATAACAGGAACAGGTAATATTGCTATTGGTCATCAAGCAGGTTTTTCAAATAATGGTGGGCAAGCAAATGTATTTTTAGGATATTATGCTGGATTTAGTGAAACAGGAAGTAATAAACTCTATATAGAAAACTCCAATGCAGATGCAGACAATGCACTTATTTATGGAGAGTTTGACACTAACATCTTACGAACTAATGGTGAATTACAAATAGGAAATCCAACTGGGACAGGGTATGCTTTCCCAACAGTAGATGGAGTGTCTGGTCAAGTATTAAGGTCAAATGGTTCGGGAAACTTAAGTTGGGCAACCCTTATACCCAATACAGACGACCAAATTGTTGATCAATTTGGTTTAGTTGGCACTACACTCGGAATCTCTTTAGAAGACGATGGAATGGCTCCTGTTACCGTAGATTTATCTAGTCTTGCTGGAGATGACGATTGGACCGATGTTGGTGCCGATATAGAACGTCAAACTGGCGACGTTTTTATTGGAGACAATAATACAACTGATAATGATTTATATATAAGCAACCGTATTATAGACTGGGACAATACTTCTTATTATCTCAACCCAAATGATATAAGTAAAGTAGATGAAATAAGTTTTGATAGTGGAAGTGCATCAGATCCAAGTATAAGGTTCTCTTCTTCTAATACTGGGTTTTTTAGTCCTGCTTCCAACACTATGGCTTATACTGCAAATGGAATTGAAGCTTTTCGAATTTCAAATGCCGGTAAAATCGGGATTGGAACAGTCAACCCCAACACTTTATATAACCTAACATCTATTTCAGGAATAGCAAATAATGCAATAAAAATTGGACCAACTAATACATCAGACCCTTTGGTTGATATATCTTCCATTGGAGATGGCACTAAAGGAATAAATGTTTCCCTAACTTCGGGAAATTCAGTATCAGATAAAAAAATATTAGTTGGTTCTCTTTCAGGCCTTGGATATAGCTCGTATTTAGGATATTTACAGGGTTCATCAAGTACTTTATATGGGTTATATAATAATAAATCTGGTTCTTTGCCTTCTATTGGTGTATATAATAGTAGTTCAGGAACATTATCCAATAGTGCATTAACCAGTAAGGGTATGTACAACTACGTAATTACAACTGGTTCTGGAAATTTTACAGGTATGGAAAACAGGGTTAACAATAGTTTATCTGGAACAATTAAAGGGGTTTATAATTATTTTACAAGTAATTCTAGCGGTACGCAATTCGGTGTTCACACTATTATGTCAAGTCCCAACACAGGTACAAAATACGGCACCTATATTGATATTTCTAATTCTGCAGGAGGAACCCATTACGGCGTTTATAGTGATGTGCAAAAATCAAGCGGGTATGCCGGATATTTTATTGGAAGAATGTCTTTAGGAAACAGTACATCCAACAGATACTTTATGCCTGCTTCAGACGGTACCACAAACCAAGTAATAAGAACAGATGGTTCAGGAAATTTAAGTTGGGTAACCCCATCAATGAATACCGATAACCAACAAGTAGATTTATTTTCTTTATCCGGTACTACATTAGGTATTTCTCTTCAAAACGATGGTGTATCACCCGTAACGGTAGATTTATCAAGCCTACAAGATGCCGATTGGTATGAATCGGGGACTACAAATTCCTCAAATAATATTAACGCCTCTATTTTTACACAAGGTAAAGTTGGCATAGGCACAAATGATCCTAATTCAGGCTTAAATCTTATATATACAAGTGATGGTGGCAGTAATCCTGCATACAATCGCGATGGTATGAAAATAGATTATACCCACACAAGAAATACGGGTATTGGAGTTGGCTTAAATGTAAATGCTAAAAATAATGGTAATGGAAGCAATATTGCCGGAGGATACTTTAGACTCTATGACTCCAATAATGGAAACAGTTCTACGGCTGTATTTGGTCTTAATGTAGCTAATTCTGTATCCAACGAGGTTTTTAGTGGTTCTTCAACTGGAAATGGTACATATAACTATGGGGTAAGAGTTTCGGCTAGAAATGCAAGCGACACAAACATTGGAGGAAGTTTTACATCAAATTCATCCATTGGAAAAAATTATGGTGTTTTAGGATATGCTTTAGGATCTACAACTAATTGGGCAGGTTATTTCGGAGACACTTCAACAATTCCCGCCGCAGGAAGTGGAAACGTCTTTGTTCAAGATTTATTACAAGTAGATGGAGCTTTAAAATTTACCAATGGTGCTGCTAATAATTATATTTTAAAATCTGATGCTTCAGGAAATGCTACTTGGGCAGACCCAACCACAGTAGGTACCGACGACCAAAACATTTCTGGTTCTGGTTTGTCCGGCACAACTTTAACCATTGGCATTGAAAACGGAAGTAGTGAAACAGTAAATTTATCTTCGCTCCAAGACGCCGATTGGTATGAAAGTGGGGGGACTCCACCTAACAGTATAAATGATAATATATACACTAACGGAAATGTAGGAATTGGAACAACAGCAATTTCAAATGCAGCATTGCATATTAAAAAAAATGGTTCAGGTTCTTCTCCTCAGTTAAATCTTGAAGAAAACCAAGCAAATGATGGTGCTAGAATAAATTTTACAAATACCGCAGAAACTACTAATACTTGGACTTTGTATGGTCGTACAGACAATACATCTACATCTAATTACTTCAATGTCTATAGTTCTGTAGGAGGAAATATTATAACGGTAAAAGGCGAAGGAAAAGTCGGAATTAACAGAACGCCAACTTCCAATTCTTTTGAAGTAAACGGAACTGCTTCTAAAACAACAGCAGGTAGTTGGGTAGCAAATAGCGATAGAAGACTTAAAAAGAACATAGTGAATATTTCGGGGAAAGATGCTTTAGAAAAAATTTTAAAAATGAAAGGTGTTACTTATTTTTGGAATGATGATAAAACCGGTATAAATAGACCCACAAATATCCAATATGGATTTATTGCACAAGACTTAATGAAAGTTTTTCCAACAAAAGTAACAATGGATAATTTAGGTTATTATCAAACTGCCTATGGTGATTATGACCCTATTTTTGTAGAAGCCATTAAAGAGTTATATACAAAAATAGAAACACTGAAAGAAGAAAACCAACAACTAAAACAACAGCTTAAAAAATACGAAGATTTAGAAGCTAGATTAACAGCTTTAGAAAATAACAATCAACCTCAAATTAGTAACTAACAATTTTAAAATTCATTTCATAAAATTAGGAGAACCGTTGCTGTGGGGATCAACTAAAGAGGCTGTCTAAAAACAATTTAAGCAGCCTCTTTTAATTTTGCTGTTTTATTATGTAATTAGTGTTTGGTTAAAATGCAAAGCGTTTTTTATTTTTTTTTATATTATTTCAATTAGTGCTTGAATATTGCTATTATGCATATCTGTAAAGTTTCTTTCTTGACCATAATAAAAATTTATTTTTAAACTAATACCCATACTGTAGCATATTTTCTTTGCTACAATCTTTTTCGTAATAGTTAGTATGT
>JALWUJ010000087.1 GCA_027080135.1 Flavobacteriaceae bacterium | reverse complement strand
TGGACCAATACCTTTGTTAGAAAGGTCGTATGTTTTTTCTTCTTTCTTGGTTGTAACTTTTTTTGTTTCTTTCTTTTTAGTAGTAATTTTTACTTTTTCTTTTTTTTCTTTTTTGTCATCTCCTCCACATCTCGAAAGCGATATTAAAAATATTACTAGTAGTGATAGTTTGATTAAATTTTTCATTGTTAAAGTGTTTTAAATATTTGTTAATTTATAGGACAAAAGTAAATGGACTTACAAGTATAAAATATGATTTTTATCATAAATATTAAAAAAAGATAAAAAAGTCTTTTAATGCTTCGGATTATTTTATATTCTCTCAAAGTTAAAATATTTTTTAAGAAATAATCGAAATGTTATTCTTACAATAAAATCATTTTTGTTTTATTATTTAAAATTTTCTGGATTGATTATAATTAAAAGTATATATAATGTATAAATTACAAGATTGTTTCAATATGTATTTTAGAATAAGTAGTATTGTGTATATTTGCTGAAGATTAAAGTTTAATAAAAAAATTCTTGTTTTTGAAGGAATTATAAAAAAACACCCACTTTCACGAGTGATGAGTATGAGTATAGAAAGAGAAGTTAGAAAAAGAGCAGAAGAAAAATGTGAATTTTGTAGTCACGATGAGCATCTAGCTTTGTATGTGGTTCCAAAAACTCCAGAATATATTGAAGGAGCAGACACCGCAGTTTGGGCTTGTGAAACTTGTATTTCACAATTTGATGACGAGGACAATAGAGATGAAAACCACTGGCGTTGTTTGAATGACAGCATGTGGAATCCTGCCATTCCAGTACAGATTATGTCTTGGAGAATGTTACATCGTTTAAAATCTTTTGGCTGGTCGCAAGATTTATTAGATATGATGTATTTAGACGATCAGCAATTAGAATGGGCTGCTGCAGAAGGCGATGCAGAAGATAAAACCGATGCTATTATTCATCGTGATGTAAACGGTGTGGTGTTGAATGCTGGAGATTCTGTAGTACTTATTAAAGACCTTAAAGTAAAGGGTTCGAGTATGGTTGCCAAACAAGGAACAGCTGTTAGACGTATTTCTTTAGATCGCGAAAATGCCGAGTTTATTGAAGGGAAAGTTGGACCTACTCAAATTGTGATTATTACTAAATATGTGAAAAAGATATAATTAAGGTTTCTTACTTCAACATTCTCTATAAATTCACAAGAAGATATGATGATTTTGAAGTATTGTTATTTTAAAACAAAATTTTTCATAACTCCTTCCATTACTTTTGAATAGTTGTCAAATTCCTCTAATTCTGAAGTAAAAGTTAGAATGTATGCTTTTTCTTCTTTTACAAAATCATATTGAATAAACTTTAATTCACGATTATCCATAGTAGCTTTGTAAACTATTCTATGAAACTCAAAATTGTTCTTTTTAATTCTTTTACTTTCAATGAGAATTCCAGCATTTATTATTTGATCTTCAGTAATAGCAACATACTTATTTAGATCAATATTCATATTTTTTAAATCTTGAATAACTAAGTTTATATTTTCACTAAAATCATCTTCACTGTTTTCTCTTTTAGCATATATCACAAATTCAATACCTGTTCTACTTTCATCTATCCTTAATGTTGAAGGATAGGAAATTGAATAATTTTCTCGGTTAATTATACTAAAATTTGTTTGACTCATTACCACTTGACCTGAAGCCAGTAACAATAAAATATATAATAATTTCATAAGAATATTAATAATAATTTATTTTTCTATATTAGGTTTCAGCATACTGCAATTAACTATCTACTCATCTTTGTGAAATAGTGAAAAAACTGCGGGATAGTTTCAATTCCTTTTAAATAATTCCAAACTCCAAAATGTTCGTTGGGAGAGTGGATAGCATCACTATCCAAGCCAAAGCCCATTAATATCGTCTTGCTTTTTAGTTCTTTTTCAAACAAAGCAACTATAGGAATACTTCCTCCACTTCGTTGTGGAATTGGTGTTTTTCCGAAAGTTTCTTCATAAGCTTTTTCTGCAGCTTTATAACCCAAACAATCGATTGGCGTTACATACGCTTGTCCACCGTGGTGTGGTGTTACCTTTACAGTTACCGATTCTGGAGCAATGTTTTCAAAATGATTTTTAAATAGTTCGGTGATTTCTTCCCAATCTTGATTCGGAACCAAACGCATCGAGATTTTCGCAGATGCTTTACTAGCAATTACTGTTTTTGCACCTTCACCTATATATCCGCCCCAAATTCCGTTGACATCTAAAGTAGGTCTAATAGAATTTCGTTCGTTGGTTGTGTATCCTTTTTCGCCATAAACTGCGTTGATATTCAATGCTTTTTTATAATCCTCTAAACTAAAAGGAGCTTCTCCCATTTTGGCTCTTTCCTCTAAAGATAATTCATCAACTTTATCGTAAAAACCAGGAATGGTAATATGATTGTTTTCATCGTGAAGTGAAGCAATCATTTTGGTTAATATATTAATCGGGTTGGCAACTGCTCCGCCGTACAATCCACTGTGTAAATCACGATTTGGGCCTGTAACTTCTACTTCAACATAACTTAAACCACGAAGTCCAGTTGTTATGGAAGGAATATCGGGAGCAATCATTCCTGTATCGCTAATTAAAATAATATCGTTGGATAATTTTTCTTGATTTCGTTCTACAAACCAACCTAGGCTTTCACTTCCGATTTCCTCTTCACCTTCAATCATAAATTTTACATTACAAGGAAGTTGATTGGTTGAGGTCATATATTCCATCGCCTTTACGTGCATATACATTTGACCTTTGTCATCGCAAGAACCACGGGCGAAAATGGCACCTTCTGGATGAAGTTCTGTTTTTTTAATAACGGGTTCAAACGGTGGACTGTCCCATAAATCAATTGGATCTGGTGGCTGAACATCGTAATGACCATACACCAAAACAGTTGGTAGGTTTGGATCGATGATTTTTTCACCATAAACAATGGGATAGCCTGGAGTTTCGCAGATTTCTACTTTATCGCAACCGGCATCTAATAGGCTTTCTTTAACTACTTCGGCAGTTCGGATAACATCGTTTTTGTAATTAGAATCTGCACTGATAGAAGGAATTTTAAGCAAGTCGATTAACTCGTTTAAAAACCGTTCTTTATGATCTTGAATATAGTTTTTTGCACTGTTCATTTTGAATGTTTTTTTTGAAGAAACCTACCAAAATGGTAGGGGACTGCTAAGGTAGTAAAAAGTGGTATTTTTATGAAGTAGTTTCTTTGTAAATTATAAATCTTATGTATATTTGCACTCCTTTACCGAAGGCTTCGGAGTGTTTACACTCTGAGATTTGAAAGTAAAGAAAAATCTACTGCGGGCGTGATGGTCCCGAAGTTTCGGGAGATAGACATGCTAGAAAGAAAAATAATGCGGGCGTGATGGAATTGGTAGACATGCTAGACTTAGGATCTAGTGCTTCACGGCGTGGGAGTTCGAGTCTCCCCGCCCGCACAACAGAAAGCTTCTCAATTATTGAGGAGCTTTTTTTATGAAATTGTTTTGAGTGGGAGTTCTCCCATAGGAAATTTCGGGATCGGGGTTCTCCGTCTGCAACTTTTTAGAGTCTCTCAAAATTGAGGAGCTTTTTTTGCTCTATTATTTTTCAGATACCTATTTTTGAAACTCAATAAAACATACACTAAAAATTCAATTAATATGAAAAAAACATACCTTATTATAACACTGTTTCTAATTACCTTTTCTTCGGTAATAGCACAAACCTACACCACTCCAAATACAGGCGTTAATTGGACTTTAGACGATATTGCAGCAGCAAGTCCATCCACAATCACAGTTTCAGGAAGCGATTATGTTTTGTTAGAAAACTTAGTAATTTCTGAAAGCGATACCGTAATTATTTCTTCAGATTTGACATTAGAAATAGATTCAGATTTGTTAATGACCGTTTTCGGAACTTTTACCATAAATGCAAACTCCGTAGCTATAACGGCGTTGGATGAATTAAATCCTTACGAAGGTTTTCGTTTTGAAGAATTTTCGCAAATCAATATTCAAAATACTTCTATTGAATTTGGTGGAGGAATGAAAGTGCTCACCGAAGACTTTATACTAAACAATTGCTTAGTAACTAATAATGTTGATGGTGGAGCCACTACAGGAGCGGTGATTTCGTTAACAAGAGGTATTCCTCAAATTACCAATAATACCATAAGTTTTAATGAGTTGCCAGCAATTTCTTCCGCAGCCAATAATACAGTTTCAGCTTATATTTATAATAATTATATTGAAGGAAACAACCAATTAAACACTAACCGACCTCAAATAAATATAGGAACCACGATGGTAAATGATACTTTAAAAATTATCAACAATACCATAATTGGTGATCCAACACTAGACCAAGTAGGTGGGATTGCAGTTGCAAATTTGGTTGGCGGAAGTATTAGAGCGATTATAGACGGGAATACCATCCAAAATAACCGTTACGGACTTACCATTCTTGGTCCTGACTCATTTGCTTCTCTTCGGTATAATATTATTGAAGATAATAATACGCAGAATTTACCTTTTCAGGGTGGAAGTGGAGTTTCATTAAATACTAATTCTGGAACTATGGAAGTGATTGCCGAAGGAAACGAAATTAGAAGAAATCTTTGGGGAATTACCGTTATCGATGCAGCTTCTATTAACTTGGGGGATGACATTGATAGCTTCGGAAATAACGTGTTTGCAGACAACGGAAATGGAGGCGAATTGTACGCACTTTATAACAATACCACCAACACGATAATGGCGAAAAATAATTGTTGGATTGAAGGACAAGTGAACACCTTGGCAGATGCCGAGTCGGTAATTTTTCATCAAGTTGACGATGCGAGTTTGGGGGAAGTGATTTTTGATCCCGTTGGTACAGGTTGTGAAAATCTTTCGGTAGAAGATGTTGATTTTGAAAGCTTCAGTTTTTATCCTAATCCTTCCGAAGAGCAAATTAATTTTAATAATTCTTTTAACTTTACTGAAATGACTGTTTACGGAATTCAAGGAACTATACTTTTGAATAAAACCATTTTGGAAGGAGAAAATTCTATTTCTATAAATTTACCAAGTGGAATTTATTTTGTTTCTTTTACAAATGAAGCGAATAAAGTGGTAAGGAAGTTAGTGGTTAAATAAGGATTTCAGTACTTTTAATGATTGAAATAAAATACAAATATGAATTTAAGTAAATACATAGATCATACAATTTTAAAGGCTATCGCAAGGCCTTCAGATATCAAACAACTTTGCAAAGAAGCCAAAGAATACAACTTTTATGCAGTTTGTGTAAATGGTTGTTATGTGAAGTTAGCAAAACAAGAATTAGCTGATTCTGATATAAAAGTTGCTGCAGTTATTGGGTTTCCGTTAGGTTCCATGTCCACAGAAGCAAAAGTAGCCGAAACGCAAATTTGTATTAACGACGGTGCCGATGAAATAGACATGGTTATTAATGTAGGAATGCTACAGTCGGGAAATAACGATTTTGTTGAAGGCGAAATTCACGCTATAAAAAATACTTGTGGAAACAAAATACTAAAAGTAATTATTGAAACTTGCTACCTCACCGAAGAAGAAAAAAGAACAGCGTGTAAATTAGCTATGGAAGCTGGTGCCGATTTCGTGAAAACATCCACTGGTTTTGGTACAGGAGGAGCTACATTAGAAGATGTAAAATTAATGAAAGAAGTAGTGGGAGATAAATTGAAGATTAAAGCTTCTGGAGGAATTAGAGATAAAGAAACCGCCAAAAAATTTATCGCATTAGGAATAAGTAGAATAGGAACTTCCTCAGGAATAAAAATAGTTTCCTAATAATAAATTGAATTTAAAAGATACCCGTTTTCACGGGCATTATTATGAGCCTACACATAGAAGCCAAAAAAGGAGAAATAGCAGAAACCGTTTTATTGCCCGGAGACCCGTTACGTGCCAAATGGATTGCAGAAACATTTTTTGAAAATCCTGTTTGTTACAATCAAGTTAGAGGAATGTTGGGTTATACAGGAACCTATAAAGGCAAAAGAGTTTCGGTACAAGGAACCGGAATGGGAATCCCTTCAGCGCTAATTTATTGCAACGAATTAATAAAAGATTATGGGGTTAAAAACTTAATTCGTGTGGGTTCTGCTGGATCCTACCAAGAAGATATAAAAGTTAGAGATATTGTTATTGCGATGGCGGCATCTTCAAATTCTGGAATCAACAACTCACGTTTTATCAATTCGGATTATTCGCCTACTGCCGATTTTGGATTGTTTATGAAAGCGGTAGATTTTGCCAGAAAACACGATATTGAAATCAAAGCTGGTAATGTATTATCATCAGATGAGTTTTATGAAGATGATTATAATTCCTATAAAAAATGGGCGGACTTTGGAGTGCTTTGTGTAGAAATGGAAACCGCAGGAATTTATACCGTTGCTGCAAAATACAATGTGAGTGCTTTGACTATTTTAACCATTTCGGATCACTTAATAACAAAAGAAGAAACTACTTCAGAAGAAAGAGAAAGTACTTTTAGCGATATGATTAAAATAGCTTTGGGGACTTTGTAAAAGAAACCTACCAGATTTTTAAAACTTAGTAGGTCTCTTTTTTTATTAATTTCACTTCCGCTCCGCTCTGTGAACAATCCTAATTAAGATTATTTAAATCTTAAAAGTAATCACTGGAATTTTAGAATGATTTACTAAATCCTCACTAATACTTCCAGAGAAGAAATGTGCCAATCCTCTACGACCGTGGGTTGGTAAGGCAATAAAATCGATGTTATTAGCATTGCTGTAATTAAAAATTCCATCTTCAACAGTATAGTCGTTATAATAAACAACATCTTCTAAACGTTCCAAAGCACCTGCGTTAAATAGGAAGTCTTTTACACGACTTTCCATTTCTTTAGTACTTCGATAATTTTGTCCAGGAAGATTTACATAAAGCAGTGTTACTTTAGAATCTAAAGAATTAAAAAGTTTCATTGCCTTTTTAAATGAAGTAGTATTTTCTAATGTAAAATCACTTGCAAAAACAGCATTCTCGAAACTAATTTTTTCAGCTTCCTTTTTAACCACTAAAACAGGAATGTCTGAATTTCGAACTACTTTTTCTGTGTTCGATCCTACAAAAACTTCAGATAAACCACTACTACCGTGTGAACCCATAATAATTAAATCGGCTTCATTTTCTTGAGCAACTGTATTAATTTCACTAAAATCTTTATAATTATAAACTTCGTCTGTTATAGAAAGACCTTTTAAATAATCTTTATCTAAAAACTCTTTAAAACGTTTTTGGGCTAATTTTACATAATAAACGCCTTCCAACATTTGTTCAGTTTGGGTATGGGTTAAAACCGCATCTGTGATTCCCATCATATGCAAAGCTATAATTTCGGCATTATATTGCTTTGCTAAATTTGCAGCTACTTTTATAGCTTGTTCCGAACATTCCGAAAAATCTACAGGGACTAATATTTTTTTCATAATTTCATTGTTTTAGGTTTTATGTTACTTCTGTTAATGTTTTATAAAAGAAGCTTTTCTTTTTTCCAGTTGTTTGGCAATATCCGAAATTGAGTTTTTTGCAGCCAATTCAAAGTTTTTTTCTTTTGAAGAAGCAAAGATTTTAGGACCGGGAAGACTTAAATCAATTTCACAAATATGACCTTCTCCACGAGGGTCGTTTTCTAGCTTGAAAAACACGTTGGCATTAATTATCCATTCGTATTTAGCACTTAATTTGTTTAATTTTTTAGTAACATATTCTGTCATCGTTTCGCTTGTAAGCATCTTCACATATTGCACGTTAATTGTCATAGTTTTTAGTTTTAAATTGATATTCAAATTTAGCGATTTTCAATGTATTATTATATGATAATAATCAGAAATAACATTTGATTAACGGTTTTTAAAAAATTGCCCTTTAATACAACAGGGCATACTCATACTTTTATTTTGAGACACAAATTTTTCGAATATCCACTAATTTTTCTCTTCGGGTAATCTTTTTGAGTAAAATCTCACGAATTTTAAATGAACTTAGCTCATTTATACGTGTAATTAGTAATCCCGAGAATTCGGGAGTGTCTTAATATTATTATTCTAAAGAGTATGAGTTTGCCCTATTTAATGCAATCTGAAATCGTTTTAATTCTGAATAAAGACTTATTTTTGCCAAAAATATAAAAGGAAAGAAATTCAAGGTATGAAAAAGAATAAAGCGACACTTCAACTTTCAAAAGAAGAAATGAGAGCCTATGGTTATCAGGTAGTTGATGCAGTTGTTGAACATTTTGAAACACAAAACAAAAAGCTTCCCGTTGCAACAGCATCAAGAGCCGAAATGGATCATCTTTTTTTAGAAGAAGCTCCAGAAAATGCTACCGATGCCAAACAAGTTTTAGACTTTGTTTTAAAGGAAGTAGTTACACAAAGCACCATTGTTTCGCATCCAAAAGCCTTTTCGTTTGTGCCAGGACCGAGTAATTATATTTCGGCAATGGCAGATACATTAGCAACTGGATTTAATATATTTTCTGGAGGTTGGGCAGCTTCACCAGCTGCGGCAGAGTTGGAAGTAGTTACCTTAAATTGGTTGTTAAAAATTTTTGGATTTCCTGTTAAAAAAGGAGGAGGAATTTTTACTAGTGGAGGTTCTTTAGCAAACCTAACCGCTATCGTTACCGCTAGACGTATAAAATGCGGTGATGATTTTTCAAAAGCAGTTATTTACCTTTCAGACCAAGCACATTCTTCCAATATAAAAGCCATTAGAATTCTTGGTTTTAAAAAGGAACAAATTCGTATTATTCCTACCAATATGGAGTTTAAATTCTCCTTAAATAAATTAAAAAACGCTATCGCAAAAGACCGTTTGGAAGGCTTAAAACCTTTCTGTTTAATTGCAACAGCAGGAACAACCAACACTGGAACCGTAGATCCACTTACCGAAATTGCAGCCATTTGTAAAAAGGAAAATATTTGGTTTCATATAGACGGTGCTTATGGTGGTGCAGCCATTCTTTCAAAAGATGGAAAAAAGATGTTGAAGGGAATTGAAAAAGCAGATTCGTTAACCGTAGATCCTCATAAATGGTTTTATCAACCTTACGAAATGGGTTGTTTATTGGTTCGAAATATTGCTCATTTAAAAGGAACTTTCACCGAAACTCCCGAGTATTTAAAGGATGTGGAAGGGAATAAATCTGAAATTAATTTTTACGATCACGGCATTCAATTAACTAGAAGATTTAGAGCTTTAAAATTTTATATGTCTATTAAAACTTTTGGTTTAAAAGAGTTTAGACAAGCCATTACCTACAACATAAAATTAGCCGAAGAGGTGGAAGATTGTTTGCGTAAAAGTCCTAATTGGGAAGTGATTTCGCCTGCAACTTTAGCGGTAATCAATTTTAGATACAACCCAATTGGACAAAATTTAAGCGAAAAGAAACTCGATAAATTAAATCAGTTTATCTCGGAAAAAGTAGTGGAAACTCAAAAAGCATTATTGGTAACTACCATCCTTCACGGGCAAACCGTTTTGCGAATGTGTTTGATAAACCCCAGAACTACGATGGAAGATATTAAAGAAACATTTGAGCTTTGTAATCAAATTGCCGAAACTCAAAAACCGTTTTAGTTATAGACTTAATGGGTATTCAAAATCTGTTAGATCTTTTTTTAAAATACAATTTAATTTATAACTCCTGCAAGGTTTTCAAAACCTTGTAGGTGTAAAAACAATTTATGAATAGTATTTCTAATTCCTTAAATGCAGATGTAATTATCGTTGGTGGAGGAGCCGCAGGTTTTTTTACTGCCATTAATTTAGCTGAGTTTAATCCCGAATTAAGAATTATTATTCTTGAAAGAGGTAACGAAGTACTAACCAAAGTCAGAATTTCGGGAGGCGGAAGATGCAATGTAACTCACGCCGAATTTTCTCCAAAAGAACTCACTCAAAATTATCCAAGAGGCAAAAAAGAACTTCTCGGACCTTTTCATACTTTTATGACGGGAGATACGATGGAATGGTTTGAAAAAAGAGGAGTTTCCCTAAAAATTGAAGAAGACGGAAGAATGTTTCCAGAAAGTAATTCCTCGCAAACCATCATCGATTGTTTTGTTGGTGAAGCCGAAAAATTAGGTGTTGAGGTATTAAAAAATCATTCGGTAAAAAAAATTGAAAAGGAAAATGAAACCTGGAAAATTGAAACCGAAAAAGGAGAATTTACTTCAGAAAATCTAGTGGTTACAACAGGAAGTAATGCTAAAATTTGGAAGTTAATTGAAAGGTTAGGTCATACAATCGTTCCGCCAGTTCCTTCATTATTTACCTTTAATGTAAAAGACAATCGGATTAATAACTTACCCGGAATTACTACCGAAGCATTCGTTTCAATTCAGTTACAAAACAAAAAGGAAACACTAAATTCTGAGGGTCCTTTACTAATAACCCATTGGGGATTTAGCGGTCCTGCTATTTTAAAATTATCGGCTTGGGGAGCAAGATTGTTGTTTGAAGCCAATTACCAATTTCAATTAAAAATAAATTGGTTGTTTGATAATTTAACAGAAGAAGCCTTTGAAAAACTAAAAGTATTAAAAACTAACAATAGCAAACAATCTCCTTTTACCTATGCACAATTAGATCTTCCAAAACGACTGTGGCAAAGTTTGGTGGTGGCTTCAGGAATTTCAGAAACACAAAAATGGGCAGAAACCACTAATAAACAACTTCAAGAATTAGCTTTACAATTAACTCAATCTGAATTTCAAGTAAACGGTAAATCTACTTTTAAAGAAGAATTTGTTACCTCAGGCGGAATCGATTTAAAAGAAATCAATTTTAAAAAATACGAGAGCAAAGTTCATAAAAACCTCTTTTTTGCTGGCGAAATATTAGATATTGATGCTGTAACGGGAGGTTTCAATTTTCAAAATGCATGGACTGGTGGATTTATTGTTGCTAAAAGTATTTCAGAAAATAATTAGTTTTTTTGATATAAAAAGTATATATTTGATATATATAAAATATATTATTATGGGAACTACAAAAAAATTAATCGAAATAGACAATAAGGCATTAGAGATTCTTAAAAAACAAGCCAAACTTCAAAAACGTTCTCTTAAAAATTACATCGAGTTTATGTTGGAAGATACTGCTGCGCGTTTTAGTGAACCATCTGAGGAGTATAAAGCGATGATGGATGAAACACTTCAAAAACTAGAAGATGGAACAATGAAAACCTATTCTTTAAAAGAAGTGATGGCAAGATATGGTAGATAATTTTATAGTATTAGAAACAGCAAGAAAAGAACTTCATCAGGCTATTTGTTATTTTAAACTCTACGATAGATCAACAGATTTTATAAAAGATTTTGAATCTCAAATTGAGATAATTAAAAATATGCCCTATGGTTTTCAAATAAGGTATAAACAAGTTCGGATTATCAATTTCAATCATTTTAAATATACAATTCATTATAAAATTGAAGACACTACAGTTTATATTTTACACGTTTTAAATCAAAGTCAAAGTTATTAATGAAAACTTACATCGCACTTTTAAGAGGAATTAATGTTTCTGGTCATAAAAAAATATTGATGGCAGATTTAAAAATTTTACTTGAAAAGGCGGGCCTTCAAAATGTGCAAACCTATATTCAAAGTGGGAATGTAGTTTTTAATTATTCAGAAAAACAAGAAAATATATCGGCTTTAATTTCTGAAGTTATTCAAAAAAAATACGGTTGGAAAGTACCTGTTTTAGTACTAACTTCAACTCAAATAAAATTAATTTTCGATAATTGTCCGTTTTCAGAAGAGAAGAAAGAAAAAAGCTATTTTATTTTATTGAAAAGTAAACCAACAACAGAAACTGTATTGAAAACCAGTAAATTTTCAAGTACAAACGAAGAGTTTGTTATTACCAAAACCTGTATTTATATTTATTATAGTTTAGGAGCAGGAAAAGCAAAATTAGGAATCAACTTCTTTGAAAAGAAGCTAAAAGTAAAAGCCACTGCACGAAATTATAAAACGATGAAAAAGTTGTTGCAATTGCAAAATAATAACAAATAAATTTTTTGCTTTTAATTATAAAAGACTAGGGTTGATTATTCTTATTTAATTTTATGTAATAAATATAAAATAAAAATAGACCAATAATAAACGCCCAAACAAAATAAGAATTGAAATTTGAAGTTAGCCCAATAGGATTTGAATTTCCAATTAATATAATTCCAGACCAATATTGAGGCTCGATAGTTCTCCCATTAGCATTTTTTAAATATTCTAATTTAGCTTTTTGAAGAGCTTCATCTTTACTCATTTCTAAAGTGAGATTGTCATAAAAATATTGAATAATTTTATTGCTTGATTGCTCATCAATACGCCATAAACTAGTTAAAATACTTTCACTTCCTGCATAATTAAATGCGTGGGCTAAAGATATCATTCCTTCTCCAGATTGGTATGTTGGTTTTCCAGTTTCACAAGCGGTAAGTATTGTTAAATTTGAAGAAAGATTATAGTCGTAAATTTCATAAGTAAATAGTGAATTTTCTTTTTCTGAAGTATTTTCAGAAACATCTTTTGCAAAAATTAAACGGGATAATTCTGGAGATAAATTATTTGATTCTGCGTGAGTTCCAATATGTATAATTTTATGCTCTTTTGCTTTCTCTTTAAAAATTTGCTTGGTAGATTTTTCGTTAATAAACATAGTACCCTTAAACTCATTTGTATATTTTTTTACTAAATCTACACTAAAAGGCTGAGGCAACAAACGAAGATAGGTTTTGTCTAAGTAGATAGAATCTTTAATAGAAACTAAATAATCGTCTTTCATTTTATCGTTAAACTCGGGTGCAAATGCAATAAAATTATTCTGATAATTAAGCGTGTTATTTTCTTGTTTTAATAAAAATAAACTGTAATTATATGAGATGTAATAATTAGCTAATAAACTATTGTTGCTAAGTTCTTTAAACGATTTTATCCTACTTTTAGTTAGAGTTTCAAAACTTAAATTAAAGAGTTCTCCGTCTGGAATTATGATGATTTTTTTTGTATGAATATATTCTTCTAAGGGTTTCCATAATTGTTGGTAAAGTTGAAAAAATAAGGTACTGGTTTGTTCTATTTCATATTGGTTTTCACCTAATTTATTTACCAACCCATTTTTAGATTGATAAGGTAATGGAAGCAACAATTTTTTGTTTTTATCAATTACAAAAGCATAAAGATTATTTTCGATAAATAAATACCGTACTACAGTTGTATTTTTTTTAATGGATTTTTGAATATCTCCTAAAGGCTCTTCAATAGTAGCATAACGCATTTTGTAATATTTAGGGTAATTGTTTTTTAGGGTTGTTAAAAATTGGTTCCATTGTTTATTGGCTTCAAAAAAATTTTGAATTGCCGAAACCGAATCATCAGAATTAGAAAGCGAATTATTCATTTTTTGTTTTAATTCTTTTTCGGTTTTTAAAATTTCTGGCGGAATATTATTAAACGAAATATTGTTTCTGATGTTTAATCGAGTTCTTATTCGATTATAAATGGCAGACTCATGAAGACCAATTACCTTGTCTAAATAAGCTTCGTTTTGAGTTTGTTGGTAGAGTTTTAAATAGAGATTTTTGGTAAAATCATACACTTCTTTGTATTGAGAAAACAAATGATTTACGTCTTCAATATTAAGGGTGGTAGTTTTTCTAATTTCTAGTATATCAATCGCTTTTTCTAGTTTTAGAATTTGATTTTTGTAAAAGACACTATCCTTTTTTTGAACGATTTTGGTGTTAGATTTAATTTCGAGTAACAAAAAATGAGGTCTCTCAAATTCTAACCTAATAGAATCTATTTTTGTTTTGTTTTCAGAAATATTTGAGTCTAAATAATCAATACCCTTTTTTGCCCATTCTTTTGCTTTTAGATAGTTTTTGTTGTTGTAATAAACTTTTGAAACCGTCGCTATATGATTAATTAGAGGAAAGTCTGTTTTTGTAGTGGTGTTTTTATTTACATAGTTGTATCCTTTTAAAGCAGTTTCGATGGCAGTTTTAGAGTTGTTATTTTCAGAAAGGAATAATGCTTTACTCTGTAAAAAATTAAGAAATTCTTTATCGTAATTATCG
This sequence comes from Flavobacteriaceae bacterium, assembly GCA_027080135.1. Taxonomy (GTDB): domain Bacteria; phylum Bacteroidota; class Bacteroidia; order Flavobacteriales; family Flavobacteriaceae; genus Marifrigoribacter. The sequence goes on along the minus strand of JALWUJ010000087.1, from coordinate 4,734 downwards.
CCCAAAGCCTTTTCAAATAGCAGTTCACTTTCTTTATAAAGTTTTTTAGCTTCAGATATGTTGTTTAATTTTGAATATGCTTCAGCTTTCGCGAAAAATGCTGTTGCAGACCAATAATTTTTTTCGCCTTCCGATTTGTTTAATCTTAAAAGAGCTTCATCTAAAGTAGTTATAGCATCGTTAAATTCTTGAAGAATAAGTTCTGCTTGCCCTATATTTATAAGTGTTGTGGCGAGTTCTCGGTCGTTTGGTTCCAAGAATGAAACCTTCTTTTTATAGGAATATTTTAAAATTTCGTAAGATTTTTTTAAGTTACCTAGGTCGTTATAAAATACTGCCAAATTTGATAAAGCTCTCGCTTGATATCGTAATGCTTTGTTTTTTGTTACTTCATCTTTGGAATTGACAATAACGATTTCATAATTATTAATTACTTCTTTTTGAATTTCTAATGCGTTTGAAAGATTTCCTTGGGTATATTCTAACAATGAAATATTGGATTGAATGACGGTGGCTAAGTATAAATTTTCAATTTTATCTCCCTTATTTTTGGAAATACTTTCGATTGCCTTTTGGTAATAAATTTTGGCACTGTCTAACTTGGTTGACATCCACATCATTGCACCCATAGCGTTATAACCATCAGAAAGTTTTTTCTTTGACGTGTTTGGTTCTGTTTCGTAATTAATAATGGCTTTTCTGAAATAAACTATTGCGTCGTCTATGTTGTTGATAGCGAGATAACTTGCCCCTAAATTGTATTGTACTTTTCCTATTTCGTCTAACGAAGCGTTATTTATTTTTTGAACATTTTTTAATGCTTCTTTGGTAACTTCAATGGATTTGTGATTTTCGCCTACTTCATCGTAGAAATTTACTAAGTTTAAAAGTGTTTTGTAGTGGGTTCTGAAATTTTGGGTTTTCTCAAGAACGGAATTTGCAAAATGCTCAGCTTCTGAAATGGCTTTTTTTGTTGAATTTTGATTTTGAGAAATTTTACCAATATAATAGGGATATTGGTAAAGTGAATCGAATAATTTTTGAGATTCTAAACGATTAATTTGGGTCTTTAATTCAAGTTTTGCTTTAGAAATTTGGTTGTTAATTAGATAATAATCTAATAAGTTAACTCCGTAAATTGAATTGTTTTGAGCAAATGAAAACCCCATTGTTAATAGGAAAAAACCCATAACAACATAGGATTTATAAAGCGATATTAGCGACAATAGTTATTAGTTTTCTAAATCGGCAATAATTTGTTTTCCGATTTTTACTTCACTAAAGATAATATATTTTTTTGCAAGTTCAACATTGTCAATTTTTAAATATGCCAATCCTAAGTAAAAATTAGCCTCTTTATTAAAGACACTAACCTCATTTTTAGAAACAGGAATTAAATATTTAATAGCAGAATTTGCATCATTATTTGCTAAATTCGCTACTCCCATAAAATAATTAATTGAGTCATTAGTTGGGTTGTTTTTTGATAAGGGTTCCCATTTTTTAATAGCTTTTTCATAATTACCTTGTTTGTAATCTACCATTGCATCTAAAAATTTATATTCTGTAGTGGTTCCCATAGTAGTAGCTAAACCTGGATCGGGTTTAAAATACGTAGCAAATACTTTTTGGTTTGAAGTTGGTTGATTGTAAAACCAAAACCCACCCAAACCTATTATGATTGCTATAGAAGCAGCAATAGCCAGCTTTCTGTATTTTGATGAAGGGCTGTTATTTATTGAAACAACTTTTGAAGTCGCTTTTTCATGAAAATGGTTTAATTTATTACTTAATACCTGTTCCTCAATAGCATTAGATAATAATTTTTGCTCTTTATAATTTTGGTTAAAAGTTTTGTCTGAAAGAAGTCTCTTTTCAAAATTTGCAATTTCAATTTTATTTAGATTCTTGTTTAAAAAACGATCTATCAACTCAAAATCTTGTTGTGATATGTGGGAATGATTTGGGTTCATTTTAATTAGATTTAAGGGCTATTTCACGCAATTTTTGCATACAACGGTATTTTTTATTTCTAGTTGAAGCAGCATCTAACAACAATTCTTTAGCAATTTCAACCATCGATTTTTTTTCAAAATAAAACTTTGAAAGCAATTCTTGACAAGGCTTTCCTAAGTCTTTAAATGCTTTCATGGCAAGTTTTAGTTTTTGGTTGTAATCGCTGTTTTCTGTAAATGCCTCTTCAATATTATCTTCAACAATACTATAGTTAAAGGCATCGAGTGAAGTACTTTTTTTATATTTTGAAGATCGTAAATAATCCATCCATTTGTTTTTTGAAATGGCATATAAATAACCATTAATTGCAGTTTCATTTTTTGGGATAAACCTATTGTTTTTAATGTTTTTCCAAACGGTGATGTAAGCTTCCTGAAATATATCTTTTGCTTGTTCAACAGAACCGTTATTATTTAAAACTAAATACTCTATTTTTTTATAATTATTAAGATACAAAGACTGCAAAACATGCTCGTTATTGTTTTTAATAGCTTCAACAATCTGTATTTGACTTTTATTTTGTAGAGTATCTTTCTGCATTCTAATAACTAAGAAGACAGAAAGATACAAATTTTTATTTCAAGTTAAATTTAATTTTTTATAAGTTTAATTGTTTTTGTTTTGTTTGTTATTGAAGTTAAACGAACAAAATATAGCCCTTTGTTAAGAGAGTTAGTATTTAACTCCATACTACTTGTTATGGGCGAATTGTTTTCTAAAATTGTTCTACCTAATAAATCTTTAATGGTAACTTTTTTAATTGGTTGTTCTGTTTTTATGATTAGTTGGTCTTCTACTGGATTGGGGTACACTATTGTATTGGTAAGTGAGTTGTCTTCAGTACCTAAAACTCCTACATTAAATGGATGTGAAACCGTTTCTCCTTGGTAGGTTGCTTCCCATTTCCATAGACCTTGATCTGTTAGATTATATTGCCAATACCAGTAGGAAGTTAGAAAATCATCGGTTAAGTTAAAATCCCATTCATATAGTGTGGTATTATCTGGTTTTATTATTTTTAAATACATAGTAGTTCCCGCCTCCTGATCGCGTAGATAAACTGCAAATGTAACAAGGTCTCCTGGATTAAACTGGTCGCTTTCATTTGTAACTTCACTAACAGGACACCCGTAAAATTCAGGCGGACTACTGTGTGTTAATGCTGCATTTATATTAGGGTTGTTATAGGGTTTTTGATTTACCCACCAAGTTTCGTTATTGAAATCGTTGCACGATCCTTGACTTGGGTCTATAAGGTTATCGTTGGTGTCATAAACTTCAAAATGAAGATGTGGTGCAGTAGAACTCCCTGAGCTTCCTAAAACTCCTAAAAACTCCCCTGTGGTAACACTTTCTCCCACATTTTTTGATGTTAATCCACCATTTTTAAAATGCAAATACCAAGATTCACTTCCGTCATCATGTTGTAAAATTATATAATTTGGTGTGTCGTTGTTAAAAGAACAGTTTCTATCGTAAGAACCATCGTTTTTTGCTATTATTTGTCCATCTGCAGCAGCAACTGCAATGGCTTGGTTATTATCCATTTGTTTCCACCAAAATGGCCAGTTTGATATATCGAAACCTTGGTGGTTATAACCAGAATTGGTGTCGTAAGATCGGGTACCACAATTATAATCTGTTATTAATCCAGGGTAGGCTGGGTTGTGATCTACATAATTAATAAGTGCCCAAACCGAATTATAATTAAACCCATCCGCTTGAGTTACCGGCCAAATAAACAAAGGATGTCCTCCGCTTTGCTTGATGTTAGATTTTAAATTTCCCTCTTTTTTTAATAATTGAATATTTTCCTTTATTTGATTTTTAATAACATTACGTTGACTTGTACTTAAACAAGAAGTAGTTTGTTTTTTTATTTTTACTTCTCCTCCTTTTGGAATTTTATTAAAATTTTGGGAATGAAGAATCGGTAAAATAAATACCACGAATGCTAAAAGTAAAATAGTATTTTTCATAATAAATTTGTTTAGTTAATAAATGTTTTTTAATTGTTATAATTTTCCAATTGTGTCCAGTTTTCACTATTTATAGTGTTATCTAAATTTGGATTGTATAATGAGTTATCATTTCCAAAATACTCATTATTTTGGTTCATCCAAACATTATCATCGTATCCTTCAATTTTATAGGTTTGTCCTGTGTTAGTATTAGTCATATTTCTTTGTTCCCAAATTCCATCTATATAATTAGATTGTCCTATATCAGACGAAGCCTGACCAGCTCTCCAACTATTATATTGAGCATCGGAAGCTGCTTGACTAGCTTTCCAACTATTAAAACGTGCATCAGACGCCGCCATTCTTTGATTATGCAAAGCCGTGTTTGCCTTACCAAAAGCTTCAATATTAGCCATTCGTTGGTTATGAGCCAAAGTAGCTTTTTGGTTTTTTTGTGACCAATATTGATTGTGAGTTTGTACCCATTGAGGGTTAATTTGAAAGTTTAAAAGACTATTTATATAACTTTTTTTTGCTTCTTCAAAATCACTTTTTGGAGCTTCTAATCCGTTTAAAGTATAACCCCAACCTGCACCTCCAATTTGATATTTAGTAAGGTAATAACGTATTATTATTAAGGAAGAAATACCAGCTTGATTTTCCCATTCTGTAACAATGCATTGGTATTGCTTTTGTTCTGGTGTAGATTTATACAAATAACTATCTAACTTAGAATCCAACTGTACCATTTGTTGTA
>JALWUJ010000086.1 GCA_027080135.1 Flavobacteriaceae bacterium | reverse complement strand
AACTTACAGGAAATGCCGGAACTACAGCAGGAACAAATTTTTTAGGTACTACAGACAATACAAATTTACTTTTTAAAACTAATAATACAGATGCATTAACAATAGATAATACACAAAAATTATTAGCTGTTGATGGTAGTAAGTCAAGACCTACTTATTCATTTTCAACAGATACAAACACTGGAATATGGAGAAGTGGAGGAGACAAGTTAAATTTAGGTGCTGGAAACGTAGAATTTATTGAGCTTAGCGAAGGAAGTTCAGACGAAATTATTTTTAATCAACCAAGTAATGATATTAATTTTAGAGTAGTAACAGATAACGATGCCAATACCGTTTTTGTAGATGGAGCAAATGATAATATCGGTATGGGAACAAATACTCCTGCTACAGATGTTAAATTAGAAGTAAATGGAGGGAGCAATAATGGTATTTATGGTTATAGTAATAATGTAGGTGGTTATTTAGGTAGAGAAACTAATATAACAATTGGTGTTGCTCCAAATACGCAAACTATGTTAGGGGCAGGTGTTTATGCTAACAATCCATTTGCTGGCTATACTAGTATATTTTCACAATCTACGGGGGCAGCAACTGTAGCGGCAAATATTAATTATTCAGATGTATGGATTGCTAATTACAACTATGTGGATAATGCTAGAAGCTCTTATAATCCTTCTGCAGTTTATTCTCAATTAAATAATACAGCAGGAGTTGTAGCATATAGAGCGTCTATTTTTGGGTACAGCAATAGTGGAACAACAGCTAGTTCAGGAGGTATTGATGTGGGTGTTAGAGCGCAATCTGCAGCACAAAACGACAATACATTAGGTATGATGGGTATATCATTTAGTGATACAGGTGATGATAATTCAGGAGCATATTTTGCTACTGTTGGCTATACTTCAGGAACAGTATTAAGTGAAACTTGGGTTGCTAATAGTTATTTGGGTACAGACTATAAAGTTTTTGGTAGCGGAACTGTGTCAACTATAGTTCAAGGTGAAAATGATAAACATATAATGTATGCACCAGAAGCACCTGAAGTTTTATTTCAAGATTTTGGTGTTGGACAATTAGTTAATGGAACAACAACCATAAATATAGATCCAATTCTTGCAAAAAACATTGTAGTTGATGCAAACCATCCTTTAAAAGTTTACGTAACTTTAGAAGGAGAATGTAATGGAGTTTATGTTACTAATAAATCTTTAACTGGTTTTACCGTAAAAGAACTACAACACGGAACTTCTAATGTTAGTTTTTCTTGGCAAATTGTAGCAAATCGTAAAGATAGAAAAGGAGATGACAAATTTGGAGATTCTAAGTTCCAAGATTTAAGATTCCCTGTTTTCAACAAAGATTATATGCCAAAAATTAAAAAAGAAGAAAATACTATATCTCAAAGCAAATAATAGCACGACAAACAACTTAAACTCAAGAAGACCTTTACCCAAAAAGTAAAGGTCTTTTTTATTTATAATTTCCCAAACACAATAACAAACTATTAACAAAAACTATCTTTAGCACAAAATAAGAAATCCTTATTTTTGCAAAGTGTCTTATTTCAAAAAAAATATAGAGCTAGAAAAAGGAGATTATTACCTAACTCCCGAAGGTTACAAATGTTTTACAGAGCAATACCATCTTAAACGTGGTTATTGCTGTAAAAGTGGATGTCGTCATTGTCCGTATGGGTATGATAAGAAAGTAGGTTTAAGCAGTAGGCAGTAGGCAGTAGGCAGTAGGCAGTAGGCAGTAGGCAGTAGGCAAAAATATTTTTTTTGAACTAAATAATCACCCCGAAACTTAGGGAGTTAATTAAAAATATAATGCTTTGTTAATTACAATTTATTGAAATAAAGAGGAAAATCTCTTCAAAAGGAGAGGACAGCATTCAAATTCTATTAACTTGGAATTAAATCCTCGAAATAAAATAACAAAAAAATACTTTTTAAACTCTTTGAATATTCGTTTTTTGTACATAATTTTGTACAAATAAATACAGCTATATGATTACAGCAACCATATCCGATTTCAGAAAAGATATAAAACAATACTTTAGTAGAGTTACCGATAATTTTGAGACACTAATTATCAATAGAGGAAAAAACTCTGGTGTTGTAGTGATTTCATTGGAGGAATATAATTCTCTTTTGACTACTCAGCACGAAATGTCTTCAGACAAAAACATAGAAAGGCTAGACGCTGCTATCAAAAAATTTAAAAAAGGAGATTCATTTAGCAAAGAGCTTATTGAAGAATGAAATATATTTTTGTAGATGAATCCTGGGATGATTATTTGTATTGGCAGAAAATTGACAAAAAAATGCTAAAACGAATAAATTTACTTTTAAAAGACATAGCAAGGCAACCCTATGAAGGAATTGGAAAACCAGAACCTTTAAAACATAATTATCGGGGGTTTTGGTCTAGAAGAATTAATGGAGAACACAGACTTATTTATCAAGTAAGTGAAGATGAAATTAGAATTATAAAATGTAGATTTCATTATGATTAAAATTACGTGTGAAAGTAGGCAGTAGGCAAAATTAAATATTGAAAACTCTTAGTCTAAATTTTAATCGCCTAATTATTAATAATTTATCAAATAAAGCTTAGCGCCTTTGCGCCTTTGCGAGAAAAAATATATGATGAACTTTAAAGAACAAATAAAACAAGGAATTCCAACAGAACTTCCAAATCCAAAGCCCTACAATCCAAACATTAACCACGCTCCAAAGCGAAAAGATATTCTCTCTGAGGAAGAAAAAAAATTAGCACTCCGCAATGCCCTTCGGTACTTTGAAGCAAAAGACCACGCTACCCTCCTACCCGAGTTTCTAAATGAATTAGAAACTTACGGTCGTATTTATATGTACCGTTTACGTCCTGACTATAAAATGTACGCCCGTCCTGTTTCAGAATATCCAGGAAAATGCGAACAGGCAAAAGCGATTCAATTAATGATTCAGAATAACTTGGATTATGCTGTGGCACAACACCCTCACGAGTTAATTACTTACGGCGGTAACGGAGCCGTTTTTCAGAATTGGGCTCAGTATCTTCTCACGATGAAGTACCTTTCCGAAATGACCGAAGAGCAAACCTTAGTGATGTATTCCGGTCATCCTCAAGGATTATTCCCTTCAAATAAAGACGCTCCTCGCGTGGTCGTAACCAACGGAATGATGATTCCAAACTATTCCAAACAAGACGATTGGGAAAAATTCAACGCTCTTGGAGTAACTCAGTACGGACAAATGACTGCAGGAAGTTATATGTACATTGGTCCTCAAGGAATCGTTCACGGAACCACAATTACACTTCTTAATGGTTTCCGGAAAATAAATAAAGCAACACAAGGAGGACTTTTTGTAACTTCAGGGTTAGGCGGAATGAGTGGTGCACAACCCAAAGCGGGGAACATCGCAGGTTGCGTAACGGTTTGTGCCGAAGTAAATAAAAAAGCGACCGAAACTCGCCATTCTCAAGATTGGGTAGATGAAGTGATTTCAGATTTAGAGGAGCTAACTTCTCGTGTAAAAGAAGCGGTTGCCAACAAGGAAACAGTATCCATTGCTTACGATGGAAATGTAGTAGATGTCTGGGAAAAATTTGATAAAGAAAATATTTATATCGACCTCGGAAGTGACCAAACATCGCTTCATAATCCGTGGGCAGGAGGTTATTATCCTGTAGGATTAAGCTATGAAGAAGCCAACGAAATGATGGCAAACAATCCTAAAGCCTTTAAGGTGGAAGTACAAAAAAGTTTAGTTCGTCAAGCTGAAGCCATCAACAAACACACCACAAAAGGAACCTACTTTTTCGACTATGGAAATGCCTTTTTATTAGAAGCCTCCAGAGCTGGAGCCGATGTAATGGCAAAAAATAAGATCGATTTTAAATACCCATCTTACGTTCAAGATATTATGGGACCTATGTGTTTCGATTTTGGTTTTGGACCTTTTCGTTGGGTATGTACTTCGGGAAAACCCGAAGATTTAGCAATTACCGATCAAATTGCTTGTGATGTTTTAGAGGAAATAAAAAAAACGTCACCACCAGAAATTCAGCAACAAATGGCAGATAATATTCAGTGGATTAAAGGTGCTCAAGAAAACAAATTAGTCGTGGGTTCGCAAGCCAGAATTTTATATGCCGATGCCGAAGGTAGAATTAAAATTGCTAGTGCCTTCAACAAAGCCATTTCAGAAGGAAAAATTGGGATGGTTGTTTTAGGTCGTGATCATCATGATGTTTCTGGAACAGATTCTCCTTACCGAGAAACCTCTAATATCTACGACGGTAGTCAGTTTACCGCAGATATGGCAATCCAAAATGTAATTGGCGACAGCTTTCGAGGAGCTACTTGGGTGAGTATTCATAATGGTGGAGGCGTTGGATGGGGCGAAGTAATTAATGGCGGATTTGGTATGGTTCTTGATGGTAGTAATGACGCACAACGACGACTAGAATCCATGCTTTACTGGGATGTGAATAACGGGATTTCAAGACGTAGTTGGGCAAGAAATAACGAAGCTGTATTTGCCATAAAAAGAGCTATGAAAAAGAATCCGTTGTTGCAAGTTACACTTCCAAATTTTGTTGATGATGAATTAATAAATAAAATGTAACGCTATGAAATCTTTAAGTTTATTTGCCTTAGTATTAACCCTAACGTTCACTTCTTGTTCTACTGTAAAAGTAGTTTCAGACTACGATTCAAAAACAGATTTTAATAAGTATAAAACCTTTGCATTTTACAAACCTGGAATTGATAAAGCAAAAATTTCAGATTTAGACAAAAAACGAATCATGCGTGAAATTCAAGCTAACTTAGAAGCTAAAGGAATGACTATTTCTGAAACACCAGATATGTTAGTGAGTATTTTCACCAAAGAAAGAGAACGCGTAGATGTGTATAATAACAGTTATGGCTATTGGGGTTACGGTTACGGACCTTGGTATGGAGGTTATGGTGGAACATCCGTTTCTACCTCAACAGAAGGCACACTATTTATCGATTTAATAGACAAAGAAAAAAACGAATTAGTTTGGCAAGGAGTTGGAAAAGGTGACTTAGTAATGAGTTCTGTTGAGAAAAAAGAAGCTCGAATTAAAGAAATTGTTTCTAAAATAATGGAACAATATCCTCCTGTAACTGAAGATAAATAATTATTGTTAATTTTCTTTCAAAAAAACAAAACCTTTATGAAACTTTTTTACTCCATAATAGCAACTTTATTGG
>JALWUJ010000085.1 GCA_027080135.1 Flavobacteriaceae bacterium | reverse complement strand
AGTCTCAAATTATGCCCGATGTAGCTTCAGTTTATGCTCAAAAATTCACTCCTAAACTAAGTAACAGAACTTTTCTAGCACAAATGATTTATTATGGAAGAATTCTTTATTTAAAAGATTTGTGGTTGCCTAAAATTTCAGATTCAAATAAAATTGGTTATTCCGAAGAGCAATTAAAATGGGCAAAAGAAAACGAAATAGAAATTTGGAGAAATTTTGTTGAAAAGGAATACCTTTTTAGTACTAACCCTAAATTAGCTTCAAGATTTATTGTTCCTGCACCTTTTTCAAAATTTTATTTAGAAATAGACAACCAATCTCCTGGTATGATAGGTAGGTATATGGGGTGGCAAATTGTTCGGTCTTTTATGAAAAATCACAATTTGGAAGAATTACTCACATTAAATGAGGAAGAAATTTTTAATAAATCAAAATACAAACCAAAGAAGTAATTTAATATTTTAAGTAAATTGAATGCCAGGTTGAGCAAAGCCGAAACCTCCTTTTTATAGATTAGTTTAAAATATTTTAAAGAATAAAAATAAATGTCAAAAACACATAATTCAGAAATAAAGGTAAACGTAACTCTAGACGAAAATAAAATACCAGAAAAATTAAGTTGGACTGCCAAGGATGGAGGAGTAGAAAATATGGAGTCCAAGGCAATATTTATGTCTGTTTGGGATCATAAAGCAAAAGAAGCTTTGCGTATGGACTTATGGACCAAAGATATGCCTTTAGACGAAATGAAAATATTTTTTCACCAAACACTTACGGCAATGTCAGACACTTTTGAGCGTGCCACAAGCGATACCAAAATGAGTGCAACTATGCGTGATTTTTGTGAATATTTTGCAGAGAAATTGGAGATTAAAAAAAGTTAATTTTATATAATTTCTAAATTAACCTCGCCAATATAATTCAACAACTCGTCACGTCCAGTAGTATTACTAGAGGATGTTACAAAATAACGAGGCATTTCCTCCCAAGTTTCTAACATTTTTTGAGTGTAAGTTTCTATGTTTCGTTTTAAAGCATTGGGTTTTACTTTGTCTTCCTTGGTAAAAACTATACAAAAAGGTACTTGATTTTCGCCCATCCACTGCATAAATTCTAAATCTACCTTTTGGGGTTCGTGACGGCAATCTATTAAAACAAAAGCTAAAACCAATTGTTCTCGCTTTGCAAAATATTGAGTAATAAATTTCTGAAAAACACGCTTACTACTTTTCGAAACCCTCGCATATCCATAACCAGGTAAATCTACTAAAAACCAAGTTTTGTTTATTAGAAAATGATTAATTAGCTGGGTTTTTCCTGGTCTTCCAGAGGTTTTTGCTAAATTCTTTCTTTGCATTAACATATTAATGAGGGAAGACTTACCCACATTAGATCTTCCAATAAATGCGTATTCAGGTAATTTGTCTTTTGGACATTTAGCAACGTCGCTGTTGCTCATTACAAATTCAGCAGATTTAATTTTCATATTGATTGCTCCAACCTAATTGGAGTAACTTGTTTTTTGAAATTATTTAATTGAGTGGTGAAATATATTTAAATTAAAACCCCCTTTTCTGAAGCCAAGCATAGAGCAGTTGGTTAAATGTGTCGGGATGTTCCATCATAGCAGCATGCCCACATTTCTCAATCCAAAACAACTCAGAATCAGGTAACAATTCGTTAAATTCTTTGGCAACATCTGGCGGTGTAACCGTATCGTTTTCGCCCCAAATAATACAAGTAGGAGTATTCATCTTTGGTAAATCTTTTGCCATATTATGACGTATGGCACTTTTGGCAATTGCCAAAGTTCTAATTAATTTATTTCGATCGTTTATAGATTCAAAGACTTCGTCTACCAATTCTTTTGTAGCAATTTTAGGGTCGTAAAAAACATCTTCAGCTTTCTTTTTTACATATTCATAACTTCCTCTTTTAGGGAAAGATCCTCCCATAGCACTTTCGTATAAACCAGAACTCCCCGTAATTACCAATGCCTTTACTTTTTCAGGAAAGGTTTTTGTAAAATACAATCCTATATGACCACCTAATGAATTTCCAACCAAAACCACCTCTTTAAAACCCATGTGTTCAATAAAGTCATTTACATATTTTGCAAAGTTTTTAACATTGGTTTTTAATAAAGACATTTTGTAAATAGGTAACTCTGGAAGTAAAATACGATAGCCCTTTTCTGGAAAAAAATTAGTAACTCCATCAAAATTACTTAAACCTCCCATAAGTCCATGAAGGATGATAATAGGTGTTCCTTCACCTGTGTCTATATAATTAAATTTTCCTTCTTTTTTAAGCTTTTGCGTCATACTAAGTAGTGAGTTTGTAATAGCAAAAGTACGCATTTTTATTTTCTATAATTAAATAATTTCAAGTGTCTGTTTTTCAAATTTATAAGCTTAAAATGTGAATAAGTGGAAAAACTTATTAACAAAGTGGTATTTTGTGGGAAAAAGTGGTAAAAGTTCTATATATTTGAAATTATAATTTTTTTAAAACAATTTTTAATGCTCCATCTTATTGGAACATACGAGTGTAAAGCAGATATCAAAGGTCGTGTAATGGTGCCAACTTCTTTAAAAAAACAATTGGCTCCAGTTTCTGCAAGTGGATTTGTGATAAAAAGAGCTGTTTTTCAGCCCTGTTTAGAACTTTATCCTATGGAGGAATGGCAATTGTTAATGAAAAAAATGAGTAAGCTCAATCGTTTCAACAGAAAAAACAACGATTTTATTAGAAGGTTTACTGCGGGTGTAAAAATGGTTGAAATGGATGCGGCAGGAAGATTGTTAATTCCAAAAGATTTGGCATCTTTTGCAGGAATTGAAAAGGAAATTGTGATTTCTTCAGCAATTAATATTGTTGAAATATGGGATAAAAATAATTACGAACATGCTATAAATGAAGCAGCAAACGATTTTGCAGATTTAGCTGAAGAAGTAATGGGAAACGAAAGTAATGATGACAATGGAATATCATAATCCAGTTTTGCTGACCGAAACAGTTGATGGTCTTAATGTTCAGACTAATGGTGTTTATGTGGATGTGACTTTTGGTGGGGGTGGTCATTCGAGAGAAATTTTAAACAGATTAGGAGACAAAGGAAGATTAATTGCTTTTGATCAAGATAAAGATGCGGTTGAAAACAAAATAGACGATAATCGATTTTTGTTAATAAATGAAAATTTTAGGTACCTAAAAAGGTATTTGCGATTTTATGGAATAAAGGAAGTGGATGGAATATTAGGAGATTTCGGTGTTTCGTCTCATCAATTCGATGTAGCAGAAAGGGGGTTTTCTACTCGGTTTGAAGCTGATTTAGATATGAGAATGAACCAAGACTCTAATTTTTCTGCCTTTGATGTGGTGAATAAATATCCTGAAGAAAAAATTAGAACCGTTTTGTTTCAGTATGGAGAATTAAGAGCTGCAGCGGGTATGGCGAGAAAAATTGTAGAAGAACGAGAGAAATCGCCTATCATTTCTTCTGAAGAATTAAAAAAAGCATTGGGAAGATTTTTGCCTACTCATAGGGAGCATAAGGTGTTGGCTCAAATTTTTCAGGCTATTCGGATAGAAGTAAATCAAGAATTAGAGGCTTTAAAAGAATTTTTGTTGCAATCACAAGAAGTATTAAAAGTAGGAGGGAGATTGAGTTTGATATCATATCATTCTTTAGAAGATAGATTGGTAAAAAGGTTTATGAGAAATGGTTTGTTTGAAGGTGAACCCGAAAAGGATGTATTTGGAAGATCAGAAATTCCTTTTAAAAGAATTGGAAAATTTACTATTCCAACAGAAGAAGAAATAAAACAAAACAACAGAGCAAGAAGTGCAAAACTTCGTGTTGCTGAAAAATTATAAAAAAACTAACTGAGTTTGTAGAATTAGGTTACTGATATTGTTAAAACGAATAACTTATTCCATAGGGATTAAAAGATGAAAAAAAGTTTTTACAACATATTAAAAGGAAAGTTTTTAATAAGTGATGACGCGTTTAAAAACTGGAGATTTATCATATTTCTTTCCTTTCTAGCCTTATTTATGATTGCGAGCTCACATAGAGCAGATAAAAAAGTGCATCGAATTGCTCAACTAAATAACGAAGTAAAAGAAATTAAAAGCGAATATGTAGATGTGAGAATGATTTTGATGCAAGCAAAAATGGAGAGTAAAATAATTATGGATATGGCTAAAAGAGGGTTAAACCCATCGGAAACGCCACCACGAAAAATATTAATAAAAACAAAAAAGTAGTGCGGTGCCTTTAACAGAAAAGAACATATTAAACCGCTTATATTTTGTTGCAGGAAGTATGTTTCTCTTTGCAATAATAATTGCTATAAAAATAATTAATATCCAATTTATTGACGGTGAAAAATATCGTGAATTAGCAAAAAAGAACACTATAAAAAACTGGGTAATTCCATCAAGTAGAGGTAATGTATATGCAGATGATGGAAGCTTGTTGGCAACTTCAGTACCTAAATATGAAATTCGTTTTGATGCTGTTACAGTGTCTTCAGAAACTTTTAAAAAATACCTTCCTAAGTTAGCTTATGAATTAAGTAAAATGTTTGGAAAATCGGCATCCTATTATCAAGCTAAATTCAAAAAAGCTAGAACCAATAAAAATAGGTATATGTTGGTGGCTAAAAATTTAGGTTATTCAGATTATATAAAGGTAAAAAACTTTCCACTTTTAAAATTAGGACCTTACAAAGGCGGTTTAATTGTCGAACAAATAACAGTTAGAGAACATCCCATTGGAAAAATAGCCGAACGTTTAGTTGGTAATGAAGTGAAAGGCAAACCAGGAACTTATGAAGTTGGTTTCGAGGGAGCTTATAATCAATATTTAAAAGGAAAATCGGGCCATCGGCTAAAACAAAAAATTGCAAAAGGACAATGGAAACCAGTTTTTGATGAAAACGAAGTAGAGCCTTTAGATGGTTACGATATTATAACAACCATTAATGTAAATATTCAAGATATTGCTCACCACGCTTTACTGAAACAATTGGAGATTTACAATGCAGAACATGGTTGTGTAATTGTTATGGAAGTTGCAACTGGCGAAATTAAAGCCGTTGCAAATTTAGGGCGAACTAGTAAAGGCACATATTACGAAAAACAAAATTACGCAGTTGGCGAATCTCATGAACCTGGTTCAACATTTAAAGTTCCCGCTTTGATGGCTGCTTTGGAAGATAAAATTGTTGATACGAGTACTGTTGTTGATACAAAAAAGGGAGTTAAAACTTTTTACAGAAGAAAAATTTATGATTCGCATCATGGTGGTTTTGGAAAAATATCTGCAGCTAGAGCTTTGGAAGTTTCTTCAAATATTGGATTAGCAACTATTATTGATGAAGGATATAACGATAATCCACAAAAATTTATTAACAGAATTAAAAGTTTTAATTTAAACAAACCTATTGGAATTGCCATTAAAGGAGAAGGTCACCCAATGATTCCAGAGCCAGGTCATTCAAAATGGAGTAAGAACGCATTGCCTTCAATGGCTTATGGGTATAATCTTAGATTAACACCATTACAAATGCTTAATTTTTATAATGCCATAGCTAATGATGGTGTAATGGTAAAACCAAGGTTTATACGTGAAGTTCGTGCTTGGAATCAACCCATTGTTACTTTCGATAATGAAATTACCAACCCAAAAATTGCCTCGGAAGAAACTATTGCACAGATTCAAGATATTTTAAAGAATATTGTTATTAGAGGTACCGGAAAAAAACTCTACTCACCTTATTTCTCTATGGCTGGAAAAACAGGTACTGCACAAACTGAATATTGGGAAAAGGATTGGGATGAAAACAAACGATATATTTCTTCGTTTGTGGGATATTTTCCTGCCGAAAATCCTAAATATTCTTGCATTGTAGTTATTCATAAACCCGATTTAAGTGTTGGGTATTATGGAGCCGATGTTTCAGGACCTGTGTTTAAACGAATTGCCCAAAAAATTTATACAGATTCACCTCTTATTGCCGAAGTTGAAAATATAAATGAAGTAGAAGAAACTATCTTTTCAGATTATCAAAAATATTTTTATAAATCTCAAAAAGACTATTCTAAAATACCTAACGTCCTCGGTATGGCAGGAATGGATGCGGTTTCGTTATTAGAAAATTTGGGGTTACAAGTAAAAGTGATTGGCAACGGTACGGTTTCGAAACAATCTGTTAATTCAGGTGAAAAAATAGAAAAAGGCAAACAAATAACTCTGTTTTTATCGTGATGCAATTAAAGGACATATTGTATAAAGTAACCATCAATAAAGTAGTAGGAAATACTTCTGTTACTATTCGAAATATCGAGTTTGATTCTAGAAAAGTAGGTCTTAATGATGTTTTTGTTGCGATAAAAGGAACTCTTTCAGATGGACATAAATTTATTCAAAAAGCATCGGAACAAGGTGCTTTAGCAATAATTTGTGAAACTCTTCCAGAAATAATCATCAACGGGATTACTTATGTTGAAGTAACCGACTCTCAAAAAGCATTGGCGTTAATGTCAGCCAATTATTTTGAAAACCCTTCTAATAATTTAAAACTTATTGGTGTTACTGGTACCAATGGAAAAACTACAATAACTTCACTTTTATATCAACTTTTTAAAAAAGCAGGCTACAAAGTAGGCTTGCTTTCTACAGTTAAAGTGATGGTAAATGAAAAGCAATATGATGCCACCCACACTACACCAGATTCATTAACAATCAACCGTTATTTAAATGAAATGGTTTCGGAAGGAGTAGAGTTTTGTTTTATGGAAGTAAGCTCTCACGGAATTCATCAAAAACGTACCGAAGGGCTTCATTTTAAAGGAGGAATTTTCACCAACCTTTCTCACGATCATTTGGATTATCATTCCGATTTTAAAGAATATAGAGATGTAAAAAAAATGTTTTTTGATCAGCTTTCAAAATCATCTTTTGCTTTGACTAATGTGGATGATAAAAACGGAAGAGTAATGCTTCAAAACACCCAAGCAAAAAAATATACTTACGCTCTAAAATCTATTGCAGACTATAAAGCTCAAATATTAGAAAACCAATTCAATGGCTTGTTGTTAAAAATTAATAACCACGAATTATGGGTAAAACTTATCGGAAATTTCAACGCTTATAACCTTTTAGCAATCTACGGAACTGCAGAATTGTTGGGCTTGGAAACTATGGAATCGCTTCAGTTAATAAGCACTTTGGAAAGTGTTGATGGACGTTTTCAATATGTAGTTTCAGAAAAAAATGTAACAGCCATTGTGGATTATGCACATACACCAGATGCCTTAAAAAATGTGTTAGAAACCATTAATTCCATCCGTACAAATAACGAAGAATTAATTACTGTGGTTGGATGTGGAGGAGATAGAGATACAACTAAAAGACCTAAAATGGGAAATATCGCAGCAACTCTTAGTACAAAAGTAATTTTTACCAGTGACAACCCCAGAAGTGAAAATCCAGATGACATAATTAAAGAAATTGAAGAAGGAGTACCTGCGGAATATTTCAACAAAACTTTATCTATTACAGATAGAAAACAAGCAATCAAAACCGCTTGCCAGTTGGCTGTTGAAGGTGATATTATTTTGGTTGCAGGAAAAGGTCATGAAAACTATCAAGAAATTAAAGGTGAACGATTTGATTTTGATGATTTTAAAATTATTAACGAATTATTAACCGCCCTAAAAAAATAATATATGTTGTATTACTTGTTTGATTTTTTAGAGAAACATTATCATTTTCCAGGTGCTGGGCTTTTTCAGTTTATCACGTTTAGGGCTGGGTTGGCTGTTGTGTTCTCATTGTTAATTGCAGCTATTTATGGTAAAAAAATCATCAATTTTTTGCGTAAGCAACAAGTAGGGGAAACTGTTAGAGATTTAGGTTTGGATGGTCAAAATGAAAAAGCAGGAACCCCAACAATGGGAGGAATCATTATCATTTTAGCCACTATCATCCCTGTTTTACTTTTTGCTAAATTGGAAAATATCTATGTGATTATGCTTTTAGTTACCACAGTTTGGATGGGAACTATTGGTTTTATAGATGATTATATTAAAGTATTTAAAAAGAACAAAGAAGGGCTTTCAGGAAAGTTTAAAGTAATCGGACAAGTAGGTCTGGGTTTAATTGTTGGAGCAACCATGTACTTGCATTCTGACATTACCGTAAAACGTCAAAAAGTAAAAGATCGCCATACTATTGAAAATACTTCAGAAAATAAACTTCCAGAATTTTATCCCGAAGAGAAAACACTTTTAACCACCATTCCTTTTGTAAAGAAAAACGAATTCAATTATGAAAGTTTAATTGGTTGGATGGGAGAAGGAGCGAAAAATTATGTTTGGTTAATTTTTATTCCGATTGTGATTTTTATAATCACAGCAGTTTCAAATGGAGCAAATCTTACCGACGGAATCGATGGTCTTGCAGCAGGAACTTCGGCAATAATTGGGGTTACACTAGCACTTTTTGCTTGGGTTTCTGGGAATGTAATTTTTGCAGATTATCTTAATATTATGTATATCCCACGAATGGGAGAGCTGTCCATTTTTATCATGTCGTTTGTAGGAGCGCTTATCGGGTTTTTATGGTACAATACTTATCCAGCACAAGTGTTTATGGGCGATACGGGAAGTTTAACTATTGGAGGAATTATAGCAGTAATAGCTATTGCTATCAGGAAAGAATGGTTGATTCCCATTTTGTGTGGCATCTTTTTGTTTGAAAACTTATCTGTTGTCTTGCAAGTAGGTTGGTTTAAATACACCAAGAAAAAGTTTGGTGAAGGAAGGCGAATTTTTAGAATGTCACCTATACATCATCACTATCAAATAAAAGGATTTCATGAAAGTAAGATAGTTACTAGGTTTTGGATTGTCGGAATATTTCTGGCAATTCTAACCATAGCAACTTTGAAGATTAGATAGTTTGAGAAAGATAAGTTTAAAGAAATTGAAAGAGAAGTTAAACTAAAAATAAAATCTGTGGAAATCAGCAATCCCGAGAATTCGGGAGCGAGAGAAAAATAGAATGCTTAGCGCTTTAGCGTCTTTGCGAGAAATAAAAATTGAAGGAGAAACAAAAAATAGCAATTCTTGGGGCAGGAGAAAGCGGAGTAGGAACCGCCATTTTAGCCAAAAAACAAGGGTTTGAAATAATTGTTTCAGACTTCGGAAAAATAAAAGAAAAGTACAAACAAGTTCTTTTACATCATGAGATTAATTGGGAAGAAGAAGGTCATACCATAACCAAAATTCTTTCAGCAGATATCGCCATAAAAAGTCCTGGAATTCCAGATTCGGCTTCCATTGTAATTCAGTTGAAAGAGAAAGGAATTAAAATGGTTTCAGAAATTGAATTTGCTTCAAAATATACCAAAGCTACAATTGTAGGTATTACTGGAAGTAATGGAAAAACTACGGTGGCGACAATGACGCATCAAATTTTGAATGAAGGAAATTTAAACGTGGCATTAGCGGGAAATATTGGAAAGAGTTTCGCTGAAACTGTAGCTTCAAAAAGTTACGAAAATTATGTTTTGGAGTTGAGTAGCTTTCAGTTAGACGGAATTGAAACTTTCGCACCACATATTGCTATTTTAACCAACCTTTCACCCGATCATTTAGATAGGTATGACAATGATTATTCAAAGTACATCGAATCTAAATTCAGAATTGTTATGAATCAAACTAAAGAGGATTTTTTCATATACGATGCCGATGATGAAATGATTTTGGAATGGCTTTCAAAAAATTCAATTAAATCTCAATTACTTCCTTTTTCAGTAAAAAAAGAACTTGAAAAAGGAGCATATATAAAAAACAACGAATTAATAATAACCATAGATAACAACCCATTTACAATGCCAATAACAAAACTAGGATTACAAGGACAGCACAATATTAAAAACGCGATGGCGGCTTCAACGGCTTCAAAATTATTGAGTATTAGAAAAGCGACCATTCGTCAAAGTTTAGAAAATTTTCAAGGAGTTGAACATCGTTTAGAAAATGTTTTGAAAATAAATAATGTTCGCTATATCAACGATTCCAAAGGAACCAATGTTAATGCAACTTTTTATGCTTTAGATAGTATGGAAGCTCCAACTGTATGGATTGTTGGTGGAGTAGATAAAGGAAATGATTACAGCGAATTGTATCCGTTGGTAAATGAAAAAGTAAAAGCGATTATTTGTTTGGGAGTTGATAATGATAAAATTGTAAAAGCTTTTGGGAATGTAGTTGATATTTTGGTAGAAACTCATTCTATGAAAGATGCAGTTCAGGTTGCCTATCGTTTGTCAAAAAAAGGGGATAATGTTTTGTTATCTCCCGCCTGTGCAAGTTTCGATCTTTTTGAAAACTATGAAGATAGAGGAAGACAATTTAAAAATGCAGTAAGACATTTGTAGCATGTAGACGTGCCTATAGGATTGTCTGAAGAAATAAAAAATAATTTAAGAATAAAATTGAAAAAAATATTTGAACATATTAAAGGAGATAAAACCATCTGGGCAGTAGTAGCTTTGTTGGCGCTATTTTCATTTTTACCAGTTTATAGTGCAAGTAGTAATTTAGCTTATTTATATGGCGATGGAAGCACTTTAAAATTCTTATTAAAACATCTAGTTCATTTGTTTTTAGGTTTTATCATTTTATATGGAGTTCATAAGGTACCATATCATTATTTTAAAGGTTTATCGGTGATAACGCTTCCGATTGTTGTGGTATTGTTAATTATTACTATAAGTCAAGGAACTACTATAGATGGAGCCAATGCAAGTCGGTGGATTCGGATTCCGGTAGTTGGTTTTACCTTTCAGACTTCTACATTAGCATCGGTAGTTTTACTAACTTATGTAGCAAGATATTTAGCAAAAATTAATGATAAATCTATCACTTTTAAAGAAACTTTATTACCATTATGGTTACCCGTTTTTGTAGTTTTGGCACTTATTCTTCCAGCAAACTTTTCAACCGCAGCAATAATATTTGCAATGTTAATGATATTATTGTTTGTTGGTGGATTTCCATTAAAATATTTGAGCTTAATATTGGCTTCAGGATTGTTAATTTTAACTTTGTTTGTTCTTACTGCAAAAGCCTTCCCAGGAGTATTTCCTAATAGGGTAGATACTTGGATAAGTAGAATAGAAAATTTTACCGATGGCAAAGCTACCGATGCAGATTATCAAATTGAAAAAGCAAAAATTGCTATAGCTTCTGGAGGTTTAACAGGTTTGGGACCCGGAAAAAGCATACAAAAAAACTTTTTACCACAATCATCTTCCGATTTTATTTATGCCATTATTGCAGAAGAATTTGGTCTAGCCGGTGCATTGTTATTAATTGTTTTGTATATGTTTTTGCTTTTCAGATTTATAATTGTAGCACATAAAACAGAAAAAACATTTGGAAAATTATTGGTAATTGGTGTGGGATTACCTATCATATTTGTTGCATTAATAAATATGGCGGTTGCTGTTGAAATATTTCCAGTAACAGGGCAAACATTGCCATTAATAAGTAGTGGAGGGTCTTCTATATGGATGACATGTTTGGCAATAGGAATGGTATTGAGTGTAAGTGCAAAAAGAGAAGTAATTGTAAAAGAAGTTGAAGATCAAAATCCATTAGATGTTTTAAGTGAAGCAATATAGATTTAAGCCTGCAGACGTGTCTGCAGAAAAAAAAGAAAAATAATAATAAAGAGAATTTCATAAAATCAGGAAATAAGTAAAGTGAATAAAAAGTACAAATTCATAATAAGCGGAGGAGGAACAGGAGGACATATATATCCTGCGGTTGCGATTGCCAACGAGTTAAAATTGCAATACCCCAATGCTGAATTTTTATTTGTAGGAGCAAAAGATAGAATGGAGATGGAAAAAGTTCCGCAATCAGGTTATAAAATTGAAGGACTTTGGATTTCGGGATTGCAACGTAGCTTGTCTTTAAAAAACTTGATGTTTCCTTTTAAATTAATTTCTAGTTTATGGGCTTCAAAAAAAATTATAAAATCCTTTAAACCAGATGCAGCAATTGGCACAGGAGGATATGCAAGTGCTCCGTTGTTGCGAGTTGCTTCTAATAATGGAATTCCTTGTTTAATTCAAGAACAAAATTCTCACGCAGGTATCACTAACAAATGGTTGAGTAATAAAGCAAAAAGTATTTGTGTGGCTTATGATGGGATGGAACAGTTTTTTCCTTCCGTTAAAATAAAATTAACGGGTAATCCAGTACGTCAAGATTTGCTGGATATTTCAGAAAAAAGGAAAGAAGCACTTCAGTTTTTTAAGTTGAATTCTAACAAAAAAACAGTTCTAATTTTAGGAGGTAGTTTAGGAGCGAGAAGAATAAATGAATTAATCGATTCGTCTATAGATTTCTTTTCGGAATTAGAAGTTCAAGTCATTTGGCAATGTGGAAAATATTATTTTGAAATGTACAAAGAAAAAGAAAATAATACGATGCAAGTTCACGCTTTTTTAAACCGAATGGATTTGGCTTATGCGGCTTCAGATTTTATTATTTCGAGAGCCGGAGCTTTGTCGGTTTCGGAATTGTGTTTGGTAGGGAAACCAGTGATTTTTATTCCATCGCCGAATGTAGCAGAAGACCATCAAACCAAAAATGCCTTGGCAATTGCTAACAAAAATGCAGCCTTATTAATTAAAGAAAACGAATTGGAAGCTAAGTTCAAAACAGAATTTTTAGACTTATTTTCTTCCGAAGAAAAACAACAAGAGTTTTCGAAAAATATAAAAGAATTATCAAAACCTAATGCAGCAAAAGAGATTGTAGCCGAGATTGAAAGAATAATGAATATTAATAAATAATTTAATGTCACACTGAGCGCAGTCAAAGTGCAATCGTAACAAAACAAGTTTTAATAAATAAAATGAACATCTTAAATAACATCAAAAACGTTTACTTCGTAGGAATTGGAGGGATTGGGATGAGTGCACTCGCCCGATATTTCAATCTTCAGGGGATGGCTGTTTTTGGTTATGATAAAACTCCTTCAGAGATTACAAATGCGTTAATGGAAGAAGGGATAAAAGTTCAGTTTGAAGACGATGTTTCAACTTTACCCTTAGAAACTCAAATCAAAGAATCAACGATGGTTATTTATACTCCTGCCATTCCTAAAACCAATCAGATACTTTCTTGGTTTATTTCGGAAGGTTTTCAGCTTTTGAAAAGAGCAGAAATGTTAGGCGAAATTACAAAAAATACAACTTGTTTGGCAGTTGCTGGAACCCACGGAAAAACAACTACCTCGGCAATATTAGCACATTTGTTAATGGAATGTGATATGCCTGTAACCGCTTTTTTAGGCGGAATTTTAGAAGGGTATAACTCAAACATATTATATAACGGAGATTCTATGATGGTGGTTGAAGCTGATGAATTTGATCGTTCGTTTTTGCAATTAAGCCCTTCAATTGCCTGTATTACATCGATGGATGCAGACCATTTAGATGTTTATGAAAACGCTTCAGATTTTGAAAATACCTTTATTGAATTTTCTAAAAAAGTTTCCAATCAAAAAAATCTACTTTATAAAAAAGGATTGCCATTAAATGGACAAACTGTTTCTACGGATGAGGAAGCAGATTTTCAAGCCATAAATATTCGTATTAAAAACGGAAGCTATGTTTTCGATTTAAAAACACCAAGGGAAAAACTGAACGATTTACAATTCAGTTTGCCCGGACAACATAATTTGTTTAATGCTGTTACCGCTTTGGGTATGGCGATTCTTGCAGGTTCCCCAACCAATCGCCTGCCCAAAGCATTACAGAGTTTTAAAGGAGTAAATCGAAGATTTTCGTATAAAATTAAAACCGATGATCAAGTTTTAATAGATGATTATGCACATCATCCTACAGAAATTGATGCTCTTTATCAGGCAGTTACCGAAATGTATCCCGAAAAAAGAAAATTAATCGTTTTTCAACCACATTTATTTTCTCGTACACGAGATTTTGCTTCGGATTTTGCAAGAAGCCTGTCACAATTTGATGAAGTTATTTTATTGGAAATTTATCCAGCTAGAGAAGAGCCTATTTCAGGAATTACTTCGGAATGGTTACTAAACAAAATAGAAAACAAACATAAAAAGTTGGTTTCAAAAGAAGAATTGTTCAGAGAGATGGAAGCCTCAAAATGCTTTGTAAAAATAATGGCAGGTGCTGGAGACATTGGAGTTGAGGTGAATAATGTAACAAAACAAATAGCTTATGAAATTTAATTGGGGCATCATAAAATTCTTGTTAGTTACGAGCTTAATTGTGTTTTTATTTGGTTTTAGTAAACAACGAAATGAACAAAGAAAAATAACTAAAATAAACATCGATTTTAAGGATGAAAATCGAATGTTTATAACCCCCTTGGCGGTTAATAAATTGTTAATACTAAATAATGACACGCTTCCGAGTATAGGCAAAGAAACTTTAGATTTGAATAAAATGGAAAAAAGATTGTTGGAAAACCCAATGATTAAAGATGCAGAGGTTTATGTAACGATTGACGGTGTTTTAGGAACGAAAATAGAACAAAGGAATCCTGTGGCGAGAGTTTCGGGAAATCCTGATTTTTATTTGGATGAAGAGGGTTTAAAAATGCCTTTGTCAAAAGTATATTCAGCTAGAGTTCCAATTGTTTCGGGAATTTCAGAAGCGTATTTTTCCGAAGTTACTAATTTGATAAATAAAATTAGTAAAGATAATTTCATGAAAGAACATATAGTTGGATTGGAAGTAAATAAAGATGCAGAAATACTTTTAAACATAAGAAAAAACTACTTTAAAATATTATTTGGAAAACCGAAAAATATCGAAGCAAAGTTTCAAAATTTTAAAGCATTTTATAAACTAATAAAGAAAGATAGTCTGCTTGAAAGTTACAGTTTGGTTAATTTAAAATTTGAAAATCAGGTAGTAGCAACAAAAAGAAAAGCCAATGGAGAATAATAAAATAGCAGTAGGATTAGACATCGGTACTACAAAAATTGTTGCCATGATTGGGCAATATAATGAGTACGGAAAATTGGAAATATTAGGTCTGGGAAAATCTAAAAGTTTAGGTGTGCATCGTGGTGTTGTTAATAATATTACACAAACTATACAGTCTATTCAGCAGGCAGTACAAGATGCAGAAACCTCTTCAGGTTATAAAATTAGTGATGTAATTGTTGGAATTGCAGGTCAGCATATTCGAAGTCTTCAGCACAGTGATTATATCACACGTCCTAATAGCGAAACAGTTATAAACGATCAAGATATCGAAGATTTATGTAATCAAGTACATAAGTTAGTTATGCTTCCTGGTGAAGAGATTATTCACGTACTTCCACAAGATTTTAAAGTAGATGGGCAAAGTGAAATTACCGAACCTATTGGAATGTATGGTGGAAGGCTAGAAGCTAATTTTCATGTAGTTGTAGGACAAGTATCTTCCATCCGAAACATTGGTCGTTGTATAAAAAGTGCTGGATTAGAAATGGCAGGAATTACTTTAGAACCCTTGGCCTCAGCTAACGCAGTTTTAGGAAAAGAAGAAAAAGAAGCAGGAGTAGCTCTTATTGATATTGGTGGAGGAACCACAGATTTAGCCATTTTTAAAGATGGTATTATCAGGCATACTGCAGTTATTCCTTATGGTGGAAATATTATAACAGACGATATTAAAGAGGGTTGTTCCATTATTGAAAAACAAGCCGAACTTTTAAAAATAAAATTTGGTTCGGCTTGGCCTGGAGAAAATAAAGACAACGAAATTGTCTCAATTCCAGGGTTAAGAGGAAGAGAACCTAAAGAAATTACCCTTAAAAATCTTTCAAAGATTATTAATGCACGCGTAATAGAAATTATTGAACAAGTGTATTTAGAAATTAAAAATTACGGGTATGAAGAACAAAAAAAGAAACTTATAGCCGGTATTGTTTTAACAGGAGGAGGAGCACAACTTAAACATATAAAACAATTAGTAGAATATATAACTGGAATGGACACTCGTGTAGGATATCCCAACGAACATATGGCAGGAGATAGTGATAGCGAAGTAACAAGCCCAATGTACGCTACAGCTGTAGGGCTGGTTTTAAATGGCTTAGAAAATAAAAAGGTTTTAGATACCGAAAAAGTAATTCAAGAGGAAATAACCTCTTCCGAAGAAAATATAGAAGAAGAAACTGTTGAAAAGCAACCCCATAAGGAAAAAAGAAAAGGATTTTTTGACCGCTTCTTTGATGGACTAAAAGATTTTTTAGACAATGCAGAATAAAATATAAATATCATCATAATAAAACCAACAATCTCACAAATAAATTAATTATGAGCAGTAACAATCAAAACCAAGGCTTTCAATTCGATATGCCAAAAAACCAATCCAATGTCATCAAAGTTATTGGCGTTGGTGGAGGAGGAAGTAATGCAATCAATCACATGTTTAAACAAGGTATTAAAGGTGTAGATTTTGTTATTTGTAATACCGATGCACAAGCTTTGGAAAGTAGTCCAGTTCCTATTAAAATTCAGTTAGGAGTTACCCTAACCGAAGGACTAGGAGCAGGTGCCAATCCTCAAATTGGAGAGCAATCTGCTGTAGAAAGTTTAGAAGATATAAAAACTATGCTATCTACCAATACAAAAATGCTATTTATTACTGCAGGAATGGGTGGTGGTACTGGTACAGGTGCAGCTCCTATAATTGCAAAAATGGCAAAAGATATGGATATTTTAACAGTAGGTATTGTTACTATTCCTTTTGCTTTTGAAGGTAAAATGAGAAACGACCAAGCCAATATTGGAGTGGAACGATTAAGAGAAAATGTAGATTCTTTAATTGTTATAAACAATAATAAATTAAGAGATGTTTATGGAAACCTTGGATTTAAAGCTGGGTTTTCTAAAGCCGATGAAGTATTAGCCACTGCTGCTCGTGGTATTGCTGAAGTAATTACACATCATTACACTCAAAATATCGATTTACGTGATGCAAAAACGGTACTCTCAAATAGTGGTACTGCTATTATGGGAAGCTCTACTGCTAGCGGATCTAACAGAGCCTCCGAAGCCATTTCAAAAGCATTAGACTCTCCTTTATTAAACGATAATAAAATTAAAGGAGCCACGAATGTTCTATTATTAATAGTTTCTGGAACCGAAGAAATTACCATCGATGAAATTGGAGAAATTAGCGATTATATTCAGAGTGAGGCTGGACATGGGGCAAACATAATAATGGGGGTTGGTGACGATAAAAACTTGGAGGAATCTATTGCCATTACTGTTATTGCTACAGGATTTAATGTAGAACAACAAAATTCTATTGTAAACGCTGAATCTAAAAAAGTTATACATATTTTAGAAGATGAACAACGTGCCGAACAAATATTAGTTTCAGATAAAAATAAGACCAATAACCTTACAAACACTAATTTCGAAGAAGAAGTTCCTCAAGTGGTTAAAGAGCCTATTATTAAACACACACTATTTGATGAAGAAGAAATATCCGAGGTTTTACCAAAAATTCCATTTGAAGATTATGTAGAAACTTCAGAACTTATTAAAGATTTAGATGTAACCTTTGAAGAAATAGATGTTCATCATTTAGCAGAATTTAAACAAGTACAAATTAATGAAATAGATGTTAATGATTTTGTAATTGTAGATGCTACCAAAGAAGAAAAAGAAGAAGAATTTATCGAAGTAAAAAGAAAACCAGAACATAATGAAGAGCCTTTGCTGAAATTTGGTTGGGATATCAACCCAACTTCTGAAACATCTTCAGAAAAAGGAGAATCATCTAATACACAAATTCTTAATAATGATACCATAACTTCGAATGTAGATGAAATTGAAGTAAACGATCATATTGAAGTTGCTCCAATAACAGAAATATCTAAAGAAAAAACTATTACTTATAGTTTAGATGATTATCAGCAAATCGAAAACCATTTAACCGAAGCAAAACCATCCAAAACTAATACGGAAACTAAAGAAGAGGAAATTATTTTTGAAACCAGAACCGTAGAAAAAATTGAAACACCAGAAGAAGAAATAGAAAAAAAAGACCCACTTAATATCCCTATTTCAAAAGTATTAAGTGATCGCGCTGAAATAAGAAAAAATAGATTAAAGGAATTTAATTATAAATTTAAAAATAAACCTTCTCATATTGATGAAATGGAAAAACAACCAGCATATAAACGTATGGGAATAGAGTTGGAAAACCCAATAAATCAAGATTCAAATATTTCGAGAACTTCTTTAAATATTGAAGATGATGAAATTGATTTGCGAACCAACAATTCATTTCTACACGATAATGTAGATTAAATTATCTTTTACACTTAAAGTCAAAAAACCCAAGAATAAATTTGTTCTTGGGTTTTTTTGTAGAAAAACCATTTTTACGGGATTTTATCCCCAAGAAATCTTATATTTTATAAGTGTGTTATTTTAAACAAACCTTTGTTTTTTTAATATCTTTGCAATCCAAAATTTAAGTATATTATGAGTTTAGAAAAGAAAATAATGTCTTCAATGAAAACTGCTATGAAGGAGAAAAATCAAGATGCTTTGGCTGCCTTAAGAGCTATTAAATCCGAATTGATTTTAGCAAAAACAAGTGGTTTATCTACAGAATTAACAGAAGCAGATGAAAATAAACTCCTTCAAAAATTAGTAAAACAACGAAAAGATAGTGCTGCTATTTTTAGCCAACAAAACAGAGAAGATTTAGCTACTCCTGAGTTAAAACAAGCCAAAATTATTTCACAATTTCTTCCAGAGCAAATGACCCAAGAGGAAGTAACTAAAATTGTCGAGGAGGTAATTGCTCAAACTAGAGCAAGCTCAATGAAAGATATGGGAAAAGTAATGGGAATAGTTAATGGTAAATTAGCTGGAAAATCGGATAGTAAAACTATTTCCGAAATTGTAAAGGCTAAATTAAATAGTTAGTATTACTTTTGAAAATATTAAATTCTTGCTTTTGCTTGAATTTTTTGGCCCCGTAGTTCAACTGAATAGAATATCAGATTTCGGCTCTGAGGGTTACAGGTTTGAATCCTGTCGGGGTCACAAATAAAAGCCATTTTCGAAAGTTAATGGCTTTTAATTTATTTGTAATCTTTTTCCTTAACCCAAATTCCTTTTATTTAACTATATTTAT
>JALWUJ010000084.1 GCA_027080135.1 Flavobacteriaceae bacterium | reverse complement strand
TTTGGTGGTGAGTTATTAGCACGTATGGATCGTGCCGCAAGTATTGCTGCCCGAAGACATTGCAGACGTATTGTTACAACCGTATCGGTAAACCATGTAGCTTTTAGCAAAATGATTCCATTAGGAAGTGTTGTTACCATCGAAGCTAAAGTATCTAGAGCTTTTAAAAGTTCAATGGAAGTAGTAATGGATATATATATTGAAGATCGAGAAAGTGGAATGAGAAAAAAATCAAACGAAGGAATTTATACCTTTGTTGCCGTAGATGAATCTGGACAACCTGTTCCTGTACCTTCAATAGTTCCTGAATCTAAACTTGAAAAACAACGATTTGAAGCAGCTTTACGAAGAAGACAATTAAGTTTAGTCATAGCTGGTAAAATGAACCCAAAAGATGCTTCCGAATTAAAAGCTTTGTTTTTTGAAGAAGAATAACTAATTATTCAAGTAACTAAAGTTACAAGAAATACCATCTTGTAAAACCTATATTTGCAAAAAATTAAAAACCCATGTTAGGAAAAGGAACAAAATTGTACAGCATTTTCAGAATGAAATGTCCTCGCTGTCACGAAGGCGATTTCTACAAAGGCCATCCTTATAAATATTCCACAATGGGAAGGGTAAAAGAAGAATGCTCTAAATGTAAGTTAAAATACAATATCGAACCTAGTTTTTATCATGGCTCCTATTATGTAACTTATGCCTTAGGTGTTGCTTTATTTGTAATTGTAGGAGTTCTTACTTACCTGTTTTTTCCAAACGCTGGACCAAAAACTATTTTAATCACAATTTTTGTTTCACTAGCTTTACTATCTCCTTGGTTTTATGCCCTGTCTAAAATTATTTGGATTAACTTCTTTGTAAAATACGATAAAGGAATTTTAAAGAAAAGGTTGTAGATTTGACATATGATTCAAGATTTAAAAAATAGCTACGGAAGTCTTTTTGAAGATGCACTACTCGAAGAAATTAACCAATTCGGAACTTATAAAGATGTTCCCGAAGGTTATAAACTTATCGAAATAGGTCAATATATAAAATCGATGCCGCTATTAATAAGTGGAGCTATTAAAATTATGCGTGACGATGATGATGGAGACGAATTATTACTTTATTTCTTAGAAAGTGGCGACACCTGTGCGATGACACTCACTTGTTGTTTAGGAACTACAAAAAGTGAAATCCGTGCCATTTCCGAATTACCCACCAAACTCATCATGATTCCCATCGAAAAAATGGAAGAATGGACAGGGAAATACAAGTCTTGGAGAAATTTTGTTTTTGAAAGTTACCACAATCGTTTAATGGAAATGCTCGAAACTATCGATAGTATCGCCTTTTTAAAAATGGACGAGCGTTTACTGAAATACCTTCGCGACAAATCTAAAATTACTAACGATGACACTATTTATAGTACTCATCAAGAAATTGCCTACGAACTTCATACTTCCAGAGTCGTAATTTCTCGATTGTTAAAAAAATTAGAAAACCAAGAAAAAATAAAATTGAATAGAAATAATATTAAAATTATTTCACTTTAATTTTTATAATTAAAACTCCTCTATTCAATATTTACAAACGCTTGTTTATTAATCTATTAACACTTTAAATTACAAATAATACTTTTTTATCTTTTAAAGATTAATATTTTGCTATGTAACATTTGTTACTATGCAACCTATGTTACATAAGTATATTTAAGCACTAATTAATAAGTACTTATGGAATTTATCTTACAACCTTGGCCTTGGTATATAGCTGGACCGCTTATTACTTTGGTGATGTTTTTTCTGTTTTTCTTCGGAAAGAAATTTGGAGTTTCATCCAATCTAGAAACAATATGTGCCATTGGTGGTGCTGGAAACTTAGTCGATTTTTTTAAATTCGATTGGAAAAAAAATGCTTGGAACTTAACCTTTATAGCAGGTACAATTCTCGGAGGATATCTATCTTATGCTTATTTAACTCCAGATGAAACGGTTGCAATTTCAACTAAAACCATTCAAGATTTATCAGAATTAGGCTTTCAAAATGCAGGAGCTCGATACCTCCCAAACGAAATTTTTAGCATCGAAACGATGTTCTCCTTAAAAGGATTTCTAATATTAATCGGAGCAGGATTTCTGGTTGGTTTCGGTTCGCGTTATGCCGGAGGTTGTACCTCAGGACACGCAATTGTAGGACTGAGTAATTTAGAATTACCTTCCTTAATTTCTGTAATCGGATTCTTCATTGGAGGTCTTATTATGACTTGGTTACTTTTACCTTTAATCTTTTAATTCTGAAGTATATGAAAAATATAAAATTCTTATTTATCGGTATTCTCTTCGGAATTGTTTTAAGCAAAGCTGAAGTAATCTCTTGGTATCGAATTTATGAAATGTTTAAGTTTCAATCTTTTCATATGTACGGAATCATTGGTTCTGCAGTAATGACCGGAATGGTACTTTTTTACTTTTTCAATAAAGGAAGTATCAAAACCTATGTAGGAGATAAAATTGAAATTGAACCCAAAAAGAAAGGCTTTTCAAGAAATATAATTGGAGGAACCATTTTTGGCTTAGGTTGGGCACTTGCTGGTGCTTGTCCAGGGCCCATGTTTATTTTATTGGGAAGAGGTGTTGCAGCAATTGTCGTAGTTATTATTGGTAGCTTGATGGGTGCCTTTTTATACCATGCCTTAAAAAGTAAACTTCCTCATTAATTGAAGCATATTCCTTAACTTTGAAAGAACGATTTTTAAATAAAATTCAAACAATAAATTATAAAAACTAATGAAGTACGGCTTTATTATTGATAACCGAAAATGTATTGGATGTCATGCTTGTACCACGGCTTGTAAATCGGAACACGATATACCCGTTGGTGTTAACAGAACTTATGTCAAGCAAGTTGAAAAAGGTGAATTCCCCGATACTCGAAGAATTTTTTCCGTAATGCGTTGTAACCATTGTACCGATGCTCCTTGTGTGACCATCTGCCCTGTGGAAGCACTTTATACTCGTGAAGATGGAATTGTTGATTTTGACAACAATCGCTGTATTGGTTGTAAATCCTGTATGCAAGCGTGTCCTTACGATGCTTTGTATATAGATCCAGATACAAGCACCGCAGCAAAATGTAATTATTGTGCACATCGTGTAGATGTAGGTCGCGAACCTGCTTGTGTAGCGGTCTGCCCAGAACACGCAATTATTGCAGGGGATATGCAAAATCCAACTACCGAAATTTCTCAATTACTAGCACGTCAAGCAGTAAAAGTTCGGAAACCTGAAAAAGGAACCAACCCAAACCTGTTTTATATCGATGGTGATGATGCTTCACTCAATCCTGAAGCTACAGAAAAATCAGGTTCTTGGTTATGGAATTCTCAAGCTCGTGGCGTTGGACATTTCGCAAAAGCTGCTGAAAAAATGATGCATACCAACGATGATATCGACTTATTACAAATGACGATTGATAACGAAATTGAAGCTGCTTATCAGAAAAAAGAAACTGAAAATCCAAACTATATAGATGTACTTACTGGAAAAGCTCGTAGAGTTTACGATACACCAGACAAAGGAATACTTTGGGGTTGGGAAGTTTCAGCCTATGTAACTACAAAAGCAGTTGCTGCTGGAGCATTTTTAATTCCATTTTTAGCAATAATTATGGGTTATGTTGTTTCGGATACGACTAAATTATGGTCTGCAGGAATCTCATTAACTTTCCTTTCCTTAACAGGATTATTCTTGGTGATGGATTTAGACAGACCCGACCGTTTCTTAAACGTTTTACTAAGACCACAATGGAATTCATGGTTGGTAAAAGGAGGTTACACAATAACCATTTTTGGATTATTAGTAACTATTTGGGGAGCATTGACCTATTTTGAAATCCGAACCGGAGAAACCGTATTGCTTTGGATTACTGCATTTTTCGCAGTGATGTTGGCCATCTATACTGCC
This sequence comes from Flavobacteriaceae bacterium, assembly GCA_027080135.1. Classification (GTDB taxonomy): domain Bacteria; phylum Bacteroidota; class Bacteroidia; order Flavobacteriales; family Flavobacteriaceae; genus Marifrigoribacter. The sequence continues at coordinate 1,317 of JALWUJ010000084.1, read as the reverse complement.
TTCTTATTTGCACAAGCAAAAGGTCGTGATTTCTGGCAAAGCCCATCATTGGCATTGCATATGTTAGTACATAGTGTATTGGCAGGAGCAGCAATTTTTGCCTTGGTACTATTGGTTTCAGGAAGCGAAAATTGGATGTCCATTTTAGGAATGGTAATGATCATCGCAATTTCAGTAAATATATTTACAATGACGACTGAATTAACAATGACACACCCAAGTACCTCAGCACATTCTGTTGTAAAAATGATTACCAAAGGAAGATATAAAAATCTATTCTGGTTTGGAGTTGTGTTTGTAGGTAACGTATTGCCACTAGCATTGTTAGTATTAATGCCAAGTGCAATGACATTAACAGTTGCATCGGTTTTTATATTATTAGGAATTTATGCAACTGAAAAAATCTGGGTAGAAGCTCCTCAAAGAGTTCCATTGGCATAAAAACTCAGTGAATCTCTGTGAAACCTCTGCGCAACTCTGTGTAATAGTTATACACTGAGATTCACAGAGAAAAACACAGAGTAACACAAAGAAATAAAGTTAAAAATGAAAAGATTCCGAGTTCCCTCGGAATGACAAAATAAAATAAATAAAATGGGATATAAAAAACCGTCTTTTATTGAAAACATAGCAGAAAAAATAGGAATCATTCCAAATCTGCACAAAGAAAATTACCAAGAGTTCGATAGCGATATGCGTCAGTTTACCGATGAGCAAGTTGCTCAGATGTATGAGAACTTTCCACCACCAGAAAAATGGGACAACTGGGTAGAATACGATTCAAAAGCGTGGCCAAGAAAAAAGAAAACCACCTATCAAATTGTACCAACTACTTGTTTTAACTGTGAATCTGCCTGCGGATTAACAGCCTTCATAGACAAAGAAACGCAAGAAGTAAAAAAGTTTGAAGGGAATCCTCATCATCCAGGCAGTAGAGGTAGAAACTGTGCCAAAGGTCCAGCGACTATCAATCAAATTACCGATCCAGACCGTATTTTATATCCGCTTAAAAGAAAAGGAAAACGTGGCGATGGAGAATGGGAACGCATCACTTGGGATGAAGCATTAGATACCATTGCAGCTAGAATAAGAAAAGCCATCAAAGAAGACCGTCATAACGAGATTGCTTATCACGTAGGACGTCCGGGGCACGAAAAATTTATGAACTGGATTCTTCAAGGTTGGGGAATCGATGGTCATAATTCACATACCAACATCTGTTCTTCGGGAGCGCGTTTTGGTTATAATATTTGGTATGGTTACGACAGACCATCTCCAGATCACGCCAATGCAAAATTCATTTTATTGATTTCTGCG
>JALWUJ010000083.1:3426-5324 GCA_027080135.1 Flavobacteriaceae bacterium | reverse complement strand
AGATTTTATTAAGCTTTTTATTCTTTGTCAATGCCTTTAGTCGAACAATTTCACAATACTCAAAATTTCCGGCTTTTTCTTTTTCGTATTGATTGCAAAAGAGCGTTACTTTGTAACCATTTTCCGCAAGAGCTTTAATTTCTTTCTCCAAACGAATGTCGGGGGGAAATTCGCTTTGAAGGAGCATTAAAATATTTTTATTAGTTGTTTTCATTCAAGAGTTTAAAACTTTTTGATAAATTTCCAAATTCTTTCTAGCGTTCTTTTCCCAAGTTAATTCCTTTACTGTTTCAAAACCAGCCTCGCCAATTTCTTTTCTTTTTTGTGGATTTAGAATCAACTTTTTCAACTTCCTGATTATTTCCTCACTATTCCGAGGTGAAACGAGAAATCCGTTTTTCCCGTCTTCTATTATTTCGCTAATACCCTCCCCAATGGTTCCTATTACAGGTTTTTTAAACGACATAGCTTCCAAATAAACTACCCCGAAAGCTTCATCCCAACTTGACAACACAAAAATATCCGCCTCGTTCATCAGCTCAAGCATTTTCCTGTGTGTAACAGTTCCCAAGAATTGAACTCTCTCTTGAACCTGAAATTCCCGAGCTAATTCTTTACAATTTTTCAATAGCGGTCCGCCACCGGCAACCCACAACTCAATTTGTTCAAATTCTTTTGCTAACTTTGCAAAAGCCTCAAGAAGATATTTTAAACCTTTCCTTTCAACTAATGTAGCCCCAAACATAATAATAACTTTATCCGACTCCTCTTTAGGAAGCAATTTCACAGGGGTAAAACCGTTGTAAATAACTGCTATTTTTTCCTTTCTTTCCGTAAATTTCAAAATTCTTGTTTTTACTTTTTCGGAAACAGCAATAACAAAATTAGCTTTTTCAATTGCCATTTTAGATTTTTTAAAATGAATTTTCTTCTTTATCGTGGCGTAAACAGATGTTCCGTGAACTGTTAGAACATAAGGTAAACCTGTCAAACGTGAAAGTAAAAAAGCAGTGTAGTCTTCCGGTAAAGCACCTTGGACATGGATTAAATCAAAGTCCTGAAATTTCAGACCGTTTTTTTTAGCAAATTTTTTAACACCCCAATAACAAACATAAGCCCATAAATGTTTTAAAAAGCCTCCAGGTATTGCCAAGTATTTTGGGTGAAAAACTTCTACTCCATCAAGAATTTCATTTTCTTTAACTTTCTTTAACTTTTTCCATTTTTCTTTTAAACCACCTATTAAGGGTGGTGTCCAAGGAATAAGAGCGAAAACTACAACCTCAACACCAATTTTTTTTAATGCTTTTACTTGTTCATGAATAAACATTCCTGACAAATAATAAGCAGAGTTTGGATACATCGAGGCAAGAATTAAAACTCTTATTTGCTTAGATTTCTTTTTTTCCAAACTTCTTCCTTAAAATTTCCCTAATGAAATAAAAATCTTGTTTCTTGATTACTAATAAATCTATTAATTTAATTTTAGTAAAATTAACAAAGTAAGCATAGAACAAAATAGACCATATTAAAAAGCTAACCGAGTAACTTAATCCGGCACCTAACAAATTAAAATGCTTAACCAATAAATAATTCAACACAATTGCAACAAAGGCTGTTAACCAATTAAAAGCAATCATTTTAGCAGGGAAACCTTTCCCCATAAAGAACGCATGAATAATGGTCGTCGGAGCCGAAACAATAAATCCAATTAGCATTAATCTAAGAGGAACAAACGCTCCAATAAATTTACTACCGAATACAAAGGTAATAATATCATCTCCCCAAAAAACTAAACTGAGAACAATAAATAAATTAAAGAAAAATGTTGTCCTTACTAAAGAAGCAACGTTATTATTAAATTCATTTGAGTTTTTTTTTGAAAAAACAGAAAAAAC
>JALWUJ010000083.1:0-3416 GCA_027080135.1 Flavobacteriaceae bacterium | reverse complement strand
AAACAAGAATACCTGCGACGTTCGGAAGTTTTTGAATTAGGTCGCTAAAGATATTTGCAACAGAGTAAAGTCCCGCGTCGTAAACTCCAAGTAAGTTGTTTACGAAAAAAATATTTGAACGCCTAAAAGTAAAAACTCCTAATGATGAAAGAGTAGCTTTGCTCATCATTAACAGATTTAATTTCTTTCCCTTAAAAGAAACATTTTTAATTGGCGTTTTAAGAAAAATCATCAAAAACGGAATTAAAAACACCAAACCGTAAGCAACTAAAATATTTATTAAGATACCTTGCAGTCCAATTTTAAAGACTAAAATACCGACAACATTAAAAATTAAAATAAGTGCTACCGCCGAAACCGGAATTAAATTGTACATTATTAAATCATTAAGCCCGAGGAAAATTCCTTGAGATGAATTCCACATAATAAAAAACACGGAAATGAAAATCATTAGAATATAAACTTGAAAAGGAATGTTAGGAAAAAGAAATAAGAAAAAATCGTAGAAAGGTATTGAAATAATAGCTAATAACAATAAGGCAAAAAGAAGCAGTAAATTAAAAATAATAACAGTGGCAAGGTTTCCGCTAGATTCTGAAATAACAATTGTGTTGCTCCGCCGCGCACCTTCTCCAAATAAAAGATTTAAAAACATAGTTACACTTAAAACTACTCCATAAACTCCCCTACCTTCCACACCAATCCAACGTGTAACAATAATATTGTTTGCAATCGAAAGAAGAATAATTACAGCTGTAGATGCCCCTGTTAAAAGGAAATTTTTTACAAATTGAGAGTTCAATTATTTCCCCTCGGCAGTGCTCGTTTTTCGGAATAACGTTCGAGATAATCCAAGAAAAAATAAAGAAGAAACCCTCCCAAAGAAACAACTAACATCCTTGTAGCAAAAATAAAGAATGAAATCCCAACTATTACAAATAGATGATGAACAATAACCAAATCTTTCATTTTTCCATATTCAAAGAATTTTCTCCAATAGTGTGTCAAAAACAACCCTAACAAAAATGGGACAAGAACAATGCCAGCAACGCCATAATCGTTGTAAATATCTCTCAAATAGGTGCCTGTATTCGACCAGTTAGGTATCATATATCCTTTATGTTGAGTATCAATTTTATCTGTTAAACCAATCTTGCTTAAAAATTTGTAAACAGGCATAAAAGTACTACTGCCAATAGGATAATGCTCTCTATCCTCTTCTAAAAATTTGTTAAAAACACCAATCTGAGAAGCAAAATAAAAATAGACTTGAGGTGAAATAATTAAACCGCCACTGTAACTTTGCAATTCTCTGGATGCACCTCCATAATCTTCATTTTTGTTTCTCAATACTCTAATAAGTCCTGCAGCTAATATTACGAGACTGAGTATTAGGACTGTAGCTAAAACTATATGCTTACGATTAAATTTCAGAGCAATTCTTTTACCTCCAAGATAATAACGCATTAAAACAAAGCTAACAAATATTTCTAATAGACCAACTAAAATACCTTGTCGCGAAAATCTTGCTATTTCTCTAATAATTATTGCTGTTAAAGAAATAATAGCAAACCATGACAGCTTACCTCTTAGTGCCATATAAATCCCCGAAAGGAACGCAGCGAAGTAAGAAAACATCCATAAGTAAGGCCAAACACCAACTAATTCACCTTCGTGCCGCATATGATAAATTTTGTAAGAATTTAGTAAAACTTTTGGAATTGAACCAAATATCCCAAGTAAGACATACCACATTTGCAAAGAGGCTATTAGACCAATTGTGGTAAATATTATTAAAACTATTTTTAAAACTTTTTCAATCCTCTTTAACCGAGCAGTTTCATCTTGAATATTTGACGAAGGGAACTGAATGTAATTAGATTTCTTTGCCGAGAAATGCGTAAACACTCCTAATAAAAAAGAAATAAAAGAGGCTATTAAAAATGCCCATGTTAATCCATGTAGTGGAAAAAAATAAATTAACTGCAACTCAAACATTATAATAATAAAAGCCCAGATAACCGTATAGAAAGAAAGGGGATTAAAAATCCTTTTGAATAAAATAATACTGATTAAAATTGCAAAAATTGCAACAAAAATTATTAAAATAACAGACATTATTAAAACTTCAATCGAAAAACTTTAATTATAACATTAAAAAACTTGGCTCGATACTCTTCATAAAGGTTCCGAGGTGGATTATCGAGAGAGTTTTCTCCTTCATAAACAACAAATATGAGAAATAAGAGAATTAATAATTCAACTAAAATGATAATTTGAGCTTTTTTAGGTGAATATTTCAATTCGGGAATTATTGGCTTATCTAATATCACAACAGCAGGAAGATCTTTTTGCTCGTCCATTAAGGCCTGTTCGTAAATTGGGGTTACAGTTTCAAGGATCTTCTTTTGCAATTCAAATTCGCGATAAACTTCTGAATACCTCCTAAAATCCTTGGGTAAATTTTTAAGAGGATAATACGTAATCGATTTATTAGATTTACCTGTCTTAATATCGTTTAACTGTTGTTTTAATAAATCAACTTCTTTTTTTAGAGCATTTAATTGAGGCTCACTGACATCGCCAATGCTTTGTACCAATTCTAACGCCATTTGTTTTTCATATAATTTACTTTCAAGTTGTGCTATTGATTGCAAAACAATAACCAATTGGTCTGGTAGAACATAAAGTCCGGTTTGTTTCTGAAATTCCTCTAATGATTTTTCCGCTGATTGCAAATCTTTTATTGCCTTTTTGTACCTGACTTCAATAAATTTTCTATATGCTTTTGCTTTTTCTTTAGCAAGAAAAGTATTCATGCTATCAGCTTGCTGAATTGCATAACTTAAAATTTCCGCTGCTAAGCGTGGGTTCTTATTAATACATGAAAGCCTAATCATTCCATTCTCATCTAATTCACTCGTAAAATCTTCACCAAATCTTTTAAGTGTCTTATCTAATTTATACTTAGTTACTTCATAGTAATCAATTAAGTTGAATTTACCAATCAACTTTAACTTCAAAGAACGACTGGAAAAAATACTCAACATTCTATCTACTGGAGAGCCCGAGTTACTTTTACCAACTCCCAAAAGAGATGTTACATCTGAAAGCATACCCGATAATTGAGCACTTAGTCCTCCTGAACTTGAAGAAACCATTACTGTGGCAGTTGCTTGATATTTTTCAGGAATTAGAAATGTAACTCCCGTTGTAATTAAACCTGTCAAGATCAAAGAGATAATAATAAACTTTTTCCACTTAAGTAGAATACTAATATAATCTGAGAAAGATTTATTTCTTTTTTCCATTTTATCCCTAATTTATAATTCTTATTTTTTCGTCATCTGATTTATCAACAACAATATCGTAGCGATACTACCAACAATTGATGTATAAATTGAGACTCTCTTCAA
>JALWUJ010000082.1 GCA_027080135.1 Flavobacteriaceae bacterium | reverse complement strand
GGTATCTACAGATTTTAATAAAATTTATACTCAGCATAAAACCTACCCATTATCGGCAGTAATAATTACTTATAATGAAGAAGAACATTTAGAAAAATGTTTATCTTCTTTGCAAGGTGTTGCAGATGAAATTATTGTAGTAGATTCTTTTTCAACAGATAAAACAGAAGAAATCTGTAGAAAATATCAAGTTACTTTTATACAACATAAATTTGAAGGATATATAGAACAAAAAAATTATGCTATCCAACAGGCAACTCATAATTACATCCTTTCATTAGATGGTGATGAAGCACTTACCGATGAGTTGAAGGAATCCATTTTAAAGGTAAAACCCTATTGGGAACACGATGGATATTACTCAAAAAGATTAAATAATTATTGTGGACAATGGATTAAGCATTCCGATTGGTATCCTGACAAAAAATTACGATTATTTAAAAAAGGGAGTGGAGAATGGAAAGGTATCAACCCACACGATAGTTACACTTTAAAAAGAGGAAAAAAACTAGGCAAATTAAAGGGAGATTTATTACATTGGATTTATAGAGATTATGATGAACATAAACAAAAGGTAGAAAATTTTTCGAATATTGCTTCAAAAGCCTATTATAAACTCGGTATTAAATCTACTTATTTTAAAATAATTTTTAGACCTTCTTGGGCATTTTTTAAATCTTATTTTTTAAGGTTGGGATTTTTAGATGGAAAAAAAGGTTTTTTAATCTGCAAAGAACAATTTAATGTAACTTACTTAAAATATACTAAGTTATACAAACTTTGGCATCCTAAAAAATAACTTAGTTTTTATATTTCTTTTTCCAAAAAAACACTTTCCTCTTTAATGCAATTTTATCGTGGTATTTTTTCTGAAATGCTTCTGTTAAACTCCACATTTTCCGATACACTTTCTCTTCATCTTCATTTATCAACTTAGCGTATTCATTTGCCATTACTCTTACCATTTCTTTTTTAGGGGTAAGCCTCGCAAAATTGGCAATTCGAGTTTCAAAGTCTAAGGTCTTAAATTCCATCCTATTTAAATCAACTAAATAAAAATTGTACCCTTTTTTTGTAATCTTTATTAAAGTATTTCCAGGCGAATGATCCTTAAATAAAATTCCTTTTTCGTGAAGTTGAAAGGTAAATTTTGTGAAAGCTCTAAGAATTTGTTCATGGTTTTTATAATTAGGTATTTCAACCAACTCCCGATAGGTTATATCGTAATTTAAATGTTCACTTATATAATAACTTTTTTTGAATAGTAAAAAGCTATAATATTCAAAAAAAGCAATAGGTTGTGGTGTTAAAATTTCTAAATCAAGTAACTTATTAGCATATTCAAATGATCGTTGGGCCTTGCTTTTTCTAAAAAAACGATACACCACTTGATTAATAACATTTGGTATTTTAAAAGATTTTACGTTAAAAGTTTTTCTTTTAAATCGAAAAAGTTTCAATGAGTTTCTGTCTTGGTTACCATAAACTTCACCTTCAGAATTAAAATTTTTAATAATTCCTTTAAAATATGATTCATTATTAATAAAATTAGGATGAATAACGTATTTACTCTTCATGGTTCTTCATTAAATAATGTTCTTTTAAAATAGGTTTCCAAAATTCTTTTACTTTCGGTTTTTCAAATCCGTGGCAACCAAAGGGCAATTTGTTATTGTTTAATTTTAAAGCCAAATGGGGTTTTCTATCTATTGCAAAATTAAGTGCTTCTTTGTAATTTGGTATGGTAAAATCTGGAAAATATTTGGGTGCTGTTATGGACCAAAAAACATCTTCCATAATGTAAAAATCATCTTTATTACGTTTTAAATTCTCAGTGATTTCTGTTTTAAGTTTCTTTGAAATCTCAAAACTTTTTTGGGTGTTTCTTAGTGAAAGCCCACCATTACCTACTTTAAAAAATATCTTACTCCGCTCCTTTTTTTGTTTGGAATTAAAAATACTTATTATTTTTTTCCAAATTGTGTTAGGGCTTGCAATCCAAGGAGCACCAATATAATCGTAATTTTTGTTACACCAAAACTTCAATTCATCTTTAAACACAAAGGCATCCAATTGGTAAATTAATATGAATTTTGAATGTAAAAACCGCTCGTAAAATTTTTCAGAAAGTAATAAACTATTATAACCAAAAACGCTAGTAAAATATTCTTTCGGAAATTTTTCAGAAGAAATTTTATGGTTGTTCACCGATGAAACATCTAAATCTTCAGGATGAACAAAAACAAGATTGTAATTTCCCAGAATTTTTAAACATTGGTTTAAAGACATTTGTTCGGTTTTGGAAAGCTTAATTTTATATATTGGTATAACAACCGTAACAAGGTATTTTTGCATTCTTTCTGAATTTGATTTTTTTTTTCTGCTAAAAAATTAATTAGTTTATATTCGCAAAAAACAATACAAAGTTAATGAAAATAAATGTGGGCTTTTTAGTTGCGTATGACTATGAATTATTAAAAACTTCTATTCCTCTGGTTTATAAATATGCAGACAAAATAGTTCTTGCCGTAGATAAGAATTTACAAACTTGGTCTGGAAATTATTTTACTATTGACGATTCGTTTTTTAGTTGGATTCAAGAATTTGACTTGGATAATAAAATTACCGTATATAAAGATTGTTTTTACCAACCTGAAAATACAGCTATGCAAAATGAAATCAGAGAGCGAAACATGATGACAAAAGTAATGGGTAATGGGCTTTGTTTACAATTAGATGCAGATGAATTTGTTTTAAATTTTAAAGAACTTACTATTTATTTAAAAAACATAAACAAGAAACTTAACTCTTCAAAATCTTACCAAATTTGTGCCTATTGGATTGATGTTTATAAAAAGACTAAAAATGGATATTTGTTTGTAAAAGATATTTCACCTTTTTATTTAGGCTCAAATAAACCTAATTTTTATAGAGGTAGAAAAAGTAAAAACCAAAAAAAACTGTACATTCCATTTCTTGTAATACATTTAACTTGGGGAAGGTCTGCTGAAGAGTTAAAATTTAAATTAAACAATTGGGGGCATAATTCAGATTTTGACACAGAAGCTTTTTTTAAATTTTGGACTTCTATAAACGAAAACAATTATACAAACCATCAATATTTTCACCCCTTAAACAAAAAGGCTTGGAAAGAGTTAATATTTGTTGAAGGAAAAACTATTACAGATATTATTCAACAAAATAATTTTCCAAGTTTGGTACCAACAACTAAAATGAAATTGAAAAATATAGCACAATCATTCAAGTTTCAATTTTCGTAATAATAACCTTTTTTTATTTAATATGGTTTTAAATTAAATTACTTTCGAATACCTTATTTTTGCATTTAAGAAATTAAAACATTTATGCAAACCGAAATCAACAACTGTCTCAATGTCTTAAAAAAAGGAGGAATCATTCTTTACCCAACCGACACCGTATGGGGAATTGGCTGCGATGCAACTAATTATGAAGCTGTTCAAAAAATATTTGAACTAAAAAAACGACAGGACAGCAAAACGATGATTTGTTTGGTAAACGATTTTAAAATGCTCAATCAATATATTGAAGAAGTACCCGAAGTTGTTTACGATGTAATTAAATATGCGGTAACTCCAACAACCATCGTATATGACCGTCCTCTTCATATTGCTGAAAATTTAATAGCTGAAGATAATTCACTGGCAATTAGAGTTGTTAGAGAAGGATTTGCAAGTAAATTAATACGAAAATTTAAAAAACCAATTGTTTCAACTTCAGCAAATTTAAGCGGAAAAGCAGCACCTAATAATTTTCAAGAAATCAATAAAGCTATTTTGGAAGGAGTTGATTATACCGTAAATTTGAACCGGAAAAATACCACAACAAAACCCTCTTCTATTATTAAAATTACAACAGGTGGTTCGGTTAAGGTTATAAGAAAATAAAAATCAGTATTCATCCGAAAAATCTGTAAAATCAGTGTTCCTATTAATAAACCACAGATTTAAACGGATTAAACAGATTATCACAGATAAAAAGTGGCTAATAATACCTACATAAACGCACTCAAAAACCCTGTTTTTAAAACAGTATCCAAAGCAGCTTCTCAATTAAATTTGGAATGTTATGTTATTGGAGGCTATGTTCGTGATTATATTTTAAATCGAGGAAATTCCAAAGACATCGATATTGTTGCTGTAGGAAACGGAATTGAATTGGCAAAAAAAGTATCCTATTTACTCCCAGGAAAACCAAAAGTTTCCGTTTTTAAAAACTACGGAACAGCAATGCTAAAAGCCAATCAAATTGAATTGGAATTTGTGGGAGCCAGAAAAGAATCTTACCAAGAAGATAGCAGAAATCCCACAGTTGAAGAAGGAACTTTAGAAGACGACCAAAACCGAAGAGATTTCACCATCAATGCAATGGCTTTTAGTTTAAACGAAACTAATTTCGGAGAATTAATAGATCCCTTTAACGGGATTGAAGATTTAAAAAATAAAATAATTAGAACACCATTAAATCCCGATATTACTTTTAGTGACGACCCTTTACGAATGTTACGAGCCATTCGGTTTGCAACACAATTACAGTTTAAAATTGAAGACAAGTCGTTTCAATCCATTACCAAAAATGCGGAGCGAATAAAAATTATTTCTGCCGAAAGAATTGTAGATGAACTTCACAAAATTTTAGCTTCTGCAAAACCTTCAATCGGATTTACAATACTAAACAAAACCAATTTATTACCTTTTATTCTTCCTGAGCTTTCCGACTTAAAAGGAGTCGATGAAATAAAAGGACAACGCCACAAAGATAATTTCTGGCATACCTTAGAAGTAGTCGATAATATAGCAAAAACAACCGACAACCTTTGGTTACGTTGGGCTGCTTTGCTTCACGATATTGGAAAAGCACCGACAAAAAAATTCGATAAAAAAAATGGATGGACATTTCACGGACACGAATTTGTAGGTTCAAAAATGGTTTATAAATTATTTAAAAGACTTAAAATGCCATTGAATGAAAAAATGAAATTCGTTCAAAAAATGGTATATATGAGTTCTCGCCCAATTGTGATTGCTTCAGATGTTACCGATAGTGCTGTTAGGAGATTGGTCTTTGATGCTGGCGAAAACATAGACGATTTAATGACACTTTGCGAAGCAGATATCACCACTAAAAATCCAACAAAGTTTAAAAAATACCACGATAATTTTAAAAAGGTAAGAGAAAAAATTGTGGAAGTAGAAGAACGCGACCATATTCGTAATTTTCAACCACCCATTTCTGGTGAAGAAATTATAAAAACCTTTAACTTAAAACCTTCCAGAGAAATAGGAATAATCAAAGATGCCATAAAAGAAGCAATTTTAGAAGGAACAATTCCTAACGAATATGAAGATGCCAAATTATTTATGCTTCAGAAAGGAAAAGAATTGGGATTAAAAGTTATAGACAAATGAAAGATATAGTTTTAGAATCAGATCGGCTATTAATTAGACCATTTCGCTTAGGAGATGAACAAGATGTTTTTGAGTTCAGCTCAGACGAAGAAGTAACAAAATATACAGGCGATAAGGTAAGAACCACTCTTTCCGAAGCCAAAAAAATAATCACCGATGTTTGGTATCCAGACTATGAAAAATATGGCTACGGAAGGTTTGCAGTTATCTATAAACCCGACAACAAACTCATAGGTTTCAACGGTTTTAAATACCATCCAGATGAAAATTTTACCGATTTTGGTTACCGTTTTTTATCAAAGTATTGGGGAATGGGAATTGCCACCGAATCTTCAAAAATGTTATTGGAATACGGTTACAAAAATTTACCAATAGATGAAGTTTTAGCTTTTGTGATGCAAGAGAATCCTGCTTCGAGTAATGTGTTAAAAAAGAATGGATTTCAGTTTAAAAAACTAGCTGGATATCCTGGAGAAGGAGAAGAAAAAAAATACGAGTGGTATTCGATAAATAAAAAAGAACACAACAAAATTATTACTGAACAACAAAAGAAGTAAGACCACTTTGCTATAAAACGCAAGAAAGACAAACTATGAAAGACAACAAAAAAGTAATCTACTGGCTCTTAATTGGATGTACCCTTATTTTTATAATGGTCGTTGTTGGCGGAATTACCAGATTAACTCATTCTGGACTTTCAATTTCAAACTACAAATTAATTTCGGGAACCATTCCTCCAATGAACGAAATTGAATGGCAAGAAGCCTTCGATTTATACAAACAATATCCAGAATATAAAAAATTAAACAATCACTTTAATCTTCAAGATTTTAAAGACATTTACTTTTGGGAATGGCTACACAGAGTTATCGGACGTTTTATTGGTTTGGTATTTATCATTCCATTTCTTTATTTTCTTTTTAAAAAACAACTTACCAAACCAACTATTAAAAAAAGTATTTTACTGCTTTTTCTTGGTGGATTTCAAGGCTTTTTGGGTTGGTATATGGTGAGTAGCGGTTTAATAGATCGCCCTGATGTAAGTCATTATAGGTTGGCACTACATTTAACAACAGCTTTTATTACTTTTAGTTTTGCTTTATGGATTGCTTTAGACATTAAATATCCAACCAAGAAAGAAATAAATATTCAACTAAGAAACCTAATTCGTTTCACTTATATTTTACTAATCATTCAAATAATTTGGGGAGCATTTGTTGCGGGATTAGATGCTGGATTTATCCATAATTTTTGGCCTTTAATGAGCGACGGAAAACTCATCCATGAAACAGTTTACATTGAGCAAAATCCTCTCTGGAGAAACTTTGTAGAAGGTAAAAGTGGTGTGCAATTTATTCATAGATATATGGCCTATGTTGTAGTAGCAATGATAGTTTTAATTTGGTATAAGGCAAAAAAAACAAAACTTAATACGCTTCAAATCAAATCGTTAAAAGCATTATTATTAGTGGTTTTACTTCAGTTTACATTGGGAGTATTTACTTTAATCTTACAAGTTCCTGTTGCCTTAGGAGTGATTCATCAAGTGGTAGCATTTTTCTTATTGGCTGTGATGACTTTTGTTTTACATCGTTTTAGTAAATAACAAAAAAACTTATCGCTCATAACTCATAACTCTACACTCTTATCTATATTTGCAAGCCTAAATATTTCAAATTATGATTTATCGTTTCAGAGTAATTTTAGATGCAAAAGAAGATGTTTTTCGGGATATCGAAATTAATTCAGAAAACACTTTAGAAGATTTTCACAATGCCATTACTCAAGCATTTGGTTTTGACGGTAACGAAATGGCTTCGTTTTATGTAAGTAATGAAGAATGGGAACAAGGCGAAGAAATTGCTTTGTTTGATATGAGTGAAGGCGTGGATAGCATTCGGATTATGAATGAAACTGCCATTGACGATGTTACTCATAAAAACCAAACACGTCTAATTTATGTGTACGACTTTTTTAGTATGTGGACATTTTTAGTGGAATTAGCAGATATTGCAGAAGCAGACCCTAACCAAACCTACCCAAATTTAATGTTTTCTCACGGAGAAATTCCAGATGAAGCTCCTGACAAAGAGTTTAAAGCTGAAAAAACTGTCGGTGATGAAGACGAAGATTACGATGAATTTGACCACGAAAATTACGATGATTTAGACTTTAACGAAAACTGGAATTAGATCAGTCCTCAGCACACAGTAAACAGTATTCAGGAACTAACAATAACAAATTAACATTTAATGATTAACTTATTTGGAGCTCACATTACCTCTATTTCTATTCACAGAGTAGGAAATAAAATTAACAACGAACCTATAATTATTTCTGAAAACCCCTTTCAAGCAGATGACGAACTCTCTCCTTTATTAAAAGAGTATTTTCTGAAACCATTTAGAGAAAAGGAAGAAAATTACTTTCAGTTTGTTCACGAAAGCGATTTAGAATTTCACGAATTATTTAATATTTCAACTAAAATATTTAATGCTCCTGAAACCACTCACGAACAAAGTAAAATCATCACCAAACATTTGTACGACCAATCATTACATCCACATATAAAACCTGGAGAAGTATATGTAGTGCATTTTGAAAATATGCAAATTAATAACGAAAAAGTAGATGCTTTAGGAATCTTTAAATCTGAAATTAAGCAAGATTTTCTTCAATTTTCTGAAACTGAAAGCCAGTTAGAAGCACACTTACAACAGGGTGTAAATTTGAACAAATTAGATAAAGGAGCACTTATTTTTAATGTAAAAAAAGAAGAAGGATATAAAATTCTTTCCATAGACAGTAACCGTTATGATACTCGTTATTGGTTGGAATCTTTTTTAGGAGTTGATGCTTTTGAAGATGATAATTTTTATACCAAAAAGTATTTAAAATTCTGTCAAGATTTTGCAAAAGACGTGGTTTTACCAGCTGAAGATAAAAAGGAAGAAGTTCTTTTTATGAACCGAGCAGTCAACCATTTTGCAAAAAACGATACGTTTGAGGAATCATCATTTATGAATGAAGTAATTGACAATCCCGATTTAATTCCAGAGTTTAGACATTATAAAACCGAACAAGCACCCAAATATAAAATTGAAGATTTAACTGAATTTCCAATTGCAAATACGGCAGTTACTGCAGCTAGAAAAAAGATAAAGAATGTAATTAATTTGGATACTAATGTTCAGATAAAACTAGATTTTATCAACCCAGAATCTGCCGATAAATTTGTAGAAAAAGGTTGGGACGAAGAAAAGCAGATGTACTATTATTTAGTGTATTTTAATAAAGAGGAAAAGTCTTAGTTTCCTGCAAGGATTTTAAAACCTTGTAAGTATAAACCTTTAACTCTTCCAGTTCTGAAACTTCGTAATAAACTATGGAAGGGTTATTAAATACGATTTCTAAAAATTTCACGTTGATTTAAAAACCAATTAAATCAATTCATGAAACAGTTTCTTCTTTTTTCAGTACTTATTATTTTTGTTTCTGCTAGTAAACCACTTTTTTCAACCTACGATTTAAAAACTGCCTTAGAAAAAAATATCATTCATTTAAAGATTAACGGTAATTCAGAAAGTACTCATTATTACCAACCCATTTCAATTGAAATAACCAATAAAACCAACAAAAGTATTGTAATAAAAATCCCGAATGGACAACAGTTTGTTTCAGATTCAACAGAAATTCAGGATATTATTATTACTCAAGAAGAAATGATTGCGTTAAAACCAAATCAGTCTTTAAATAAAAATTTATTTGGAATGTGTATTCAAGAATACTATTCAGCTTCGGGTGAAAACGATACTTTTCATTTAGGAGAAATGGCTTCAGAAAATTTAGTGAAGTTAACTTCCGAAATAGAGAAAAATAAGAGCTTCAATACTATAGGACAATATGCTGTTTGGGCATTAACAGACGAATACCCAATTGAAGAAATTGATGGTTTTGATGAAAATAATTCCCATTACTACCAAAAATATGTTTCTAATTTGTTAGGACTTCCTTCTCCAGAGTTAAAACCTACTCAATACAAGACTTATTACCAAAAAACAGTTACAAAACATAGCAGTCTTGTTGGTAAATTTAAATACAATATTCATAAGAACTCCAACATTACTATGGGCTTGTTTAACGAACAAAACATTATTGTTAGAGAACTTTATAACAATCCAAATCAGGAGGCAGGAAAACACGAATTTAAATACGCGTTCGATATGGAAACCTACAATGACCCCGTTTATTATATTAGGTTAATTATTAATGGTAAGGTGAAAGTGAATCTTAAAATGGAACCTAGAAAGAGTTAGTCCAAATCTCAGCTCTGACAAAGTTTGGAACTTTGTCAAGAAGAAAATCTTAGTTTCCTGTAAGGTTTCTAAAACCTAATAGGTTTAAAACATAATCAAGAAGCTGGAAAACACGAATTTAAATATGCGTTCGATATGGAAACCTATAATAATCCTGTTTACTATATTAGGTTAATTATTAACGATAAGGTGAAAGTAAATCTTAAAATGAAGCCTAGAAAAAGTTAATCTAAATCTTAACTCTAACAAAGTTTAAAACTTTACCAAGAAAAAAACCTTAGTTTCCTGCAAGGTTTCTAAAACCTTGTAGGTATTAAATCTTTAACCCTCCCGGTTCCGAAACTATGAAATAAACTCTGGAAAGGTGATTAGCTATTAGATGACTCGAAATCGTCTAATCACTAAAAATACATTCGTGAAAATTCGTGCAATTCGTGTCTCATTCCGTAGTTTTGTTTCATTCAAATAATTCCAAGTGAAATTCAACATTGTTTCAGACTTTAAACCCACAGGAGATCAGCCCCAAGCGATAAAACAATTGGTGGATGGTATCAAATCTGGCGAAACACACCAAACACTTTTAGGAGTTACAGGATCTGGAAAAACATTTACCGTTGCTAATGTTATTGAGCAAGTTGAAAAACCTACTTTAATATTAGCACATAACAAAACACTGGCTGCTCAATTATATTCTGAGTTTAAACAATTTTTCCCAAACAATGCCGTGGAGTATTTCGTTTCGTATTACGATTATTATCAACCTGAAGCCTACATTCCTTCCAGTGGAGTTTATATAGAAAAAGATCTTTCTATTAACGAAGAAATCGAAAAAATGCGATTGAGTACTACCTCTTCCCTACTTTCGGGAAGGCGTGATATTATTGTGGTTGCTTCGGTTTCTTGTTTGTATGGTATTGGAAATCCTACCGAGTTTCAGAAAAATATTATAAAACTTGAAAAAGGACAGATTATCTCCCGAACCAAACTGCTTCATCGTTTAGTACAGAGTTTGTATTCTCGTACCGAAGCGGAATTCCATCACGGAAGTTTCAGAATAAAAGGAGATACGGTAGATGTCTATCCAAGTTACGCAGATGATGCTTTTCGGATTCATTTTTTTGGAGATGAAATTGAAGAAATTGAAGTTTTCAACGCACAAACCAACGAAGTTGTAGAAAAATACGAATTGCTGAATATTTATCCGGCAAATATGTTTGTAACATCGCCCGATATTTTACAGGAAGCCATTGTAGATATTCAAGATGATTTAACCAAACAGCTAGCATATTTCAAGGAAATAGGAAAACATTTAGAAGCAAAAAGATTGGACGAACGAACCAATTTCGATTTAGAAATGATACGTGAATTAGGCTATTGTAGCGGGATTGAAAACTATTCACGTTATTTAGATAAAAGAAAACCAGGCACCAGACCTTTCTGTTTATTAGACTTTTTTCCAGATGATGATTTAATGATTGTTGATGAAAGTCACGTTTCCATTCCGCAAGTTTCTGCGATGTATGGTGGCGACCGTTCTCGTAAAGAAAATTTGGTTGAATATGGTTTCCGTTTACCAGCTGCAATGGATAACCGTCCCTTGAAATTTGACGAATTTGTAATGATGCAAAACCAAGTAATTTACATTAGTGCAACTCCTGCAGATTATGAATTGGAAAAAAGCGGCGGCGTTTATGTAGAGCAAATTATCCGCCCGACAGGTTTATTAGATCCTCCGATTGAAGTTCGTCCTAGTTTGAATCAGATTGACGATTTATTAGAAGAAATTCAGTTAAGAGTAGAAAAAGACGAACGTGTTTTGGTAACCACATTGACCAAACGTATGGCAGAAGAATTGACAAAATATATGAGCCGAATTCAGATTCGTTGTCGGTATATTCATAGTGATGTTGATACCTTGGAGCGTGTTGAAATCATGCAAGATTTACGTTTGGGAATTTTTGATGTTTTGGTGGGAGTGAATCTTTTAAGGGAAGGATTGGATTTACCAGAAGTTTCTCTGGTCGCTATTTTAGATGCAGACAAAGAAGGTTTTTTACGTTCAGCAAGATCACTTACTCAAACGGTAGGACGTGCAGCACGTCACTTAAACGGAAAAGCAATTATGTATGCAGATAAAATTACCAAAAGTATGCAAACAACTATCGATGCTACTAATTACCGTCGTGAAAAACAAATTGCTTACAATACCAAACACAACATCACTCCAACTGCAATAAAAAAATCTTTGGATAACGCACTAACCAAAGCAAAAACCGATGCTTATAGTTTTGATACATTTGAAAACCTTGCTGCAGAATCTGAAAACCAATATTTAACCAAACCTCAGCTTGAAAAGAAAATTAGAGATACTCGAAAAGCTATGGAAAAAGCGGCAAAAGAATTGGATTTTTTAGCAGCTGCTAAAATGAGAGATGCTATCAAACGCTTTCAAGGAGAATTGGAAAAACTAAAATAATAAAGTTTTTATCTTTTTTAAGTTTTTGATATAGTAAACCCGTATTGGTAATAACTTTATCAAAGGTTTGATTAAAGTTTGTAACGGATTTAATGTGGATAATTTTCCCACAGAAAAATTTCCACCATAAAAATAAACAAACCTATGAGATTTTACCCGATGCTGTTATAAATCTTTAACCGTTGTTGGGTGTAGTTTATTATTCAATTATTCTATTTTTCAAGTCCATTCGCTCGTGTAGAATTCTTATAATTTCAATTCTATCACTTGATATTTGCTGATAAAAAATTATATGTTTTCCAGATTTTAGTCCGAGTAAGTTTTCGCTTATACCTTCATATTCTTTTCCTATATCGGGATTTTCTCCAATTCCATTACAAGTCATTTTTATTGTTGCATAATATTTATTGGCTTGTTTTTCTGACCATTTTTCAAAAGTATAGTTCCAAATGCTATTTAAGTCGTCAATAGCTTCTTGCCTCAGTACAACTTTAGCCATTTTTTCTTTTTTCTGCTTTTAGTCTTTTTAGATTTTTATCAAAGTCAAAATCCTCAACTAGAGGACTGTTCAGCCCTTCTTGGATGGCGTTTCTTAAGGCAATTACTTTACTTTCCTCATTTTCTAAAAGTCGAAGTCCAGCACGAATTACTTCACTCACATTTTTGTATCTTCCAACAGAAACTTGTGAACTAACAAACTGATCAAAATAATTTCCGAGTGATATAGATGTATTTTTCATATTAAAATAATATTTATTCAAATTTACCAATTATTGGTAAAAATTCCAAATTTATCTTGATTTTCTAATTACACCCAACGCAAATATATCAGTAGTTTCTCACATAGATATTGACTGATATATTGTTGTAAATTAGACTATAAAAATAACAAAGTTAAATGAAAAGTGTTTTGTAGAAAAAAAATTGTCAATTTTCACACAATAAAATTCGTACGTGTACTTATGTTTTGAATATCTAGCCACTTCAATCTTCAATCTTTGGTTTATTTCCGTTAATTTTGCAGGAATTAAATACTTATGGCACACCATCCCGATTCAAAAAGATTAAACAAAGTTATTAGTGATAGTGGGTTTTG
The DNA here is from genome assembly GCA_027080135.1 of Flavobacteriaceae bacterium. GTDB lineage: Bacteria > Bacteroidota > Bacteroidia > Flavobacteriales > Flavobacteriaceae > Marifrigoribacter. The sequence continues at coordinate 6,118 of JALWUJ010000082.1, read as the reverse complement.
CTCTCGCAGGCAAGCAGACAAACTAATTGAGCAAGGTTGCGTTACTATTAATGGCCAGGAAACAAAATTAGGAGATCGAGCAATGCCAGATGATGTTATTAAAGTAAATGGAAAACTAATTACCGAAAATGAAAACCTTGTTTACATAGCATTAAATAAACCCATTGGGATTACTTGTACTACCGACAGACGAATTGAAGGAAATGTAGTGGATTTTATAAACCATAAAGAGCGTATTTTTCATATCGGAAGGCTTGATAAACCAAGTGAAGGATTATTGTTAATGACTAACGATGGTGATATAGTTAATAAAATATTACGCGCTGGAAACCGTCACGAAAAGGAATACATTGTAAAAGTAAATCGCAGAATTACAGACGATTTTATAAAGCGAATGAGTACTGGAATTCCTATTTTAGAAACGGTAACTAAAAAATGTGAAGTAGAAAAAATAGGTAGATATGTTTTTAAAATAACTTTAATCCAAGGCTTGAATCGTCAGATTAGAAGAATGTGCGAACATTTGGGCTATGAAGTTATTAGCTTAAAACGAGTACGAATTATGAATATAAAATTAGGAAGTTTACCCATTGGTGAATGGAGGAATCTTACTAAAGAAGAGCTTTCTGAATTAAAAAAATCATTAAATACTTCCTTAAATATTTCAGAAAAACAACGGGATAGTTAGTTCAGTTTAACCCATAAAAAAACCGTACATCGATTGAGTAACGTACGGTTTATATCAACTAACTAACCAAATTAAATTTCAATTATGAAATCTCAACCATTTTCTTAAAAATTTTCCTTGTGTTAAAATTGGGGATAAACACAATTTCATTTCTTAATCTTGTAAAGATAATATCTTTATTTGATGGTGCAAATATAATCCTGTTATTATTATATTTATGTCACAAATGTTACATATAACTTACAGATTAACATATAATTACCTAACTTTAACATCTTTCTAATTAATTTAACATTTAATCAGAAATATCTTACAGTCTCATTATAAAAATGATAATTTTAGGTAATTTTCTTATCTAAAAAATTAATTATTCTAAAATTGACACCCTTTTTTTACGGATATTCTTTTAATAAAATTTTATTTTTTTAAATTGAAATGGAATAAAAAAACTCAATTTAAAACAAAAAAAAGCCTTAAATAAATAAGGCTTCTTAAAGATATTATAAAGTATTCAGTTACATTAAGCCAATACTTCTTGAACTTTATCTGCTGCTTCTTGAAATTCAATTACACTATAAACATCCAATCCGCTTTCATCAATAAGTTTTTTAGCAATGTCTGCATTGGTTCCTTCCAAGCGAACAATAATTGGAACTTCAATATTTCCTATACTTTTATAAGCATCAATAATACCTTGTGCTACACGATCACAACGCACAATTCCTCCAAAAATATTTACCAAAATGGCTTTTACATTTGGATCTTTCAGGATTAAGTTGAATGCAATTTCAACACGTTCTGCATCTGCAGTACCTCCAACATCTAAAAAGTTAGCTGGATCTCCACCTGCTTGTTTAATTAAATCCATAGTTGCCATTGCCAATCCAGCACCATTTACCATACAACCTACATTTCCATCTAAATCTACATAGCTTAATCCTACTGCTTTTGCTTCTACTTCTACGGGGTTTTCTTCACGTAAATCTCTTAATTCAGCATAGTCTTTATGGCGAAAAAGAGCATTGTCATCTATGGTTACTTTTGCATCTACAGCGATTACTCTTTCGTCACTTGTTTTTAAAACTGGGTTGATTTCAAATAAAGAAGAGTCCGATTTTACATAAGCCGTATAAAGTGCCGAAACAAATTTGGTCATTTCTTTAAATGCTTTTCCGCTAAGACCCAAATTGAAAGCAATTTTTCTAGCTTGAAAACCTAATAATCCTAATGCAGGATCTATTTCTTCTGTAAATATAAGGTGTGGTGTATTTTCTGCAACTGCTTCAATATCCATTCCTCCTTCGGTAGAATACATAATCATATTTCTTCCTGTAGCACGATTCATTAAAACACTCATATAAAATTCACTGGTTTCAGTTTCACCTGGGTAGTAAACGTCTTCCGCAACCAAAACCTGATTTACCAATTTCCCCTCGGCACTGGTTTGTGGAGTTACCAAATGCATTCCGATAATCTGACCTGCTATTTTTTCTACTTCTTCTAAGTTTTTGGCTAATTTTACTCCTCCTCCTTTTCCTCTTCCTCCTGCGTGAACTTGAGCTTTAATAACGTGCCAACCTGTTCCTGTATCTTCTGTTAGTTTTTTTGCTGCTGCAACTGCTTCAGCAGGAGTTTGTGCAACGATTCCTCGTTGGATTTGCACTCCAAAACTGTTTAACATTTCTTTTCCTTGATATTCGTGTAAATTCATAATAAGGTGTTTATCCCGATAGTTTTCGGTGTTTAAATTCAGACTGCAAAAATAACAAATGTTAGGGTTATATTATGTTTCTATTTCGTTTTTTCTAAAATAAATAGCACAATTTATCAACCGTGAATCCGTTTTTTAAAAAACAAATTTGATTATTTATGAAGTATTTATTTTATCTCGCTCTTTTCTTTGGAACTACATTTCAATTTAGCTGTTCCGATTCTAATGATTCGCCCATAACTAACGATAATACACCCAACTTTAGCATCTATATTCCAACTCCTGGAACTACTTTTGAATGGCGTCTGGATGAATTGCCAAATAATTTTACAACGGAAGCAGAAGTAATTGACATTGATGCCTTTGATGCCACACCAGAATTGGTTACCAATTTACAGGCACAAGGAAAAAAAGTAATCGCCTATTTATCTGTGGGAAGTGTTGAAAGTTATAGAGAAGATGCTTCTGATTTTCCAGAAGAAGTCATCGGAAATGTTTATGAAGGTTTTGAAGATGAAAACTGGTTGGACATTCGAGAAATAGACTTGCTTGCTCCTATTATGAGAGCTCGTTTTGATATGGTTAAACAAAAAGGTTTTGATGGTTTTGAACCCGATAATATTAACGGTTACCAAAATAATACGGGTTTTAATTTAACCCAAGAAGATGCTAAAACATACAGCAGATGGCTAATTGAAGAAGCACATAATAGAGGCTTGTCCATAGGACAGAAAAATGCAGAAGAACTAGTTCCTGAAATGGTAGATGAATTTGATTGGTTTTTATCTGAAGATGCTTATGTAGATGATTTCTACCAACAGCTATCTCCTTATATTTCTGCAAACAAAGCTGTCTTTTTTGTTGAATATACCGATCGTATTTCTGAAACAGATTTTCAAAACTTAGTTTGCCCTGAAGCAGCTTCTCAAAATTTTTCTGCTATTTTAAAAGACCGAGATTTAACCGATGTTACTTTTTATTGCAATTAAAAACAAAATCTAGTAGGTTTTAAAAACCTACTAGATTGGCTTGTTTACTATAAAAAACAGGTTTTGAGAATCTGTTAACTTTGAAATTGGGCTTTAAGATAATCCAGAAATTTTCCCGTTGTTATCAATAGACATTCCTTCGGAAGCTGGTACCGCAGGCAATCCTGGCATACGCATCATATTTCCTAAAATAGGAATTATAAATCCTGCTCCTGCAGCAAATTCAAATTCTCTTACGGTAACTTTAAATCCTGTTGGTCTTCCTACCAACTTATCGTTGTCTGAAAAAGATTTTTGTGTTTTTGCCATACAAACAGCTAAATTACTCAACCCTAAATTCTCTATTTTCTTTAAGCCTAATAAAGCTTTTTTAGAATATTCTACTCCTTCTGCACCATAAATTTCACGAGCAATGGTTTCAATTTTTTCTCTTACTGGAGCGTTCCAATCGTATATTTGTTTGAAAGCGTTTTCTCCTTTTTCAATTTCTGCTACTACTGCAGTTGCTAGGTCTTTTGTTCCTTCTCCTCCTTTTGAAAAGCCTTCAGAAACCACTGCTTGTACTCCTAAAGCTGCACATTTTTCTTGTACCAATGCTACTTCTTCTGCACTGTCTGTAAAGAATGAATTGATTGCTACTACTGGATTCAACCCGAATTTCTTCATATTCTCAATGTGCTTTTCAAGGTTGGTAAATCCTTTTTCTACACGTTCTACATTGGCGTCGTTGTACTGGTCTTTTGTAGCACCTCCGTGATGACGTAAAGCTCTAATCGTTGCAACAAGCACAACTACTTTTGGTTTTAATCCACCAGAAACACATTTGATATCTAGAAATTTCTCCGCACCTAAATCAGCTCCAAAACCTGCTTCGGTAACTACATAGTCAGACATGGTCATTCCCATTTTAGTTGCTAAAATCGTGTTGGTTCCTTGTGCAATATTTGCAAATGGCCCACCGTGAATTATCGCTGGATTTCCTTCTAAAGTCTGAACTAAATTAGGATTAATAGCATCTTTCAATAAAATTGCCATCGCATTTTCAGCTTTTACATCTCTAGCATAAATTGGTTTTTTATCGAAAGTCTGTCCTATATATATATTCCCTAAACGATTTTTTAAATCTGAAAAATCCTTTGCCATACAAAGTATCGCCATTACTTCGGAAGCAGGAGTAATGTTGAAACCATCTTGTCTTGGAATTCCGTTTGCTGTTCCGCCTAAACCAATCGTAATATCACGTAAAGCACGATCGTTCATATCCATTACTCGTTTCCAAGCGATGGTACGAGGATCGATTCCTAAGTTTCTAGTTTTAGACTGAATGTTATTATCCACCAAAGCAGAAAGCAAATTATTGGCTTTTTCAACTGCAGAAAAATCACCTGTAAAATGAAGATTGATATCTTCCATTGGCACTACTTGTGAATATCCTCCGCCAGCAGCTCCACCTTTAATTCCAAAAACAGGTCCTAAAGAAGGTTCTCTTAAAATTACGGTTGTTTGTTTTCCTATTTTATTCATCCCTTCGGTTAAACCGATAGAAACTGTTGTTTTCCCTTCACCAGCAGGTGTTGGCGTTAAAGCGGTAACCAGAATTAAGTTGCTATTTGCTACTTTATCTTCATCGATTAATCGAATAGGAAGTTTAGCTTTGTACTTTCCGTACATTTCTAAATCATCTTCTTCGATGTTTAATTTTACAGCAATATCTCTAATATGCTCCATTTTGTTTGCTTGTGCAATTTCTATATCTGATAAAAACTTTTTTTCTGGTGTGCTCATATATTTCTAAATTTAAACGAAAGCAAATGTACTAATTTTAACATTTATATTTTCTAAAGGAAATCATAATGGAAAAATTAATTATTGTTTATTTCTTATGAAAGAAATTAAGCGATAATCAACAGATGTTTTTTAATTTCGTGCTTAATTAAATTGAAGAAAATGACAGATCAAGATAAAAAATTTATGAGAAGAGCCATCGCTTTGGCTCAAGAAGGAATGGACACCAATCATGGTGGACCTTTTGGTGCCGTGGTGGTAAAAGACGGAAAAATTATTGCTGAAGGGAATAACGCAGTAACCTCAACCAACGACCCAACCGCTCACGCCGAAGTGGTTGCTATTAGAAATGCTTGCGAAAAACTAAATTCGTTTCAACTAGTCGATTGTGTTATTTATACCTCTTGCGAGCCTTGCCCGATGTGCTTGGGTGCCATTTATTGGGCTAGACCTAAAAAAGTATTTTATGCTTGTGATAAAAACGATGCAGCCGAAATAGATTTTGACGACCAGTTTATTTACGATGAAATTGAAAAACCTATTGAAAACCGAAACATTCCTTTTGTAAGGATTTTACAAAACGAGGGAGTAAATGTTTTTAATAATTGGGCTAAAAAAGTGGATAAGACAGAGTATTAGTTTTAAACAAGTATTTCTCCAATTTTCACTAAATTGAATCTTTGAATACAAGTTTTAAAGACCTTGTAGGTATATTACAAACATTCCTTTTGTTTTACTTTCCATAAAGCAATTGTGGAAGCAGTGAAAAAAATCACTAAAATTAAATTTAGAAACCCTCCCATTACAATAGTCCAAGCATTACCGGTTAGTAATTTTCCGATAAACCCTTGCAATATAAAAGGTAATAATGGATAAAATATTAGTATCCAACGAGGGTACAGGGTTTTTCGTTTCCAAACTTGGTATATAAAAATCAAAGATAAA
>JALWUJ010000081.1:1195-5338 GCA_027080135.1 Flavobacteriaceae bacterium | reverse complement strand
TTTTCATCCTTTCAAATTATCTCTACTTCTTCAGGATTGTCCGGAAGTGAAATTTATGCAGTATTGCAAGAAAATTCAACTACTTATTGGGTAGGAACAGACGAAGGGATTAATAACGTATCATTCACTCGATTTCCGGATGTTTATACCATTACTCAACACAATGATGTATCTTTAGAATCGTTTTTGGTATCGTCAATAGCAAAAGACAGTTATGGGAATATTTGGTTTGCTTATCGCTATGGAGGAATCCGTATAAAATTAAAAAAAGGAGGTTTTATCACGCCTAATTTTAATGAAAAAATTGAAAACATAACCTCTTTGGTTTCAGGTTACGGAAGAATGTATATAACAACCGATGCCAATGGTTTCTTTATCGTAGATGATTTTGATTTTAATCATATTGTTTCTGCACAACATATTTCAAAAGAAAGTGGTCTGACATCAAACAATATTTATGCTTTGGCAGTTGATGCAACAGGGAAAATCCGATGTGGAAATGAACGTGGAATTGATGTTGTAAGACTAAATGATTCTGCGGTTTTAGATGTTGAATTTTTTGGTAATGCTGAAGGAATTGAAGGAGGAGAAATAATAGAAAAATCTATCTTGTTTACGAATACGGGAACATTGCTATTGGGAACGGTAAATGGATTAGCTTCTTCCAGTCCTTTTCACTATAAAACAAATTACCTGCCTCCAATTCTTCAAATACTTTCCGTTGAGTCTTATGATATAGATAAAAGAAATCGAAAGATATGGAGAAATCATAAGAATATAGAAATTCCATATTCACAGAATAATATTGCCCTAGATTTTATAGGGATAGATTTAAACAGACCTCGAAACGTGCGTTATAAGTGGTTCTTGGAGGGGTTGAGTAAGCACTGGTCAGCTCCTTCTAATAGGAGTTATTTAACTTTTACGAATTTGCCTCCTCAAAAATATACGTTAAAATTGTTAAGTTCAAATAATAAAGGAAAATGGAACTCAACTCCGATAACAGTATCGTTTACTATTTTACCTCCTTTTTGGATGGAATGGTGGTTTATTATCTTGGTTGTGGTTTTGATTATTCTTATTGTTTTATTAGTTGTTAGATGGAAGATTAATCAGTTGATAAAACAGAAAGAAATATTAGAAAATAAAATAAAGAAAGCTACCTTAACCATAGAACAGGAAAAAGAGTACATCGAATTACAGAGTCAACAAATTTTTGAGCAGAAGAATGTATTGGAAGAACAACACAAAGAAATAAAAGAAAGTATTGATTATGCTCAATTAATTCAAGAGGCGTCATTGCCTGAAAATAAGATTACAGACTTTTTTAAAGATGCTTTTCTTTTATATCGTCCTAGAGATGTAGTAAGTGGTGATTTTTATTGGTGGCAACAGCAAAATGATTTTGTGCTATTTTGTGTCGCGGATTCTACAGGTCATGGGATACCGGGGGCTTTTATTTCTCTAATTGGGACTATCTTATCAAATGAGATTTTTTATGAAAAAAAAATATTACATCCTAATGAGATATTAGACGAATTAAATAAAAAAGTCCAATTTACTTTAGAGCAACATCATCCCAATCCAAAAATTAAAGATGGGATGGATTTGTCCTTTTGTACTTTTAATAAAAAAACTAAAAAGCTGTACTTTTCAGGAGCAAATAATCCTGTTTGGGTAGTGCGTCATTCAGAATATCCGTTGTTTGTTAATGGACAAGAGGCTATTCCTTCTTTAGTCAATGAGGAAAGCGGTTCGTTTTTATACGAAATAAAAGGAGACAAACAACCTATTGGTCTACATGCTAAACCTCAGCATCCTTTCACCTTGCACGAGGTACAATTACAAGTGGATGATGAAATTTATCTTTTTACAGATGGCTATGCCGATCAATTTGGAGGTGAGCGTGATAAAAAGTTTATGTCCAAAAGGTTTAAAAAATTATTACTCTCTAATAAAGATTTACCAATGAGAAAAGTAGAGAAACTAGTTGAACATAACTTTATAACATGGAAAGGCAAAAATGAACAAGTAGATGATGTTTGTGTTGTTGGGATACGTGTTTCCGATAATTTTCCTTTTTAGTGGTTGTGTAAAATAAGTTTTATAAATTATAACACGTTGTTTATTAGTGTTTTGTTTCTTTATTTGTATATGTATTAGATAAAGACTGAAGTGAAAATTGATGTGCCGAAGGGAGATTAATTCATATCTTTGTAAAAACATTAAAATTTAAAGATTATGAAAAAGGCAAAAAGAACATTCATCGCAATTATGGCATTGGGGCTTACCTTTGCTTCTCAAGCTCAAACAAATCAAGTTGAAGAACCACCAAAAAGTCAGGTAGAATATAAAAATCAATTTTTTATGCTTCCGACTAATTTAGCAGATAATCTGATTCAGTTTGGTTATGAGAGGAAATTGTCAAGCAAAAATAGTTTTATGCTTCAAGCAGGGTTATATTTATCGGGTACAGATGCTCTTTCAGAGCCAACTGTAAATGGTCAGGGAGTGAAATTAGAAGCAGATTACAATTTAATTTTTGATAATGTTTCTAAGAGAGATAATTATAAAGTTAATTTTTATATCTCTCCTTATGTCAATTATTTTAATGCTACATTTAAAATAGGAAAGGATTATTTCAACAAGAAGTTTGTTGAGACTGTTGATTCATTAAGAACTCATGAACAAGATTCTATTCCCATCAGTAGCGATGGAAATGCTCAATTAAGCAATGTAGGTTTTGGTTCTCTTTTTGGGTTAAGATGGACAATATCCAATCGTCTTGTTTTTGATTTTTATGCAGGAGGAGGGGGTCAATTGGCTACTTACAGCGGAGAAAAAAAATATACATACCCATTAAAAGAAGAATTTATTAGTAATTTCATAAAAAACGGAATAATGGGTAGAGCAGGAGTAAGAGTAGGGATATTATTTTAGATAAAGGAGCTAAGAAATAACCGTGTTAATGACTAAAGCTACAACATTTTGTTGTAGCTTTTTTTTTTGTTATAATGACTTGATGATATTAATAACATCTTTCATCCGATGTTCCATCTTCCATTTTTCACGTTCGGCTTTTATTTTTTGTTGGAAATATCTTCTTTTGTTTGCGTCAAGTAGTTTAGTAATATTGTTTTTTAGCGTTTTCTCATCTGAAAAATGGCAAGACAAACCGTATTCTTTTTCGTTGATAATGTTGTTGGCATCACCATTAGGAAGTGCACCAATTATTGGAAGTCCTACATTTATGTATTCATATAATTTCGAGGGGACACAGGCTCCGTAATAATCATTAGTTAGACTAACAAATCCTATATCGGCATTTTTTTGTAAGTATTTTATGTATTCATCGTAAGGCATGGCAGGAAGTAGTTTACATTGATTTTTGTATTCCTTTAATGGTGCGTAATTTTTATGGTTTCCAATGTAAACAACTTCTATTTCTTTTATGTCTTTTGCTACTTTTATGAGTAGTTCAGGTTGTTGAAGGTTAGCAAAAGAACCTCCATATACAATAGTTACTTTGTTTTTTTTATGTTCGGTTTTATAAGATGGTAATGATTTGAGGTATCCAAAATAGTTCGTTTTTATTTTATCTTTTAAAAGAAATGGATGTTTCTGAAGTAACGAAAAACGTATTACATCAGAGGAAGTGATAATAAAATCTACATTTTTTAAGTATTCTCCTTCTTTTTTATCTTTGTTTATGTTGGTGTCACTCTCTTGTGTAGTACCGTTGACACTAGTAAAGGCAATAGGGTCGTGATAGTTAATAATGAATTTACAACCTGTTGCATCTTTAAGTAGGCTTCCTAATTTCAATGCACCAAATTCTCCTCCTGTAGTAGCAAAAACCATATCATTTTTGTTGATTTTATCTTTCAAATAGGTGATGCTATTTTTTACCCACTTATCCAAAAAACAATCAATAATACCTTTACGATGTTTCCAATATGTAAACCTTTCAAAATGTTTGAAAGGAATGAGTAATATATTGTTTGCTTTTAATTCCAGAGTGTTTTTACCATAATTTGGAAGAACAACGATTACTTCAAATCCATTTTTTCTAAGGATTTCCACTTGTGCTTGGCGCATTAACGCACCTCCTCCCGTATCGAAGTAAGCTGGATAGGAACGAGA
>JALWUJ010000081.1:755-1185 GCA_027080135.1 Flavobacteriaceae bacterium | reverse complement strand
ATTTGTTTTGAGCTTGTACCGTCTCCGTATGGGTTTTGTGTAGAGCTCATTTTGTTATAGGTCTCTTGGTTTTGAGTCAATAAATTGAAAGCGTGTTTAATTTTTGACTTGTTAGTACCGGTTAAAATGCCTGTTCCTGCATCTATACCTTCAGTTCGTTCTGTAACATCTCTAACAACTATCAAAGGTTTACCTAGAGCAGGAGCTTCTTCTTGAATCCCACCAGAATCTGTAATAATTAAATAAGATTTACTCATTAACCAGATAAGTTCGGCGTAATTAAGTGGAGAGATTAAATGAATATTTTCAACGTTATTTAGTTTATTATAAACTGTTTGTTGAACTGTAGGATTTAAATGTACAGGAAAGATAAATGAAAAATCTGGGTTTTCATTAGCTAATTCTTTGATAGTCTCACATAGTTCTTCAA
>JALWUJ010000081.1:0-745 GCA_027080135.1 Flavobacteriaceae bacterium | reverse complement strand
CCAAAGCTTTCTCTTCTATGTGCTGTTATCAGAATCGTTTTGTTTTTGAGGATATTTTGGTTGTATTTTTTTTCTAATTGTGAATTTAATTTACTTTTCTCTAATATCTTTAGAGCTGATAATAGAGCATCGATAACGGTATTTCCTACCTCAAAAATATTTTCATAAATTCCTTCTTTTTGTAGGTTAATTGTCGCTGTTTTTGTTGGGGTAAAGTGAAAATTTGCTATCGAACCAATTAATTTGCGATTACCTTCTTCTGGGAAAGGAGAGTAAACATTAAAACTTCTAAGTCCTGCCTCAAGGTGAGCTACTTTTATTTTGTTGTAATATCCAGCAAGTGCACCTATAAAAGCTGTAGTTGTGTCTCCTTGAACAAAAATAATATCTGGCTTTACATTTTGAATTACAGTGTTTAGTTTTTTCATAGCGACAGAAGATAAATCCATTAACGATTGATTTTTAGTCATCAGTGCTAAGTCAAAATCTGCTTTTATGGAAAAGAAGTTGAACACTTGTTCAAGCATTTCTTTATGTTGTCCTGTAGAACAAACTATAGGAGTTAATTTTTTAGAGTCCTGCATTTCTTTTATCAATGGGGCGAACTTTATAGCTTCAGGTCTTGTTCCAAGTATGATTAATATTTTTTTCATTTATTTTCGATGTCTTTTAGTAAGCATATTGCGTATTTGCCTTGAGGTTGTATTTCTTTTTCTAGGACAAGGTATTTTATTTTATCTAATAT
>JALWUJ010000080.1 GCA_027080135.1 Flavobacteriaceae bacterium | reverse complement strand
AACACAGACCTTTGGATTTCAATACCTTTCTCTAACTTAAAAATAAGAGATTTAAAACAAATTCCTAAAACCAAATCATATAAAGAAGCTGGAAAAAAAATATTTCTCGAAATAATATCCGACGAAGAAGGAAAACTTGAACATAAAATTCATTTAAGAGATGAAAAAAGAATAAAATTTAAATAATATCCATCTTCTTCAACAAGAAAGAAGCATTCATATTTTTGCAAATTCCATCTTTTAACTTGTAGTCAAAATAAAGTTCATCGTTAATGATTTCTGCATCAAAATAATAGTTTTTAACCTCGGGAAGTTCGTCGGTAATTTCGCATAGACTTAAATCGTGAGTAGCAATGATTCCAGTAGAATTGGAAGCAACTAATTTCTGAACAAACTTCCGTGAACCAATGGCTTTGTCGGTGCTATTAGTACCCTTTAATATTTCATCGAGAATGATAAAATAGTTGTCGTTTGCAATTTGGTCAACAATAAACTTAAGTCGTTTTAATTCGGAAAAGAAATACGATTCGTCTTCGCTTAAATTATCACTGGTTCGCATACTTGTAATGAGTTTTATGGGCGAATATTTAAAGCTGGTTGCACAAACTGGAAGCCCCATATTTGCCATAACAATAGCCAAAGAAACCGTTCGTAAAAAGGTACTTTTTCCTGCCATATTTGCTCCCGTAATAATAAAAAACTCTTCGGTATTAATGGTTACAGAACTTACAACTCGCTTCTCTTTTGAAAGTAAGGGATGACCCAAATCTTCTGCTTTTATGGTAGTTTTATTTGAAGTGATTTCAGGAAACGAAAAATCGGGATGATTAAATTTAAAATTCGCTAAAGAATTTTGAGCATCAAAAAAAGCAATCACCTCAAACCAGCTTTCCACCTTCTTTTCGTAGGTATGAATCCACTGTTCAATTTTATAGGAATGATGCAAATCTCGCAAGGCAAAACCATTGGCAAATATTCCAATTAACATATTATTCCGTTGGTCAAAAGCATCTAATATTTTTGAAAATTCTAGAAATATTTCAGAAGCTTTTTTTGCTTCCGTTTTAATTTCTTGTTGTCTTTGTTTAAGAAGTTCTGAGGTAAATTCTTCTGTTTCAATAAAGGCTAATAATTGATGGTATTGTTTAAAGGTTTCTTTTGCTTTATTGGCATAAAGATACAGATTGTTTATTTTTTTTAAAAATATTCCAGTAATACCAAGTCCAATAAAAAACCAAGTGATAATTACAATATTTGGCACTTTATTAAAATATCCCAATACAATTAATAGTACCGAAATTACGCCAAAAACATTTGGTAAATATCTCATTATAGAGTTTGTAAAAAACTCATGATTCTTTAACCAATTTACAATAGCTTCAATACTTACATCTACTTTTATCAAGCTTCCCGTTGCCGAATATTGCTGTCGCCAATTGGGTTTTTTGGCGAGTTCTTTTATTGCTTTTTGTTTGAATTCAATTTTTTCAATATCATTGGAAGTAAAAACAGAAGCCAATTTTTCTTTCCCATTCTTTAATGTTGTTCTGTTTAAGTATTGAAAAAAGGAACCCTTCCCAAACAAATCGATATCATAACTAAAAAAGTGACTTGGATCTTTAAATTCTTCTCCTGTAACTAATTCGGAAAGGTTTCCGTTAAGTACATCTATTTCAACTTGGTTGATTTTAATAAGTTGCTGCGTTTTTCTTTTCAGTAATTTTAAATCGGAATACATGGAAACCAAATACAAAAACAGGGCAATTCCGAGTACCAAAATTGGAGCTAGAACTTTTATATTTCCGAAGAAAAACCAAACACAAAAAGCCAAACTTAAAAACACCGTCAACCTTATCATACTCAATCTAAAAAGTTTCAGATTAAACTGTTTTAACTCTTTTTCGAAGAGTTGAATTTGTTGTTGGTAAAATTCTATGGGATTATTCATTTAAAAAATAGCTTTCGGTTTTTTCTTCTTCTTTCAATAATTTTGGAACAAAAAATTACTAAAAGCTTATAACATACTAAAAGTATTTCTTTCTTGTTCGGTTAGAGGTCTCCAACGTCCGCGAGGTAAATCTTTTTTGGTAAGTGGTCCAATTGTTACGCAATCTACTTTAACTACATTATAGTTTAAATGCTCGAATATGGTACGAATTACGCTGTTTCCAATGTGCTTAATTTTTAATCCAATTTCTTTTTTTGGTGCGTTGTTTACCCAACTTACATCTTCTACTTCAATGGTTTTTCCTTCGATTTTTAAACCTTCTCTAATTTTTTTTAAATCTTCTGGTTTTAGGTTTTTATCCAACTCTATATGAAACAATCGCGATACTCCTCTTCGCGTAAATTTTTGCATAAAATCGTCGTCGTTGGTAAACAATAGCAATCCTGTTGCGTTGCGACCTAATCTTCCAATTGGATGCAATTTTACATTGGAAGCTTTGGCCACCAAATCCATCACCGTATTACCTTTAGAATCGCTTGTTGTCGTTGCAAAGCCCTTTGGCTTGTTAAGTAAAATGTATGCTTTTGCTTCTGGGTTTACTCGCCTTCCATCAAATTTAACTTCATCTGTAGGCTTAACTTTGTAGCCCATTTCGTTGATAATTTTTCCGTTTACTGAAACGCTTCCTACTTGAATATACATATCTGCTTCACGACGAGAACAAATTCCTGAATTGGCAATGTATTTATTTAACCTTATTCCATCGGAAGGGTTTGAAGGTTTCGATGGTGTTGAAGGATTATTTTGAGTCTTCTTCACATAAGGTTTCTTTCCTTTAAATGAAGATTTTCCTTTTCGGTTATTATCTTTCTGCTTGCTCATAGTTTTTTTCCTTTAACAAGGACATTTTATAATTTTTGCAAAGATACAGAAAGCATTGCGATTGAAGTAGCAAATACTAACATGATAATTGTTACATTACCCGATTTAAAATCCGACTCACATTAATAAGAGGAATACTAAAAACTCCAACAACAATAATAAATTTTAAGATATTATGAAGTACCACATAGTGTAGTTTGTTTTTAGATTTCCAAAGAAGAATTACAAATACCAATAGGGCAATTATACTTCCGAAGAAAAAGTAATTCATATAACCAATGTTGAATTTAGTCAATAAAAAATAAATAGGAATTAAAGTGAAGGCACTTAAAATGGAAAGCATTTTTTTTGAAGTCTGCACTCCATAAACTACCGGAATAGTTCGGTAATTCTGAGCTAAATCTCCTTTTAAATTTTCTAAATCTTTTACCAATTCTCGCATAGCGATGATTAAGAATAAAAAGGTAGCATGGACAAAAATGACCAAATCGAAATTTTTATAATAAATAAAAACGGCAAAAAACGGAATTACTGCAAGTGTTGCTGCTACAAGGTTTCCGACAAAAGGATATTTTTTAAGCTTGTGTGAATAGAACCAAATTCCGAAGATATATAATGAGAAAAACACCACAGCTTTAAAGGAAACATAGCTGCCAAATATCACCGACAAAAAGTTAAGTACAAAGTACGAAGTTAGTTTGGTACGCTGACTTACCAACCTATCTAACATGGTTTTTCTTGGACGATTAATTAAATCTTTTTCACTATCGTAAAAATTATTGATAATATATCCCGCTGCAATGGCAGAAGAAGAAGCCAACACCAACATAAATAAATTGGCATCAAAAAAAATATCTTTAATGGCTAAATGTGGTGCTAAAATGTAAATAGAAGTTAAATACTGAGCAATGACAATAATTAAAATATTATAACCACGAACGATGGAAAACAGACTGAAAAATTTTAAGAGAAAATATTTTTGTTTTCTGTTTAACATGAAATAATTTAAGAATTATCAATTTAAACGTACTATAAACACATTCCAGCTCCGCTCAACGTACACAAATGAAGTTCCTAAAAACTATAAACCACTTCCAGTTTATAATCTTTTAAAGCTTGTTTTGCTTTGTCAATATCTTCGGTGAAACCTAACATATATCCGCCTCCGCCAGAGCCACAAAGCTTTAGGTAGTATGCATTGGTATCGATTCCTTTTTTCCAAAGTTTATGAAATTCTTGAGGAATCATAGGTTTAAAATTATCGAGAACCACTTTAGAAAGTTCTTTTACATTTCCAAAAAGTGATTTTACATTTCCTTGTAAGAAATCTGAAACACAAGCATCAGTATGTTTTGTAAATTGATCTTTTAGCATTTTACGGAAACCTTCTTGCTTCATATTTTCCATAAAAATCTGAACCATTGGAGCCGTTTCTCCTGTAGTTCCACTGTCTAATAAAAAGACTGCTCCTTTACCGTTTTCTGGTTGTGAAGGGATTCCAGCAGGTTCAATATTATCTTTAGAATTGATAAGTATTGGCAAACTTAAATAACTATTAAGCGGATCTAAACCTGAAGATTTTCCGTGGAAAAAAGATTCCATTTCAGCAAAGATAGACTTAAGCGTTAAAAGTTTTTCGCGGGTTAAATTTTCAAGAATTGTAATTTTATTGGAAGCATATTTATCATAAATAGCAGCTACCAAAGCACCACTACTACCTACTCCGTAACCTTGTGGAATGCTAGAATCAAAATATAGCCCTTTCCCAATATCACTATTTAATTTTTCAATATCGAAAGTTACTAAATTCGATTTTTCTTTCTGTAAGTTCACTAAATAAGCAGCAAAACGTTTCAAAGTCTGGTTAGACCTGTGCGTACTCATCGTATGATGCTCATCAATTTTTAAGGCTCCGTTGTAAAAATTATAAGGGATGGAAAGTCCTTTTGAATCTTTAATAATTCCGTACTCACCAAAGAGTAATATTTTTGAATAAAATAAGGGTCCGTACATGTAAGTTTTGTTTGGTCTTGTAAATTTACAATTTTTTTGCTCCAAATCCAATTTGGTTGCAAAGATACAGTTAATTGATTAATAACAGATTCAAAATAAAAACATTGCACAATATTAAAAATTAATTGTATATTTAGATTATTAAAATCATTGATGTATGAAAAATAATTACTCCTTTTTAATACTTTTTTTAATAATTAGCTTAAATAGTTTCTCACAAACTCATACTTGGACTGGAAATGGAGACAATTATTTTTGGTCGGATCCTCAAAACTGGGATCAAGGTACTATACCATTATTAAATGGAGTTGGGACTGTAATTATTCCAGAGGGCGCAGAGGTTCATTCTACTTCATTAATAAATTTTGAATATGGTGAATTCACTGGTGGAGGTACACTTATTAATAATGGTGTAATTAATTTAATTAATAGTGATGAAGTTTTAACCTCGAAGGTGTTTTCAGATATAACCATTTTAAGTTCAACGGATTTAAATATTTATAGAGCTAACGGAATTTCTAATAC
>JALWUJ010000079.1:15069-19805 GCA_027080135.1 Flavobacteriaceae bacterium | reverse complement strand
TAAAGGGTCTAACAGTGCATTTTGATGGTTTGATAAATAGATAACCGCCTTGTCTTTTGGAATTTTATCTAAATATACAGCATTGAAATTTTTATAGTAAAATTTAAACCCTATAGTAAGGTAAAACTGAACAAAACGTAACCAAAGTAATTGCAAAATAATCTGTTTTTTTTAAATTCTTCTTTTAGACCAAAAGGTAGCTAATGCAAGTCCAGAAACGATGTGCCAAATTCCCCAAAACGCTGCTAAAAGAGCCATTCCTCCTAAGCCATCAAAAAAACTAAAAATTAGTAACAATCCCAAACCTGAATTTTGTATTCCAGTTTCAATGGCTAAAGTTCGTCTATTTCTTTTTGAAAGTTTAAACAAGCTCGCTGTTGTATATCCTAAAGTTAATGCCAAAACATTATGTAACAAAACTAAAATAAATACATACTGAATATGACTCATAAAAATGTCAATATTTTTTGATAGTGCTAATAGAATGAGTAGTAAAAAGAATAAAATAGAACCAACTTTAAAATAAGGAGCGATTTTTAATGCTGTTTTGGGAAAGAATCTCCGAACCAACATTCCCAGAATTAATGGTACCCCCAATAGCAATGAAATTACTTTTACCATTTCTATAGGTGAAATAGAAATATTATTAATTAAGCTTGAAGTTGGTTTGTATAAACCAGACCATAGTTGAAAATTTAGAGGTGTCATTACAATAGCAAAAAGAGTAGCAATAGCAGTTAAACTAACCGATAAAGCTGAGTTTCCTTTGGCATAATGAGTCATAAAATTCGATATATTTCCACCAGGACAAGCTGCCACCATAAACATTCCTAAAGCAATACTTGGGATAGGTTTTATAATAAAAACTAATAAAAAAGTAAAAGCGGGTAGAAATACAAATTGCGACAATATACCCACTAAAACACTTTTTGGACTTTTAATAATTCTTAAAAAATCTGAAATTGTTATGTTTAGTGCTACTCCAAACATAATAACAGCTAAAGTTAAGTTTAAAAAGAATAAACTTTCAGAATCAAAATTAATATGAAGGGAATCTAAATTGGTTTGCATTTCGGTTTTAAAAGTAATGAAATTGAATGAAACCTTAACTAAATTACACTTTAGAAATTAGCGATTTTATAAACACATAACCGAAACCTAAAAATAACATTAAATGAAAAGGAAATAATCCAAAATCTCCACCTTGATTCCCCACTACAAAAGCACTATAAATTCCAAAAGCAAAATAAAGCACTAAAAAACCTTCAATAATAACGTTCGGCGAAATGTTTTTTGAAAGGTATATGTTGTCTTTCCAACTTCCTTTTACCGCATTGATATTGAATTTTGGAGTTCTAATAAAATCACTTTTCTTTCCCAAATGTCCTTCGATTACAGCTATAGAATTATGTAACGAAAATCCCATTGCTACAGAAAAGAACAAGAAAAACATTCCAATATATTTTAAAAATTGTTTGAAACCTCCTCCATAAATGTTTTTATAAGTAAACCAATAACAAACAAAGAAAATTAAAGTACTTATCACAAAAAAACTCAAAGCAACAAAGTAAAATTTTAAATGTGCATATTCATTTTTAATATACAACATCGGAATACTTAAAATACCAACAATCAATATATTTAAAAACATCGTGCTATTTAATAAATGAAGCAAACCGTGTGTTTTTGTTTTGGTCGAAATGTTTTTGCTTTTTAAAACCCGCCACATCATTTTCTGAAAATTTTCTGCACCGCCTTTGTTCCATCTAAACTGTTGCGAACGTGCCGCACTAATAACAATGGGAAGTTCTGCCGGAGTTTCCACATCAACCAAATATTTGAATTTCCAGTTTTTTAACTGAGCACGGTAACTTAAATCCAAATCCTCGGTTAAAGTATCACCCTCCCAATTTCCTGCGTCGATGATGCATTCTTTTCGCCAAACTCCTGCCGTTCCGTTGAAATTAATAAAGTGACCTCGGCTATTTCTGCCAACTTGTTCCAGAGTAAAATGAGCATCCAATGCAAATGCTTGTACTCTTGTTAACAAAGAGAATTGCCTATTTAAATGTCCCCAACGGGTTTGGACAACACCAATTTCAGGGTTTTTAAAATACGGAATGGTTTTTTGAAGCCAATCTTTATGCGGAAGAAAATCTGCATCAAAAATAGCAATGTATTCTCCTTTGGCAATTTTTAATCCTTCCTTTAAGGCTCCTGCTTTAAAGTTTTTTCGAACCTCACGAGAAATATGCTGAATGTCTAATCCTGTTTTTTGAAGTTCCTTAATCTGAAGTGCTGTAGTCCCAAAAGATTCGTCGGTAGAATCGTCTAATACCTGAATTTCTAATTTATCTTTTGGATATTCAATTTTAGCAATATTGTTTAAAAGGCGTTCCATTACATATTTCTCGTTATACACGGGAAGTTGAATAGTAACATAAGGGGTTTCTTCTTCTTTTGAAAGATTGAATAATTCACTTTTATCCACCTTTTTTTTCGCTCTCAAATAATTAAAAAGCAAGTTGAGTTGTGCCAATGAATACATAAAAATAAGTAACAAGGCAACAGAGTAAATTACAATAATAATAGTTTCTAAAATCATTTTTTAAATGAATATTTGAATATCCAAAGTAAAATTTTAATGCCCGCAAATATAGCACCTTTTACGGTTCCTGAAACTTTTGAAACTCCTATTCTATTTCGGTATTTTACAGGAATTTCCACATAAGAATAGTCCTTTTTTAATGCTTTTAATTGCATCTCGACCGTCCAACCATAAGTTTTGTCTTCCATATTTAAAGCCAAAAGTTTGTCGTATTTTATGGCTCTAAAAGGACCTAAATCTGTAAATGTAGATTTAAAAAATAATTTCATTAAACTCGTTGCTAACAAGTTTCCGAAAATCTGTGGTTTTGTCATGGAGCCTTCTTCTCGCAATTCTGAAACCCTTGCTCCAATTACAAAATCGATATTGTCTTCAATAATAGGTTGTACTATTTTGGTAAGTTCTTCTGGATAATCGCTATAATCTCCATCTAAAAAAACGATGATATCTGGTTTTATTCCGAGACTTTGGGATTGTTCAGAAATGTAATCCATTCCTTTTAAACAAGCATAACCATACCCTTTTTGTGTTTTAGTAAGAACAGTAGCGCCTGCTTTTTTTGCAACTTTAATAGTGTTGTCTGTAGAGTTGTTACTTATTACAATTACTTCAGAAACAATTTTAGGAACTGCAGCAATAACCAAACCAATGGAAGCTTCTTCGTTATAAGCAGGGATGATGACTTTTATGTTGGGCTGCATTTTATTTTATTAGTTTTAAATCTCCAATCTCCAATCTCCAATCTCCAATCTTCAATCTTCAATCTTTCGTCTTCCGTCTTCCGTCTTCTGCCTTCAAACTTCCGTCTTATTTATTAAAGTCATCAAATCTACGTCATTTCCTAATAAAATTTCATTTGGATTTATACGTCCGTTTTCAGGACCATTTTCTAATTTTAAAACACCTCTAGGACAAACAGCAGAACAGATTCCGCAACCTACACAACTAGCACGAACAATAT
Source organism: Flavobacteriaceae bacterium (assembly GCA_027080135.1). Lineage (GTDB taxonomy): Bacteria > Bacteroidota > Bacteroidia > Flavobacteriales > Flavobacteriaceae > Marifrigoribacter. Next base: position 16,236 of record JALWUJ010000079.1, on the reverse strand, counting down.
TTTCACCTTTTTGAGCATAAGCACGAACGTCGATTCCTTGTTCGCAATAGGTAGAACAGTTTCCGCAAGAAATACATTGACCTCCGTTAGTAGTAATTCTGAATCGGGATTTAAAACGTTGTACAATTCCCATATAAGCAGCCAACGGACAACCAAAACGGCACCAAACACGGTTTCCGAAAATAGGGTAGAAGCCTGTTCCGATAACTCCTGCGAAGATAGAACCGATTAAGAATCCATAAATATCTTGTATGGTTTGGGTTTTAATACCGAGTACTTCTTGGTTTCCTGAAAAATAGGCATACAAAGTAAATCCAGTAATTATTAATGCAAAAATTAAAACGGAATGAATAATCCATCGTTCAAATTTCCAAGCTTTCAAAGATTTGTTAGAAAGTTGTCGATAAGGATCTCCTAAAGTTTCAGCCAATCCGCCACAACCACAAACCCAAGAGCAGTACCATCTTTTTCCGAAAAAATATACCATTACAGGAACAATTACCAAGGATAATATAATTCCCCAGATTAAGATGAAAAGCCCAAAACCTCCACTAGCCAATAACTGATCTAAATTCCATTTAAAAAAGAAATCGTAATCTAATGGGAAGGCATTTTTAAAATCGTACCAAGGTTTTTCAAACCGAACTAAAATTTCGGGTATTAAAAAAGCAAATACTATTTGAAAAAATAAAACCGATGTGGTTCGTAAAATTTGGTACTTATTATGACGGTATTTAATGTACATTCTAACCGCCATCACAGACATTACTGTACAATACAAAAATCCATATAAAAACCATTGGCTCGCCAAACCTCCGCTTATACTTTTGCTAATTGGATCTACTATATAGGTCCAGTTAACAATATAATCGGGTCTAAAATATAGAAGTAAATAAAAGCTAACCAAAAACACAAAAACCATCCAGCCCAACCAACTTCTTCCGTTGGTAGCGATGTTGTGATAAATACCATTATTTTTTATTCCTTTTGGACCTAATAAAACAACATTCGGAATAATATAAAGTAAAGCTCCAAAAATTCCCAAACCAAAGGTAAGCCACCAAAAAAGCACTTTATTTTCTTTTACAATTCCGGTGCCAGATGCTTTTGCTAATTGATAGGAAAAACTATGTGGCTTGTCCCAAATTACTTGGTCCCATTCGCTAT
>JALWUJ010000079.1:0-15059 GCA_027080135.1 Flavobacteriaceae bacterium | reverse complement strand
ATTTATTTTATGAATTTTATTGGCGTTATTGAATGCTGAAGTGATTTTTGAAGAAATTTCAAAGCCACCAGAAAACTCTTTTCCAACAACCCTCTCTTTTATTTGATTAATAAAAAGTTCACTTTTAATTCCTTTACTTTTTACAAAATCTTCAAATCCTGAAGGAGTGACTTCATATTTGCCGATAAATATCAGTGAGATAAAAACTCCAAGTCCCATTAAAAAGAGGGCTAATCCTAATTTCTGAATTGTTTTCATATTACGCTTGAAGTTTAAAAATTCGGTTCCAGCTTTTCTTTTTCAATTGAATGTTGGTCTTGTTTTCTGTGTTAAATTTTGCAACGATTTCTTTTTCATGAAGTTGATAAAATTCTGGATCAAAATTGGCATCGGCAAGGTGTTCTAAAACATATTCGACCGATTGTTTTTTATTTAAAACCGAATCAAAAAATTCGTGTCGCATTCTAATTCCGAAGGTATTAATGCCTAAAAACTCGTATGTATTTTTATCATAATTAATATGAATACATTTTTTACCGTCTTTATGTTCCCAATAAAAACGAGCTTCATTTTCTTTAGGTTGTGCCCATACCCATCCGTAAGTTTGATATTCTAAATCTAAAAATTTGGCAGAGTTAAACCAATGTCCGGGTTTGTATTGGGTGCGATTTCCGCAGATAGTTTGTGCTAATGTTTCGCCCATCATTCTGCCTGTGTACCAAACAGCTTCAATAGGTCTTCGTTGGTCTATGGCTTCGTGTTGCTCGGCACAGTCGCCAATGGCATAAATGTCTTTGATGTTGGTTTCAAGAAAACGATTCACTTTTACTCCTCTTCCCAATTCAATTCCAGATTCTTTCAGAAAAGAAATATTTGGTGAAACTCCTGCGGTTAATCCAACCACATCACAAGGAATTTCTTCCCCCGTTTCAGCAACAATTACAGCACGAGCTTTTCCGTTTTTATCGGAAAGGATTTCTTTCAGATTGCAATTTAATCGTAAATCTATATGGTGTTCTCTAATGTGTTTGTTAATCATTTCGGACTCTTCAGCAGGAAGAACCCCATTCCAAAAACTGGATTCTCGCACCAAAAATGTAACTGGAATATCACGACTACGAAGCATTTCTGCCATTTCAATTCCTATTAAACCTCCGCCTACAATCACGGCACGTTTACAGATTTTATTATTTGGAGCGTATTTTTCAAGGTTTTCTAGATCTTGTTTGTGGTACATTCCCATAACAGCTTCTAAATCTTGTCCAGGCCAGCCAAATTTGTTGGGTTTGCTACCAGTAGCGATGACTAATTTATCGTAGTTCATCGTTTCTCCGTTGGAGAAAATGAGTTGATTTTCTTCAAAATTTACCTTTTCAACAAAACCTTTTTTTAATTCTATGTTGTTTTTTTTCCAAAACCAATTCTCGTAGGGTTGGGTGTGTTCAAACTTCATATGTCCCATATACACGTACATTAAGGCGGTTCTTGAAAAGAAAAATTCGGTTTCAGCAGAAATAATCGTAATTTTTTTATCCGAAAGTTTCCGAATATGTCGAGCTGTAGTTACTCCCGAAATTCCGTTGCCAATAATTACAATATGTTCCATAAAATATTTTTTATTGAAGGTTATGTCGCTTATAAATGTAATAACTTAAATTGAATTGGTAATTTAGAATAAGAATAAATTTAAGACCTAAGTAAGTTTCTTATTATAAACGCTACAAAGAGAATAGATTATTTTAAGTCTTCCTTCCTGTTATGACTAAAAAAAAGAAGTGATAACAGGTTAAGGAAGCACAAATTTCAGTAAATTTGAACTTCTCAAAATCTATTTATTTAAACAAATATTTCAATGAAAAACCTATTAAGTTTGGTGTTGATATTCGCCATATACAGCGGATATTCACAAGATGTTCCCAATTCTTTAAAGAACGGAAAAAAAGGGGAATTTTTCTTGTATTGGGGCTATAATTGGGATTGGTATTCTACTTCCGATATTCAATTTGAAGGAGCCGATTATAATTTTGAATTAGACAATGTTGTTGCAGACGATCATCAAACCGATTGGAGTTTCGAACGTTATTTATATCCAGGAAATTTAACATTGCCACAATATAATTTTAGAATGGGGTATTATTTTACCGATCATTATAGCGTTTCTTTAGGTATTGATCATATGAAATATGTAGTTAGACAAGGGCAAACAACTCAGATTTCAGGATATATTGGAACTTCAGGAGCGCCTTATGAAGGAGTTTATGATGGAGAAGATATTGTGATACAAGAAGGCTTCTTAGAGTTTGAACATACCGACGGACTAAACTATATTAATGCGGAGGTTCGTCGTTTTGATGAGTTATATTCTTTTCATAAAAACATACAGCTAAATATGATTGTTGGAGCAGGATTTGGCGGTTTGTATCCCAGAACAAATACCACTTTAATTAACAAAGAGCGTTATGACGAATTCCATTTAGCAGGTTGGGGAGCACATGTGTTAGTGGGAATAAATTTTACTTTTTTCAGACACTTTTTTGTGCAGACAGAGCTCAAGGGTGGCTTTATTAATATGCCTGATATTAGAACTACTCAATCTCCCACAGACAGTGCGAGACAGCATTTCTTTTTTGGACAGTATAATTTTAATTTGGGAGGAACCATTAATTTTCTTGAAAACAATAAGAAGAAAAAAGCAAGAAAAGAAAAAGCTTAATATTTGTTAAGAATTTTTAGAGTATTCCTAATTTTTGTATTTTGATATTTATTGTTGAAACCTATTAATGAATTTTAAAGTTACCTTTATCATTTTTACTTTTTGTATTTCATTTCTGAACAGCTGTGCTCAGAAAGAAACACACATCAATGGTATTAGTTTTGTTGCTTCTCCCGATACCCTTTATCTGAAACACATAAAACCCATTATCAAGCTCAATGCTAACTACGCTGCTATTATGCCCTTTGGTTTTATCAAAAATTTAGAGCATCCTAAACTCAATTATAATTCGGAAAGGCAATGGTTTGGCGAAACGAAAGAAGGAGTAAAGCAGTATGTTGAGAAGTTACATTCTAACCAAATTAAGGTCATGTTAAAACCTCAAATTTGGATTTGGCACGGAGAATACACAGGAAATTTAAAAATGACTACCGAAGAAGATTGGAAACTTTTAGAAGATTCGTACCGTAAATTTATTTTAAGTTTTGCGGAAGTTGCAGAAGAAATGAATGTGGATATTTTTTGTATTGGTACCGAATTAGAACAATTTATTATCCATCGACCCACATTTTGGAACGATTTAATTTCTGAAATCAAAACAATTTACAAAGGTAAATTAACCTATGCTGCCAATTGGGATGAATATAAAAGAGTACCTTTTTGGAAGCAATTAGACTATATAGGTGTCGATGCATATTTTCCGATTTCGGAAAAGAAAACGCCCACTATTGAAGAAGCAAAACAAGGATGGAAACCTTGGAAAGAGGAAATGATAAAAATTTCTACCGAAGTAAAAAAGAAAATTCTCTTTACAGAATTTGGTTACCGAAGTGTTGATTTTTCGGGAAAAGAACCTTGGAAAAGCCACCGAAATATGACCAATGTAAATTTAAAGGCACAGAAAAATCTAACCCAAGCTCTTTTTGAAGAAATCTGGAAAGAAGATTGGTTTGCTGGAGGGTTTTTATGGAAATGGTTTATAAATCACGATGGGGTTGGAGGAGAAGATAACAACCAATTTACGCCACAAAATAAACCTGTAGAGAAAATTATTAAAGAAAATTACAACTAACCTGCAAGATTTTTGAAGGCAATTGCGTTGGCAATCTTGTAGGTTTTATTTTTTATACCTACAAGGTTTTTTGAAACCTTGCAGGAAGTTTAATTAGTGAAAATTATTTCCATACTTTTAAAAATTTAAAATAGAAAATTATGAATCAGGTTTTTAATAAAAAAGGAAAAATAAAAGGTATAGTATTGGCTGTTATTTTATTTACGCTAATTTTACTTAAATTATTATTGAAGTAATTTCTTTTTTAGTAAATCTCTGTTTTATTATTACTAACCTGCAAGATTTCTGAAGGCAAAAGCGTTGGCAATCTTGTAGGTTTTGTTTGTTTATACCTACAAGGTTTATAAAACCTTGCAGGAAACAAGTAAACTCTGTGAGCCTCTATGTTTTTTCTGTAAATCTCCGTGTAACAATCAAGCAATAAACTTCTTATAATATTGATAAATATCTTCTGCTGAAGCCCCAAACCAACGCTTAACGTAAATTGCCCAAAAGTGATATTGTAACGTCCAAATCCCTTTTCGTTCGTACAATCTTGCTGAGGTTGTAATCCATTCTTGAATTACAACAAATTGTTTTCGTTTGTAAAGCTCGTTGATTAAAATATTGTCTTCGTAGATAATGTAGCTTTCATCAAAACCTCCAATTACTTCAAATAAATCTTTAGTAATAAACTGACTTTGATCACCACCACGACAAGCACGCCAAGAAAAATGCGTAAGCCAAGAAGCCAATCTGAGCCACCAATGCGAATGGTTGAATTTCATTTTAAAACATCCTGCTAAATTTCCTTTTTCAACTTCATCTATAATTAATTGGTCAAAATTTTTAGGAGGAAAACTATCTGCGTGAAGAAAATATAGAATGTCTCCTGATGCTTGTTTTGCTCCAAGATTCATTTGTTTAGCTCTTCCTTTGGGTGAGACTATAAGCCTAACCAATCCAGAACTCGTTTCAGAATCTTTTGAAGTTAAGTTATATTTTAAATTTGAGGGTTTTTTAAGCGGAGTCGAAGAATTATTGTTGTTTGTTTCAAATGTCTGGTCGAGCGCAGTCGAGACCTCAACAGAACCTCTCGACTGCGCTCGAGGAGACAAAAAACGTTTAACAATGTTCAAAGTCCCATCAGAACTACCACCATCCACCACAATAATTTCTGAAATGTTTTTAGAAGAAGAATTCTCAATTAAATGTGCAAGAAATTTACCTATGTTATCGGCTTCATTTAAAACAGGAATTACAATGCTAATCATATAATGAACTTACGAATTTTTTTTATTTTAGACACGAATTAAACAAATATGCACAAAATTTGAGCGGTGTCGAAGGATGTTTTTGATATGAAAACCTATTTTTTATTCAAATTCCAGTTGTAATCTAAATAATCAATACTCGCATTTTTCTCAATTTTTATATTGCTGTATTGATTGATAAATGCAATTACATCCGCTTCTCCATTTACTTTAAAATCCTTTTTATACCATTTAAAAATCTTTGAAAGTTTTGGATTTGTAGGGTTTGTTTCGTTTTTATTTCCGTTGATAAAACCATCAGCAGCTTTTTCTAACTGATTTTCTAATTTTGAAGCAGTATAGGCTTCATTCAATAAATTTGGACAAGAATAAGAAGCACAGTTTATTGCAAAATGAATTCTTGGTTCGTTCATTTTACGTAATATCTCGTGTTCGATATCTCCTAAAGATAAATCATTTTCGTTAAGTGTAATCACCGTTTTTCCCCAAGGTTTAGAAATGTCTTTTATACTTTCAACAGGATAGTTATTTAAAATTAACTGTACCGTTAAAGCGTTGTAAATATTGATGTAATAAGCTAATTGTTCTTGGATAGTCCAACTTTCATCGGGAACATTTTTAGAAAGATAATTGATGTAATTATCCAATTCTGTTTTACTATTTAAGAAACCTTTATAATCTACAAAACCATTATCATCCACATATTTTTTTAATAAAATATCCCATTTTTTATGGTTTGCCTTTTCTGAAACGGCTATGGAATAACTTAAGTTACTTTCAACCTGTTTGATTTTTAAATCTTTTGAGGTAGAACTTTGGCAACTTTGAAACACAAAAAGAAGTGTAGTAAGTAGGAAAATATTTTTCATAGGATTATTATTTTTTGACTAAGTCTGAAAATTAACAATAACATTACAAGAACTGTTCCTTAATAAATAAGACATGGATTTCACTAATTATCACGAATGTTTGCTGGAGCAGTTTGCTTTTTAAACCCTACTAAATCATTCTCGTTATGTTTTAGTGAAAATCTGCGAAATTCGTATCTCTTTTCCTTTAACAACAGCCACCACCATCATAATGAAAAGTAGATTCCGAAATATAAATATCATCTCTGCCTAAATCCTTCAATTGTCCTGCGGTTTTATCACAAATAGCAATGGGTTGGTTTTTTAATAAAACGTGTCCTTTTTTATCATCAAAATAATCTTCTTCTCCAAAATAAATAGCGGCTTTTCCGGTAAAAATACAAGGGCCATCAGGCAAAACAGGATCTTTAATGGCAGCTATTTCGATACTTTCAATATAAATAAGTTCGTCGGTTGGATAGTTTTTTGGATCTAAAATTCGGTAGGGTTTTCTGGCTCTAATTTCGATGGTTCCAAAACCAACATCGGTCAATGCCTTTATATATTCAGCAATTGGAAGGCTTCCGCTTAAGCATAAAGCACGTAATCGTTCATCGTTTCTCAACGTTTCATTCATAGGTTGCTCGCAAGTAGGATCGCTCATTACTAATCTTCCGTGTGGTTTTAAAACTCGGTACATTTCTTCGATGGCTTTCTTTAAATCTTCTGCTTTAAAAATATTAAATAGGCAGTTTTGAGCTGCCACATCTATAGAGTTATCTTCTACTGGAAGATTTAATGCATCGCCTTTTTTTAGTTCTACAAATTCACTTTTAAACCAAGGATTTAGTTCTTCAGCTTCCTTAAAATTTTTCCGAGAAGCTTCCAACATTTCATCCACTACATCAACGCCAATTACGCCTCCTTTTTGACGAGAGAAATATGCAAATTGCAATAATTCCATTCCGCCGCCAACACCTACATACAATGTTTTTGGATTGTTGGTTAAATCACGTGCGTTTACGGTACTTCCGCAACCGTAATTCATTTCTTGCATGATTTTTGGGATTTTCAATCCGGGTAATTCCCATATAGGATTGGTCGTACAGCAAAGTCCAACGTCTGGCGTTAATGCTGCGTCTTTGTATAGGTCGTGGGTTGCTTTTAAGTAATCGCTCATTTTTATCACTTGTGTTTCGACTCCGCTCAATATAAACTTCGGTGGGAATCTTTTGGTTTTTAGTAAATAGTTTATTAAGGATTCCGCGTCAAGTACGGAATGATAAAACAGTATTAAATTTCTTCAATTAATTCCTTAAACAAAACAATCATATCAGGTTCTGCTTTTCCAGCAATTTCAATAATTTCTTGAATGTTTACAGGTTTCAAGTTATTTGGGTCGCATTCGTCTGTTAAAACTGACACTGCCGAAACAGGAATGTTTAACTGATTGGCAACAATAATTTCAGGAACCGTACTCATACCAACAGCATCGGAACCAATAATATCTAAATATCGATATTCGGCACGAGTTTCTAATTGTGGACCAAGTACACTTGCATAAACTCCTTTCTGAATTTTAATATTATTTGAAGCTGCAATTTTTTCAATTTTCTGGTTCATTTCTGCATCATAAGGAGCACTCATATCTACAAAACGCTCGCCTAAATCTTCCATTCCTTTATAGGCAAGTGGCGATCCGCCTTGTAAATTAATATGATCGTCTATTAACATAATTTCACCTTTTTTATAGGTTTTGTTAATGGCTCCAGCGGCATTACTGACCAATAATTTAGTAATTCCCAATTGGTGCATTACTCGAATAGGAAAAGTAACATCATAAGTAGTATAGCCTTCGTATAAATGAAACCTGCCTTGCATCACCACTACTTTTTTACCTGATAATATTCCAAAAATTAATTTTCCTTGATGAAACTCTACCGTTGCCGTAGGAAAATTAGGAATGTGATTGTAGCTTGCTTTGGCAATAATTTCTATTTCATCGACTAATTTTCCGAGTCCTGTTCCTAAAACTATTCCTATTTCTGGAGATTCAAATCCTTTGTTTTTTAAATAATCTGAAGCTTCTTCTATAAATTTTATCATATTTTAATCTTACTAATTTTTATCTCTTTCTAGGAATTAATATTGCTTTAAAAACTGCTGAAAAACTTCAATATTCTTAATATCTTCATAAACATCCACATCGTTTTTTGTAGTTAACAAAGATACTTTTTCGTTTTTTAAATCAGACATCGTTTCTTCAAAAACCATAGATGTTCCCCAATTTTTATTTCTGAAAAGTTCTTCTTTTAGTTGTTTCATTCCGAGTAAATAATAGCCTCCATCTTTTGCAGGACCTAAGACAAAATCATCGGTTTCGAGAGTAATAAAAGCATCTTCAATGTCTTGTGAAGTTAGTTCGTAAATATCGCTTCCAACAATCACTACCTTTTCATAGCCTGAATTTAATAACTGCTGAAAAGCTTGTTGCATTCGTTCGCCTAAATCGTTTCCGTGTTGTAATTTTTTTCTGAACACTTCATCGTTCCAAGCATCGTTTATCTGAATATTTTCAGAATAAAAAACATATTTATCTGCCAATACATTTTCTGAAACTTCAACAATTTTCGCAATTAAAAGTTGGTAAATTTCTAAAGCTGCTTCCTCTCCAATTGTTTTAGCAAGGCGAGTTTTTACCTTTCCTAATTCAGGGTTTCGGGTAAAAATAATCAGTGCATTTTTTGAAGTTGGAAAATGAAAAACCAAGTCTAAATCGTTGTTGGTGTTGTCTTTTGAAGTAAGTAGTGCCATTTTAAAATACAGGTTTTCCTTTGATTAGCCATTGGCTCCATTCTTTTGAAAAGGTATGAACATTTTGTGTTTCGATTTGGGTAGAATCTACCACTTTAAAATCTTTGTTTTTCCATTCGCAAATTCCGCCATAAAGATTTTTTACATTTTTATAACCTGCTTTTATGAGTTTGTCGGCGATAATTTCGGAACGAATTCCTAAGGTGCAATAAACCACAATTAAAAGGTTTTTGTCGGGATATTTTTCAGTAAAATCTTTTAACGAAAATTGATCGAAACCTACATTAACAGCATTGTCTAAATGACTTACTTGAAATTCTTTCAGCTCACGACTGTCTAAAATTAAGGTGTTTCCTTGTGCTTGATACATTCGTAATTCGGTTACCGATATATACGGAACGTTGTTTTTATTGTACTTTTTTAGGGTTTGGTCTAGGGTTTTTTGAGCATTTGTGGTGATACCTAAGAGGATGATTATTATGTATAGTAATTTGTTTTTCATAGTTTAAATGTCACTTCAACTCCACTCAGTGACCAACAAAGCGGTCCCTGAGCGGAGTCGAAGGGTTAAGCGACAACACCTTGGCAACTACTGCCAGCGCCAGCAGTACATCCATAACAATGTTGTGAAATAAGGATGTTTCGGTTGTTTAATAATTCTTCGTTATAATTAGAAATATGCTGAACCTTACTCGCTACTTTCATTTCTAACATCTGATTAAAATCACAATCATACAACCAGCCGTCCCAACTTACCGAAATGGTATTGGTACACATAACATTTTCCACCGCTAACGGATTGTAGGCTTCTACCAAACTGTACATATAATCTTCGTAATTATCGGAAGCGATTAAATAATCCAAAAACCTCGAAACCGGTAAATTGGTAATTGCAAATAAGTTATGAAACTGTATTCCGAAGTCTTCCAACAAAGCTTTTTTAAATTCACGTTCCATACTTTCTTGGTCACCAGGTAAATAAGCACCACTCGGATTGTAAACCAAATCGAGTTTTAAATTGCTATCGGGTATTCCGTAGCCAATTGCGTTAAGGTCTTGTAATGCTTTTATGGATTTATCAAAAACTCCACTTCCTCTTTGTTTGTCGGTCTTTCCACGAGTCCAATGTGGCATAGAACTCACTACGTGTACATTATGGTTTTTAAAAAACTCAGGTAAATCGTAATATTTTTTGTTAGACCTGATGATGGTTAAATTACTTCGAACAATAAAATCTTTAATTCCTATTTTGGAAGCTTCATCTACAAACCATTTAAAGTTTGGATTCATTTCGGGAGCTCCTCCTGTTAAATCGAGTGTGGTTGCTTCCGTTTTTTTAATGACTTCCAAACATTGTAACATCGTTTCTTTGGTCATTATTTCTTTACGATCTGGACCTGCATCTACGTGACAATGCTCACAAACTTGATTGCACATATAACCCAAATTAATCTGAAATACTTCCAGTTTTTTTGGACGTAGCGGAAATTGTCCGGTCTCCATAATTTTTCTTCCGAAGGTGGGAAGTTCGTTATTGGCAAAAATTCCGTTGGATAAAAACTCTAACTGAACTTTTCCATCGGCTAATTTGTTGTTCAGTTTTTTAAGGGAAGCTGTTGACATAAGTAGATTTTATTTTTTAGATTCCGCAATGCAGCGGGATAAACGATGTACAGGGTTTTTTAAAACAAAACCTGTATTCTGTTTACATGCTTAATTTATTATATTTATTCATCATTTGTACACCGTGAACTAATGTTGCTCCACTTTCTATAGCAGCTCCAACGTGAACGGCTTCCATCATTTCTTCTTTGGTAATTCCTTTTTGAAGTCCGTCTTTAGTATAAGCATCAATGCAGTAAGGGCATTTTACAACGTGTGAAACTGCCAAGGCAATCAATGATTTTTCACGAGCAGTTAAAGCTCCTTCCTCGAATACTTTTCCGTAGTAATCAAAAAACTTAGTTCCTAATTCTTCACTCCATTCTGTAATGTTACCAAATTTCCGAAGATCTTTTGGATCGTAATAGTTGTCGTTTGCCATAATTATTTCATTGAAATTTTCTTCAAGATGTAAATATAGCTAAGAAGTCTTTGTTTAAGAAAAAAGCTTACAAAAATTAACAATTGCTTATCATTAATTAAAGGAGTATAATAATCCGGTTGCAAAACGGTATTGTGAATTCTGAATTCCTTCCGCAGGAGTTTCGTCATAAGTAAACGTATAGGACATTTTTACAGCGAAATTTTTAAAGGCTTTTATGGCAATGGAAGATTCGCTGGCAATCCGATAATCTCCTAAATCACTTAATAAAGGTTGGTAATAAGTAGTGCTAACAAAGCTGAAAACATCGTTGGGATACATAGTAAAAGTAAAATATGCACTTCCTCTAAAATCTCTGGTTGTTGTACTACCGTCTGAAAGTTCTTCGTGTTCGTACATAATTAAAGTTCCGAGATAGAATTTGTAATTTTCTAATTTTGAAAGCTTAAATCTGGGTCCCGTTCCTGCCAATAATCGCAAATCTATTTTTGAAACTTTGTTGTATTGTCCCTGTAAAAAAGCTTCCCAAGTAATTCTGGGTTTCCATTTGTAATTGTATCTAAAATGTGTAATGCCGTTGTTTGAAAAGTTTTCCCCTTCAATTTTTACAAATCGTAATTGATTTTTTAAAAGGAAAAGATGCTTGGTTAATTTATATTGAACGTGAATGTCGTTGGCGACAATAAAAAAGTCGTTTACACTTCTGGCTAAGGTAAAATCGAAAGCCACAGAACCAGACCAACCTGTGGTATCGGTTGCTTTCCGAAGGCGTTCAACATTTAATATTTGTGAGAAGGATGAAACTGAAAATAAAATGAAGAATACGAAGCTATAAAATCGCATAAAATTTGATGTTGTTTAGTGGTGTAAAATTAATTAAATTCAAGAAATAAATGATGAGAATTATCAGTTTAAACTATATTAGCACATCAACAAAAATTTACTATGGATTACTTTTTAATAATTACTGAATTGGTTGTTTTAGCAGCTGTTTTTGGATATATTAATGTTCGATTTATAAAACTCCCAACCACTATTGGTTTAATGGTGATTACCATACTTTTTACCTTGGGGGTTTTTGTGCTTAGTTTCTTTGATGAAACACTCTTAAATGCTGAAAAATATATTATCAATCACATCGATTTTAAAACGGTATTGTTAGATATTATGCTGAGTTTCTTGCTATTTGCAGGAGCCTTACATACTAATTTTGAACAGCTGAAAATACAACGTTGGCCCGTCTTGGTTTTTGCTACTTTAGGAACGTTGGTTTCTACTTTTTTAGTCGGAATTGGAGTGTATTACGGAGTTCAATTAGTAGGTTTTCAAATAGAATTTATTTACTGTTTACTCTTCGGAGCTTTAATTTCTCCAACCGACCCCATTGCAGTTTTGGGAATTTTGAAAAAAGCGGGAGTTCCTAAAAAATTGAAATCTAAAATTGTAGGCGAATCCTTATTTAATGATGGAGTAGGAGTAGTGGTGTTTTTAACCATTTTTAATATCGCTTTAAGAGGAAAAGGAGAAGTAAAAGCATTGGAAATTCTGGAATTATTTGGTGTGGAGGTGCTCGGCGGAATTGCCTTTGGAATGCTTTTAGGATGGATTACCTATAAATTAATGAAATCGATAGACGATTACGATGTAGAGGTAATTATCACTTTAGCAACGGTTATGGCAGGAACTGTTATCGCACATAAAATCCACGTTTCAGCACCTTTGGCTATGGTAACTGCTGGACTTATTGTTGGAAACGATACCGTAAGAAGCTCCGCAATGTCTGAAATTACCGAAAGCTACGTTGACAAATTTTGGGAACTAATCGATATACTTTTAAACACCATTCTATTTGTTTTAATAGGAATGGAAATCCTCGTGCTTCAATTTGAAACCAATTATGTAAAAGCTGGATTAATTGCCATTCCTATTGTTTTAATTTGTCGTTATTTATCGTTGATAGTTCCGGTGAAATTATTTGAAAAGAAACTAGATTTTGTACCTAAAACAGGATTGATTATGACCTGGGGCGGATTACGAGGAGGAATTTCTATCGCCTTGGCTTTAGGGTTAACCGATGATATGAATCGAGAGTTTTTCTTGGTAATTACTTATGTGGTAGTGGTTTTTTCTATTATTGTGCAAGGGCTTTCTATTGGGAAATTAGTACAAAAATTAAAGAAAGAAGATGGATTGGATACGGATTAATTTCAAATTCCAAAAACCAAAAAACAAACCCCAAACAATCGAACACCGAATTTCGAATGATGAACTCCGAATGTTGAAGTTTTAAAACTAAAGTAGAAATCACAAACCATAAACCTCAAATATGAAACACCATCATTTTATTTTAAATAAACCTCACGGTTATTTAAGTCAGTTTGTGGTGAATGGGAAAAAGAAAAAAAAACACAAACTGTTAGGTGAGTTATTTGATTTTCCTGAAGGAACCATGGCAATTGGAAGATTGGATAGAGACTCTGAAGGTTTATTATTACTAACCACAGACGGTAAAGTAAGCTATGATATTTTAAGCAATAAGTTTGAAAAAGAATACTACGTTCAAGTAGATGGAATTATTACAAAAGAAGCGATTGAACAATTACAAAGAGGAGTAGAAATAGGTTTTGAAGGAAAAAAATATACCAGCAAATCTTGCAAAGCCAAATTGATTGAAGCTCCAACAAATCTCCCTATTGAAAACAGAAAAATAAGAGACGAACGTCACGGCCCTACAAGTTGGGCATCCATCACCTTAACCGAAGGAAAATATAGGCAAGTTCGTAAAATGACTGCTGCTGTGGGTTTTCCAACTTTGCGTTTGGTAAGAGTTCGGATTGGGGATATTACGCTGCAACTAAATTCTGGAGAAGTTGTAGAAGTTGAAAAATTATTATAATACTTTGCGTCTCCGCACCTTTGCGAGAAAAAACTACAAACTCATCATATACTGCTTAGGAGTCGTTCCGTATTTTTTCTTAAAAGCACTAATAAAATGACTTGCCGTACTATAACCAATTTGCATACTAATTTCTGAAATATTATGCTTTTTAGAAAGCAATAAACGTCGGGCATATTCTAGTTTATAATCCAATAAAAAGTTAAAAACCGTATCGCCATAAATATGTTTAAACCCTTCTTTTAGTTTGGGTACCGATAATACTATTTCGTCTGCAATTTCCTGTAAACTTGGCGGATCCGCCATATTATTGATTACTATCTGTTTTGCTTTTTTAATTTTCTCCACATTGTCTTCATCTTCTAAAAACGGACAGCCTTGAGCATCATCTTCATTTTTGTTAAAATATAAACTTAGCAATTCATAAATTTTTCCTTTTAAAAAAAGCTCATGAAAAGAACTCAGCATATTTTCCTTAAAAATCTGATTTAGAATCACTACTTCAGAAGGAGTTAATTCTTTATCTAAATAGTATTTTTTGTCCTTATTTTCTTCATTTAAAAAAGGAATTAATCCTGCTACTTTAGAAAAGAAAGAGTGAAAAATCTTAATAGATACAATTAAAATTAAATGTTTCCCTTTGGGTTTCACGGTTAAATTAATAGGTAGATTTTGTTTTGGGTTGTAAAGTAAAATCGATTTGTTTTCCTTCATTGTTAAGGAATAGTGTTCGTTAAAAAACAAACTAGATTCACAATTTACACAAAAATGCAACTGTATGAAGGTGTTTTCAACTCCCTTTAAATAGGTCATATTTTCTTCCGAAGTGTTATTAAGTGTAATTACTCTAAACCCTTCTTGAATATCTATCTCTTCAATCATTATTTTTACCGTTATATTTTTATCGTCTATCGTTCTATTTTAAACGAAAGAAAATCTAAGAAGCGTCAAAAGTACTCATATTACTATAATAAACAAGAATATTGACATTTATTTTACGTCGATATTAAAAATTCTTTTAGCGTTATATTATAATGATTAATGCATCTAATTTTGAAGTGTATTTCAAACTATAAATTAATAATGCTGAATAGAATTCCTCATATTTTACTATTGTTTTTTGTAACTTTTGGCTATGCTCAAGAACAGTTGAAAGATTCTACTAAAGTTGAAAATTTAGAGGAGGTTTTAATCACTGCAACCAGAACCGAACGGCAATTATCTTCCTTGCCTTTACCAGCACAAATCGTTTCAAAAAAAGAAATGGAAGCGGTGAATTCGCTTCGTTTAAACGATATTTTAGAAGAACAAACAGGATTAACTACGGTTTCAGATTTTGGAGGAGGAGAGGGTATTCAAATGCAAGGTTTGGACTCGCAATATACCTTGATTCTGATTGATGGAGTTCCGTTAGTAGGG
>JALWUJ010000078.1 GCA_027080135.1 Flavobacteriaceae bacterium | reverse complement strand
AAAAAACCACTATTTCCATTCAAACAGAAGATGGAGTTGAGCTTAAAAATTATAAAATTGATGCAGTTAAAGGTGTGAATGTTTTTGAATATGATGTAACCATTTCAGAAAAAGGAAAAAAAGCATTGGCAAAGAAAGATATCGAAATTTCGGAAGCTAAAAATGGGAAGTATTATTTGCCTAAAGGGAAATATTTGGTTTTTATAAATAATAAAACTACCACTTTAGAAGTTAAATAAACTACAAACCCTAAATTTTAGAAATAACCTATAATGAAATTATTTAAAACAACATTATTCTTTTTTGTGCTAGTATTAATTTCTTGCTCAGAAGAAAGCACCCAACCTAACCAAGACAATTCCGAAGCAAATTTAATTATAAAATTAAAGTTTGATCCCAATCAAGAGCGTTTGGATAATTTTGGACAACCCACAAGTATCCCAGAAGATAACGCTGCACAATCACCTTCCATACGGAGGATGAGTGTAAATTATATAGAGTTGGCACCTCAAACATATACTCTTTTAGGAGAAGGCGAAAAGGTATTTGAAGGCTTGCAAACCGATCAAGGAGGAGAAATGGCTATAGATTTTCAGAATGCTATTTTTGCAGGAAACGAAGAACAATTTTTAAGTATTCCTTTAAGTGAAATACAGGCTGGAAATTATAATTGGATTCGTGTTTCGTTAGCCTATCAAGAAGGAGATATTGTTGTATTAGCACAAGACGGAAATGAATATACAGGTACACTAGCAAGTTTTGTTGGTTATAATACCTATATAAGTACGTTTAACTTAAACGGAAGTGAATTTGTAATTAACGAAAACAAATTACAAGGCTTTTGGGCTTATGAAACTTTAGGTTATACTTTTCAAGGGCAAGTACCTGTTGGTGCAACCACCGTACCCAACCCTTTGTTTGATTCTTCTCCAATCCCAGAGGGTTCTTGTGTAGTAACCGGACAGTTTGAAAATGGATTTACCATTACTGGCAACGAAACAGAAGATGTTGTGGTTACTCTATCTTTTTCAACAAATAATAGTTTTGAATGGGCAGAGATAAATCCAGATGGAAAATACGAACCTTCAATTGGAGAAAATGTTGTTGATATGGGAATTAGAGGGCTTATTCCCTTGGTTGAATAATAGTTACTAATTAGAAAAAATATAAATACCATAAAACAGCCATTAAAGTTTGGCTGTTTTTTTTTAGAACCGTAATTTTGTAGGACTTATCAAGAAAACTTATAAACAATGGGAATCTTATCCTCTTCAATCGCCAGAAAAGTATCTATGGCACTTTCGGCACTTTTTCTAGTATTCTTTTTATTAATCCATGTTTCTGTAAACCTTGTTTCGGTTTTTAGTGAAGATGCTTTTAATGCAGCTTCTCACTTTATGGGAACCAATCCGCTAATTCAGTTTGTTATGCAACCGGTTTTAATTTTTGGAGTGGTTTTTCACTTTGTGCTGGGCTTTATTCTAGAATTAAAAAACAGAAAAGCCGTAGGTGTAAAGAGCTATGCTAAAAACAATGGAGCTGCCAATTCTACTTGGATGAGTAGAAATATGATTTATAGTGGTTTGGCAATTTTAGCTTTTATCGCTTTACATTTTATCGACTTTTGGTTACCAGAAATTAATCACAAATACATAGAGGTTTTACCTGAAGACCCAACAAGATACTACCACGAACTTCGTGAAAAATTTGTTAATCCAATAAGAGTAGGTGCTTATGTACTTGCTTTTGTGTTTTTGGCACTGCATTTATTACACGGATTTCAATCGGCATTCCAATCAATGGGAATGAACAATAAATATACCAAATGTGTGAAAAATTTCGGAAAGACCTATGCGATTGTCATTCCATTGCTTTTCATATTTATTGCACTTTTTCACCATTTTACTCATTAAATAATACAAAATTATGTCTGTATTAGATTCAAAAGTACCCGAAGGTCCTATTAAAGACAAATGGACTAATTATAAAAATAAGATTAATCTTGTTAACCCTGCCAATAAGCGTAACATAGATATTATTGTTGTGGGTACTGGGCTTGCTGGTGGTTCTGCCGCAGCAACTTTAGCAGAACAAGGTTATAATGTAAAAGCATTTTGTTATCAAGATTCACCTCGCCGTGCACACTCTATTGCAGCACAAGGAGGAATCAACGCTTCCAAAAATTATATGGGAGATGGTGATTCCGATTATCGTCTTTTTTACGATACCGTAAAAGGTGGTGATTATCGTTCTCGTGAAGCAAACGTGTATCGTTTGGCTGAGGTTTCAGGAAATATCATCGATCAATGTGTGGCACAAGGAGTTCCTTTTGCTCGTGATTATGGTGGACTTTTAGACAACCGTTCGTTTGGTGGTGTATTGGTTTCTCGTACTTTTTATGCGAAGGGACAAACAGGACAACAATTATTATTAGGAGCCTATTCTGCAATGAACAGACAAATTGCTCGTGGTAAAATTGAAATGTTTAACCGTCACGAAATGTTGGATGTAGTAAAAATTGACGGAAAAGCAAGAGGAATTATTACTCGTAATTTAATTACAGGAGAAATAGACAGACATTCAGCGCACGCTGTAGTAATCGCAACTGGAGGTTACGGAAATGTATATTTTCTTTCCACCAACGCAATGGGATCGAATGCAACAGCTGCTTGGAAAATACATAAAAAAGGAGCGTTTTTCGCAAATCCTTGTTTTACACAAATTCACCCAACTTGTATTCCACGGTCGGGAGATTATCAATCTAAATTGACGTTGATGTCTGAATCGCTTCGGAATGATGGTCGTATTTGGGTACCTGCAAAAATTGAAGATGCAAAAGCCATTCAGCAAGGAAAATTAAAACCTACCGAAATTGCCGAAGAAGACAGAGATTACTACTTAGAACGTCGTTATCCAGCCTTCGGAAACTTGGTGCCTCGTGATGTAGCATCAAGAGCTGCAAAAGAGCGTTGTGATGCAGGTTATGGTGTAAATGCAACTGGTGAAGCGGTGTATTTAGATTTTGCTTCGGCTATCGAAAGATATGGTAAAGAACAAGCAAAAATTCACGGAATTAAAAACCCTTCAAAAGAAAAAATTACCGAATTAGGAGAGGGAATTATAGAAGCCAAATATGGAAATTTATTCCAAATGTATGAGAAAATTGTAGCAGAGAACCCATACAAAACTCCCATGATGATTTATCCAGCAACTCATTATACCATGGGAGGCGTCTGGGTAGATTACAACTTAATGACCACGGTTCCTGGGTTGTATTGTTTAGGGGAAGCTAACTTTTCAGACCATGGAGCTAACCGTTTAGGAGCTTCTGCTTTAATGCAAGGCTTGGCAGATGGTTATTTTGTATTGCCTTATACAATTGGCGATTATCTTTCTAATGAAATTAGAACAGGAAAAATCCCAACGGACACTAAAGAATTTGATGAAGTAGAAAAAGAAGTAAAGGATAGAATTAATTTCTTTATAAATAACAAAGGAACCAAATCTGTAGATCATTTCCATAAACGCTTAGGAAAAGTAATGTGGGATAAAGTTGGAATGGCTAGAAATGAAAAAGGATTAAAAGAAGCAATGGCAGAAATTAAAGCCATTCGTGAAGAATTTTGGAAAGATGTAAAAGTTCCTGGAGATGCAAACGAGATGAATTTAGAATTAGAAAAAGCAGGAAGAGTTGCCGATTTCTTAGAATTAGGAGAACTTTTTGCTAAAGATGCATTGAACAGAAACGAATCATGTGGAGGTCATTACCGTGAAGAAAGTGTGGTAAAAGAAGGAGAACAAAAAGGAGAAGCATTGCGTAATGATGATGAATATAAATACGTAGCAGCTTGGGAATACAAAGGAGAACCTGCAGATGCAGTTTTACATAAAGAAGAATTAGAGTTTAAAGATATTGAATTGAAACAGAGATCATATAAATAAAAAAGATATGAATTTAACACTGAAAATTTGGAGACAAAAAGGACCACAAGACAAAGGTAAAATGGTCGATTATAAAGTAAATGATATTTCAGAACATATGTCTTTTTTAGAAATGATGGATGTTTTGAACGAACAATTGGTAAATTCTGGTGAAGAACCTGTAGCTTTTGATCACGATTGTCGCGAAGGTATTTGTGGAATGTGTTCCCTTTATATTAATGGTGAAGCTCACGGTCCTGATAGAGGTATTACTACTTGCCAATTGCATATGCGAATGTTTAACGATGGTGATACCATTTATATAGAGCCATGGAGAGCAGCAGCATTTCCTGTAATAAAGGATTTAGTTGTAGATCGTACTGCTTTTGAGCGAATTCAACAAGCGGGCGGATATATTTCGGTGAATACATCTGGAAATACTCAAGATGCTAATTCACTTCCTATTTCTAAACACGCAGCAGATGAAGCCATGGATGCAGCAGCTTGTATAGGTTGTGGTGCTTGTGTTGCAACTTGTAAAAACTCTTCGGCTATGTTATTTGTTGGAGCCAAAGTATCTCAATATGCTTTATTACCACAAGGAAAAATTGAAGCAGCAGACCGTGTGATGAATATGGTACATCAGATGGACTTAGAAGGATTTGGTAATTGTACAAATACTGGTGCTTGTGAAATTGAATGCCCTAAAGGAATTACTTTAGTGAACATTGCACGGATGAATCGTGAGTTTTTAAAAGCGAGTCTAAAAGGATAATAATTTATTAAAGAGATAATTTAATACTTCTTCCCAGCAAAAGAAATGTTTTTTATTAGAGCATCTATAAACTTTGCAATATTGTATGGTTTAACTACAATATCGTTCATCCCTGAAAGGTAAATATTATTCCTAACTTCTTCAATTTCAACTGCTGTAAGAGCAATAATTGGAATTGTAGTATTAAATTTTCTAATTTCTTTGGAAGCTTCAAGACCGTTTTTTATAGGCATATTAATATCCATTAAAATAAGGTCATAGTTGGCAGCTTTTACCTTGCTAATAGCCTCTTCTCCATTCTCGGCAATCGAACAAATTATCTGATGTTTTTCAAGAATTTTTTTAGTTACAATTTGGTTAATTCGGTTATCTTCTACAATTAATATTTTTTTATCTTTTAAAAGAGTGGCATCTAATTTTTTTGAAGGTTTATTTTTGTTTTCGGAATTAACAACATCAAAAGTTAGTATAAATGAAAATGTAGAACCTTTACCTAATTCACTTTCAAGGGTAATTTCGGAATTTGATAATGCCAATAATTTTTTCACAATAGGAAGCCCAAGTCCAGAACCATTACTATTATAGTTTAACGAATCTATTTGAGAGAATTCGTCAAAAACACTTTCTTGTTTGTCTTTTGCAATCCCAATACCTGTATCTTTAATCGTAAATTTAATAGTTGCTTTTGATGGGTCTTTTGATAATTGTTCTGCAGTAACATAAACATTTCCACTTTCGGTAAATTTACAAGCATTTCCTATTAGGTTCATTAAAATTTGTGAAAGTTGTACAGAATTTCCGTGTATAATTTCGGGGATACTATCAGAAATATTGATGGTAATTTTATTGTCATTTTGAATTCTCATATATTCAAATGAAGAGGTGATGGTTTCAATTAGTTCTCTTAAATTGAAGGAAGTAAGTTCATTTTCAAACGAATTAGAATCTATTTTGTTGATTTGAAGTACATCGTTAATTAAAGCCAATAAATAATCGGCAGAAAACTTTAAAAATTTTAAATCTTTTTTATGCTTAACCAACGATTTGTCTTCTAATAAAACCGAACTTAAACCTATAACACCGTACAAAGGTGTTCGTAATTCATGGCTTACGGTAGAAAAAAACTTTACTTTAGCTTTGGATAGTTTTTCAGATTCTTCTTTAGCTTTTAAAGCTTCAGTATTTTTTATTCGAAGCTCTTTTACCAGTTTTATTCTTCTAATAGAAGCAGAATATAATGCGATTAATAAAATTAAGAAAACTGCAGAAACAATAATTAGAATTATATTAATTCTACTTTTGCTTTTTACTATTTCGGCTTGGAGTTGGTTGTTAAGCTCTGCTGCATGAATGTCTTTTCGATATTCATCTAACTGAAATTTTTGAGTTAATGAAAATCGTTCTGGCGAAGTGTAAATACCCGAATTAATATCGCTATAATCATCATAAATTTTAAAATTATCATAAGCTTCTTGATATCTTTTTTGTTGGTATAAACTTTCACTATATAAATAATATGCATTTTCAAGTTCAACATTTAAATTTTTCTTTTTAGCTTCTTTAATTACTTTTAAAAAAGATTGATCGGCTTTCTCATATTCTTTTTTATTGATATAATATTCTCCCAAAAAGTTTTCTAAATTTATTGTGAATGATGCATCATCCGAATTTTTGTTATACTTTTTTGCTTGAATTATATGCTTATATACAATATCATAATCTTCATTGCCCAATGCAGCTAATACAATGTTGTAATGTGCTTTTGCTAATCCTGCGGAATCCTTAATTTTTTCAAATAAATTTATGGATCTGTTAAAATAGGTATATGCTTTTTTATAATCTTGATTAGTGCTATAAACATTAGCCAAATCCATATAAGTTAATGCTGTTGCGGTATCGTTTTTAGAAAGTTTAGCATAGTTTTCGGCTTTTTTAAAGCTATCCATTGCTAAAACGGTGTCGTTTAAAAACAAGTAATCGTATGCGATATAACGATATCCTTGATGGATAAAATAGTTGTTACCAGATTTAAAAGCAATGTTAAGTATTTTTATATTTAAATTTAAAGACTCTGTATAATTTCCGTTGTCATAAAAGGTATTGGAAGAATCTAATAATTTTTGAAACTCTTTTTGGCTAATACTGTTTTTAGATGCACGAGCTTCTTTATCAGACTTGTTTTTTTGTGCAAAAACAGAAGCTGATAAAAATAAAAAAACAATAAAATAAATTATTTGTTTCATAGGTTATAAATAGTTTGGGGCTAGTAATGTACGCAATTTCTGTTATTTATAAAAAAAGACAATAAATTTTGTTACTTATTATAAGGTAAGTTACTTTTATAAAATGATAACAAAACTTCCAAATGTAACTACATCTATATTTGCGGTAATGAGCAAAATGGCTGCAGAATATAATGCTTTAAACTTATCTCAGGGCTTCCCAAATTTTAAAAGCGACCCCCTATTAATTGAGTTGGTCAACAAAGCCATGAAAGATGGGTTCAATCAATATGCTCCAATGCCAGGAGATTTGGGTTTGCGAGAAGTAATTTCAGAGAAAACAAATTTACTTCATAAAAAAGTATATCATCCAGACACAGAAATAACGGTTACAGCAGGAGCCACACAAGCCATTTTTACTGCTATTGCAGCAATAATTAACAAGGGTGATGAAGCTATAATTTTTACTCCCGCCTACGATTGTTACGCCCCTTCCATCGAATTGTTTGGCGGCAAAACAATTCCAATACAATTAAAAGCCCCTTTTTATCAAGTAAATTGGCAGGAAGTGGAGCATAAAATAACCCCAAATACAAAACTCATTATTATCAACTCACCACACAACCCAAGTGGATCTATTTTTTCTGAAGAGGATATGCTTCAACTTCAAGAATTGGTGGTAAAAAATAATTTATTAGTAATAAGTGATGAAGTTTATGAGCATATAATTTTCGACAATCTCACTCATTTTAGTGCAGCTCGTTTTCCAGAATTATCCTATCGAAGCTTTATCATTGCTTCGTTTGGGAAAACATTTCATAATACGGGTTGGAAAATGGGCTATTGTTTAGCTTCAGAAAATTTAATGAATGAATTTAAAAAAGTACATCAATTTAATGTGTTTTCGGTGAATAGTCCTATGCAAAAAGCATTGGCAGAATATTTAAAAACGCCTGAAAATTATTTAAACCTTCCCCATTTTTACCAAGCAAAAAGAGATGTGTTTTTGGAGTTAATTAAAAACTCTCGTTTTAAAATTATCCCTTCAAAAGGAACCTATTTTCAGATGTTAGATTTTTCTGAAATATCTCAAGAAAGTGATATTCAATTTACAGAAAGATTGACAAAAGAAAACAAAATTGCTATGATACCCACTTCCGTTTTTAATACTCACAAAGAAGATTTTAAACAAATTCGGGTTTGTTTTGCCAAGACGGATGAAACTTTAAAAGAAGCAGCCACTATTTTAAATGCTATTTAATATGAAGAAAAATCTAAAAGTTAGCGTCATTCAATCTTCACTTTTTTGGGAAAATGCTGAAGCAAACCGACAACTGTTTTCTGAAAAGATTTCTACAATTTCTGAAGAAACCAACCTAATAATCCTTCCTGAAATGTTCACTACAGGTTTTACAATGAACGCTTCAAAAGTTGCCGAAAAAGAAAAAGGCGAAACCCTACAATGGATGCAACTAGAAGCTAAAAAAAAGGATTGTGCTATTACTGGAAGCGTAGTGATTTCAGAAGATAATAATTACTACAATCGTTTGTTTTTTGTTTTCCCAGATGGAAATTACAAAACCTACGACAAGCGACATACTTTTACTTTAGCGGGTGAAGATAAAACCTATAAAGCAGGTAAAAAGCAAGTAATTATAGACTATCTAGGATGGAAAATCTATCCGTTAATTTGTTACGATTTACGTTTTCCAGTTTGGGCTCGGAACACTCAAA
Source organism: Flavobacteriaceae bacterium (assembly GCA_027080135.1). Classification (GTDB taxonomy): domain Bacteria; phylum Bacteroidota; class Bacteroidia; order Flavobacteriales; family Flavobacteriaceae; genus Marifrigoribacter. The sequence continues at coordinate 11,184 of JALWUJ010000078.1, read as the reverse complement.
ATTACCATTTGCTTTTATATGTTGCCAATTGGCCTGAAAAACGAATTACGGCTTGGGATGCACTGTTAAAAGCACGAGCTATAGAAAATATGTGTTATTGTATTGGCGTAAATAGAACAGGAAAAGATAGCAATCAACACCTGTATATTGGACATTCGGCGGTTTATGATGTTTTAGGAAGACAGATTTCAAATCCAAATTTTGAAGAAGATTTTACTGAAACAATTTCGCTTCAAAAATCACATATTGAAACTCACAGAAAACATCTTCAGTTTTTAAATGATCGGGATGAATTTATTCTAAAGTAAAAGTTTCCATCAAACTCCAATTGGGTCTGGCTTCAATTTTTTTAGGGTAATAAATAACTGTTTCGGGTTGTAAATGTTGAAGATAATTTCCTGTGTCCCAAATTTTATTTTCATTTTCATCGTAAATTATTCTTACATAATAATCTCCAGGATTTAAATATTCAAAAAAAGCGGTATTGCCTTCAGTGAGGTATGTTTCTGAAACAACTTTGAATTTAGAATTTACTAACTGAACAATAACAGGTGTGTTTTTTAAATTATTTAGAGTAATGTCCAATGTAGCATATTCGGCAATATCTTTGGTTCTTACCCTTGTAGTAATAGTGTCGTTTGTTTTTTCAAAAAAATCGGTAAATGCTCCTGGTAATATTTGAATGGTATAAGACTCTGTGTCCTTAATTGGAAATTCTAAAGCAGCAAGGTTGTAGTTGGGTTGTAGCTTTCCAACAACAGGGATTAATATTGAGTCTTGATTTATGACTTTAATTTTTTCAGAATCAATAGAAGTTAATGGGGTATTGGCAATAAATTTTAAGGTGTCTTTTGGTGTTAAGATTCCAGCGTTTAAAGCTTTTATCTCAAGTGAATCTGCATATAAATCTCTCATACGAGTTACCAAAGTATCTTGATGAATTTGTGTAGTAGCAATAAAAACTAAAGAGTCTTTTTCAACAACAGGCTGAAACCAATAATGTAAAGTGTCAGTTTTTAAGTCCCTAAATTGCCTGCTTTTAAAATCTGATGTAACGGAAGATTTTAATTCAATTTTCAAATCTTTTGCATCTCCTTCATATCCAAAAATTATATGATTTTTTCCTTCGTGTTTTGGTTTCGATAAATGATAATTGGAAGTTTCTTTAAACAATGTTATAGTGTATGAACTATCTGTTGGTAGTGTTATAAGTTTATTTACAAAACCTATTTTATCATATTTAGGCTGAAAAATATAATCGTTGGTTTTTTCCTTTAAAGCAACTAATAAATAGTTTCCTTTTTTTAAATTACTAAGTTCAAAAGTTTGAGTACTATCTGTTGTGGTGGTAATGTAAGTAGGCTTTTTCTTGAAAATAATGGAGTCGTTAAAAGTTTTGTTAACCTCGTAAAGCATGACTGTTGTTTGATCTTTGGGATGTAATAATAAAGCATCTTTTATGGTTCCTTTTAATTTTAAACTATCTATATAATCTCCCGTAGATAAAATGTATTTATAAAATTTAAATGCGTTTTCTTCATTATTGTCAACAATACTTTTCCCGAAGTTAAATGAGTAGGTTGTGTTTTCTTTTAAAGTATCTTTAATCTTAATTTTAATAAATTTTCCGGTGCTCAGTGGAGTAATAGTAGGCGGATATTTTAAAGGTGGCGAGATAATTAACTCTTTGCTTAAATCCTTTAGTTTTATGTATTCATCAAAATAAATTTTAATTTCATCATCATCAAAATTAGTACTGTAATTTTCAGGATTACTTCGAACAATTACAGGAGGAATAGAATCTCTTTTTCCACCCGATGGATTACCTCGTTTAGCACAATCTACAAAAGAAAGTGAAAATAATAACAAAATAGAAATGTAAAGTAAGCGATGCTTCATAGCACAAAAATAGACAAAATAGTTATGCGATAGCTATTGTGGCTAGACTTAGTTTTACTCCTTCGCATTTAAGTAATTGAAGCCCGCATTTTTCGAGAGTTGCTCCTGTGGTTACGATATCATCTACCAGTAAAATATGTTTGTTTTTTATGAAATTGAGGTTTTGAATGGTGAAAATTTCTTCTAACTGAAACCGAGAAAATCGCTGTTTAAAAACCTGAGATGATGTTTTTGAAATTTTTAAAAGAATATCATCTTTATAAGGAACACCTAAAGATTTTGCTATTTCTATCCCAAAACCTTCTACCTGATTGTATCCTCTTTTCTTTAGTTTTTGTTTATGAAGAGGAACGGGTATTACCAAATCTATGGACTTATAATGAGGAATTTCAGCGAGTTCTCCGCCCAGCCATTTTCCGAAAAAGGCACTAATATTTTTTCGTCCCTTATATTTTAGATTGTGTAATAATTGTTGCGTAAGTCCTCTTTTTTGAAATTGTATTAATGCTGTAGCTTTTTCAATAGGTATTTTTCCGTAGAAAATATTCTTCATAGATTCATTTTTAGTTTTGTGGTGGCAAACTAAAGGTAATTGATGTCTACAGGTTGTACACAGAATTTCTTCAGACCTTATCAAAACGGTTTTACAACCACTACAAACTTTTGGAAATAAAAGATTTAACAAAATAAATATTTTTTAACTATTTTTACCGTTATATAACCCAACAAAAAACCTTAACCTATTAATTAACACTAAACTAAAAACTATGAGTACAGAAGAAAACAACAACAACACATTTAAAATATTAGTCGGTATTTTAACTGTATTATTAATTGGATTAGCTGTTTATACAGTAACGTTATACAACGACAATAAAGATACTGTAACTATTTTGGAAGAGCAAAAATCTGATATTGAAAACGATTTAAAAGATCTTATAGCAGATTACGACGAAGTAATTAAAGATAATGAAATTAAAGACAAGGATCTTTTAGAAGCCAAAGAACGAATTGAAGTATTGTTAGATTCAGTTAAAGATGCCAAAGCAAATGTGGCTTTATTAAGACGTTATAAAGCTGAAATAGGAAGATTAAAAAACGAACGAACATTATTGTTTAAAAAAGCAGATAGCTTGATTGCAGTAAATGAATTAATTGTAGCTGAGAGAGATAATGCATATTTAGAGTTGGATGAATCTCATAAAGTAAACGACTCAGTAGTTCAAGAAAATACAGACTTATCTGAAAAAATTAAAGTAGGTTCTGTTGTTCATGCTGTTGATGTTACAAGTTCTGCAGTAATTATTAAGAAAAGCGGAAAGATTATAGATACAAAAAAATCTAAAAGAGCAGATAAAATTAGAACTTGTTTTACTCTAACCCCAAATGCCTTAGCCGAAAAAGGAGACAGAATGTTATACATTCAAGTTATCAACCCAAAAAATAATTTATTAGGAGAAAAAGCCGAATTAGAATTTGAAAACGGAACACTTAATTACAGTACATCAACAAAAGTATTTTATGAAAACGATGAGTTAGATGTTTGTGCTTTGGTTTCAGCCAATGAAGAAGATTTAATAGGAGGTACTTATACTATCAATGTTTTTGATGGCTCTAATTTAGTAGCAACTTCAAAAATGACTCTGAAATAATAATTAATTTGAAATAATTGAAACCGTTATGAGCAAATCGTAACGGTTTTTTTATTTTTGCGCTATGGCAAACGAAGATTTATTTAAAAAGGTAATTTCACACGCAAAAGAGTATGGATACATTTTTGCATCTAGTGAAATTTATGACGGACTTAGTGCCGTGTACGACTACGCTCAAAATGGGGTAGAATTAAAGAAAAACATTCGCGAATATTGGTGGCGAAGCATGGTATTTATGCACCAAAATATTGTAGGAATAGACGCAGCAATTTTAATGCATCCTACCACTTGGAAAGCTTCTGGACACGTGGATGCCTTTAACGATCCGTTGATAGACAACAAAGATTCTAAAAAAAGATATCGTGCCGATGTTTTAATTGAAGACTACTGCGAAAAACTAAACATTAAAGCTCAAAAAGAAATTAACAAAGCAAAAAAACGTTTTGGAGAAAGCTTTAATGAAGAGAAATTTGTAACTACAAACCCTAGAGTTTTAAAATATAGAATACAGCAAAAAGAAATATTAGAACGTATGGCAAAATCTTTAGAAGCTGAAGATTTAGCCGATGTAAAATTGCTTATTGAAGAGTTAGGAATTGCAGACCCATTAACAGGTTCAAAAAACTGGACAGATGTAAAGCAATTCAATTTAATGTTTGGTACTAAGTTAGGAGCCTCAGCCGATAGTGCGATGGACTTATATTTACGTCCAGAAACAGCACAAGGTATTTTTGTAAACTTTTTAAATGTTCAGAAAACAGGAAGAATGAAAATTCCTTTTGGGATTGCCCAAACTGGAAAAGCCTTTAGAAACGAAATTGTTGCAAGACAATTCATCTTTAGAATGCGTGAGTTCGAACAAATGGAAATGCAGTTTTTTGTACGACCAGGAGAAGAAATGAAATGGTACGAATACTGGAAAGAAACCCGTTTAAAATGGCATCTTTCCTTAGGATTGGGAGAAGAAAATTATCGTTTTCATGACCATGAAAAATTAGCTCATTATGCAAATGCAGCTGCCGATATAGAGTTTAATTTTCCTTTCGGGTTTAAAGAATTGGAAGGAATACATTCTCGTACCGATTTCGATTTAAAAGCACACGAAGAACATTCTGGTAAAAAACTACAGTTTTTTGACCACGAAACCAATAAAAATTACACTCCTTATGTAGTGGAAACTTCCATTGGTTTGGACAGAATGTTTTTAGCAGTATTCAGTAATTCTTTAAAGACAGAAGAACTAGAAGACAGAAGCTCAAGGGTTGTTTTAAAACTTCCATCCATTTTGGCACCTGTAAAAGCAGCGGTTTTTCCTTTGGTAAAAAAAGATGGACTTCCAGAAATTGCAAAAGAGATTATCGAAGATTTACAATGGGATTATAATGTTATTTATGACGAAAAAGACGCAGTAGGAAGACGATACCGTCGTCAAGATGCAGCAGGAACCCCTTTTTGTATCACCGTAGATCATCAAACAAAAGATGACCAAACGGTAACTATACGTTATAGAGATACCATGAAACAAGAACGTATTTCAATTTCTGAAATATCAGATAAAATTAAAAATTCAATTTCTTATAAAGAATGGTTGAGTTAAACTCAAGAAAATTAAAAATCAGTATTCAAAAAAAGTCCTAAATATTTAAATTAAAGTCCTAAATATTTAAATTTAGGACTTTTTTTATGAAAATTAATTTCTTTTAGTAATCTCTGTAATGTTAATAGGAGAAGCTTTAACACAACGATTCATTCTTCTTAAACCAGCAAATTTAAACCATATTTTTTCTCCCTCTTTTTTATATTCTTCAGTAAGATTAATAGGATCGTAATAATAAGTTCCATTGTCTCCTTCTATTTTTATGGTAATGGGACAGTCTCCTTCTACTTTAGAAAAAGAGATTTCACCAGCCACAAACCCTTCAGTAATCATGTTTTTTTCTTCCATTTTTTGGTTTTTTTCTTTGGTTGATTCAATAGTTTTTGTGGTTGTATTACAAGAAATTAATACTAATAAAAACGAAGTAATAAAAGATTTATAAAGATTCATATTGGTAAAAATGTAAATTTTAAGTTACAAAATTACAAATAATGTTACTTAAACACTTAATTTAAATGATTTTATTATAAAAATCCCTTGTTTATTTAAGAATAGATAGTATTTTTGAAAACCATAAAAAAATTGTTAACCTAAACTCAAATTAAATGAAATTAAAAAATTATTTTTTATTGTTGCTTTTAGCGGTATTTTCATATACAGCAAACGCTCAAAAGTCGATCCCTAATGAGCCCACAGGGCCATCTGAATCTTATTTAATAACTCCAACGCACACTCCTTCTATTGCTTCAAGAATAAATGAACTTCCTGAGTTTATAGATGTTGCTAAAGAAGCTCAAGATAAAAGAGCCTTAGGAAATAAAGTTATTATTGGAAAAGATCGTCAAACTCAAGACGATTATTATGTTAGAAATAGAAACGAAGCTGAGCAATCTATAAGAGTAAAAGCTCCAACATTAGTATTTGATGCTTATACTTCTAGTAGCCAACCTACGGATCCAACAATGGCAGTCGGACCTAACCATGTAATAGTAGTTTATAATACAGCAGTTGTTATTTATGATAAATCTGGAAATGTATTATTTGGCCCTGTTTCACCTAATCCAACTTTTTTTCCAAATAGTGGATGTTGTGATTTAACTGCTTCATATGATAGTGCTGCAGACAGATGGGTACTTTCATTTTTAGGAAGTGGAGCTCAAATAGCTGTATCTGATGGTCCAGACCCAATTAATGATGGTTGGAATAATTATAATATAGGAGCCGTAAACGATTATCAAAAACTTTCTGTATGGAGTGATGGTTATTACATGACTGAAAATACAGGTGGAGGTAATAAAGTTTGGGCTATGGAAAGAGATCAAATGTTAGCTGGAAACGCAGCTCAAATTATTGGATTTCCTTTACCTGGAATTGTAACAAGTGGTTTTTATAGCCCACAAGCTTTAAATGTTAGTGATGATAATATGCCAGCTGCAGGAGGAGCTACATTCGTATATTTACAGGATGATGCTTGGGGTGGTGTTGCTACTGACCATATTAAACTTTGGACATTAGATATGGACTGGGGTGCAGGAACAGGTGTAATGTCTGCTGCTACTCAATTACCAGCTACACCATTTATTTCAGTTTTTGATGGTGGTAGCTTTTCTAATTTGGCTCAACCAGGAGGAGGAACTTCTGTAGATGCATTACAAGCAACTATTATGAACCAAGCTCAATTTAGAAAATTTGGCGGTCATAATTCAGCGGTATTTAATTTTGTTGTAGATACTGATGCTTCTTCTGGAGAATTAGCAGGTGTTCGTTGGTACGAATTGCGTCAATCTGGCGATAACCAACCTTGGTCAGTTTACCAAGAAGGAACTTATACTGCACCCGACGGAAGACATGCTTGGCATGCAAGTATGATTATGGATAATGCAGGTAACATTGGAATGGGATATACTTCTATGGCAGGTCCTTCAACTCCAAACCCTACAAATTTTAGAATTAGTTCTTATTATACTGGACGTTTTGATGGAGATCCATTAGGAACTATGACAGCTGTAGAAGAATTAATAGCAGCTGGTACAGGAAACATTCCTGGTACTCGTTATGGAGATTATAGTAAAATTGATATTGACCCTTCTGATGATTCAACTTTTTGGTTTATAGATGAATATTTTAATGGTGCTAGAAAAGGAGTTGTTGGAGTATTTTCATTAATCCCTCCAGGACCAGACGATATTGGTGTTACTGCTATTACAAGTCCAAATGACGGTGCATTAACAGCAAATGAAGATATTGTTATTTCAATAAGAAACTTTGGTAATAATGATATTACTAACCCTGAAGTACAATATACTATAGATGGTGGTGGTGCAGTTGTTGAAAATTATTCAGGAACTATAACTGCAGGTACATCTGTATCATATACATTTAGTGCTCAAGCAGATTTATCAGCACCAGGAAACCACACAATTGTTTCAAGAACAAATTTAGCAGGAGATACAAACCCTAATAATGATGAAGCAACCAAAACAGTATTTAACGGTACACTTTACTGCGAACCAGTAGAAGACTGTTCATTTGGTGATGGATTTTCCAACGTTACTATTGAGGAAATTAACAACGATTCTGGTTGTGAAGGCTATGCAGATTTTACCAACTTAGCTGCAACATTAGCACCAGGTAATACTTATGACCTAACCGTTACAACTGGTTATGGAGATCAAAACGTAAGAGCTTGGATAGATTTTAATGATGATGGAATATTTACAAATGATGAAACAGTTGTTCCTAACTTTGTAATTGCTCCAGGTCAAGGTGCAGGTACTTTTACAGAAACAGCAACGCTTACAGTTCCTGGAAGTGTAGCTTCAGGTTTACAGCACAGAATGAGAATAAAATCTGCTTGGCAAACTCCTGTTCCAGATGATGCTTGTGAAGCAAGTCAGTATGGAGAAACAGAAGATTATTCTGCAAATATGGGTGTTTTAGGTGTAGAAGATCCTTCAATTACTCAATCAGAATTTACCGTGGTAACTTTACCAAATAACCAATTTGATATTACTATGAAAACAACTTTCGATGGGGTTGCTTCCATAGCTATTTACAATATTTTAGGTCAAACACTTGCATTTAATAACATAGAAAAAGAAGGCGATAGCTATAGATATCAATTAGATATGTCTTATGCAGATGCTGGAGTTTATTTTATTAAAATGGGAGATACAAATACCAATAGCTTTAAAACCGCAAAGATTATTGTAAAATAATTGAATTAATAAATATAATTAAAAAAGAGTGGACATTGTCCGCTCTTTTTTTATACTTTAAAAGTAAGCCCTTAACTGCATACTTCCCGTATGAATTGTCTTTGAAGTTTCGCTTTTTCTTCCCAAATAAGAAATATTTAAGTCCAAAAATTTAGTAATCTTTTTCTGAAGTAAAAAACGCCAAGTTAAATTAACTCCAGGTTGTAACCCTTCTAAAATTTGATAAGCAACAGGAGAAAAAGCATTACCATTAAAAGCATTGTCTATATAATTAAACTCCCCGTTTAACGATATTTTTTGAGCATTGGAATACGCAAAAGAAACGCCAATTTTTTGTTGATCTAATTGCTCCAAACTTCCTATTTGGTTTTCTTTTTGAAGAAATTGGTAAAACACATCAAATCGAGTTTGATTGTTTAAAAGGTAGGAAATCTTTGGGTTAATTTCTGAAGTTTCTAAAGTGTAATTTCTGTTTTCAAAATTTTCGGTGAGACTTTTATTTTCACCCAAAGCACCTCTTAAATTTAGTAACCAATTGGTCCAAATTTTATGATTAAAATTAATTTGGTGACTCTTTAGTTTTACTTCTACCAAGCCAATAGTTAAAAAATTTCTGTTAGTAGAAGATAAAAAGGTATAAGAAGTAGTGTATTTTTGCTTCCCTCGATTAAAAAACAAAGCATTTCTGAAATTACTTACCGAAGCCAATTCATTTTCACCTCCATTTATGAAAGGATTGGGGATTACAATATTAACATCTCTTTTTATTTTTTTGTCCATTAAAAATGACGTTTGATTGTAAAAATGAGAAAGTGTTTTTCTAAAACCTTTCTTGTTAGACCATTGTTGTGGATTTAATGTAATAGTTTGACTAAATTTAGTCTGACTTATTTTCACAAAAATCTGGTTGGGAAGCAGTATTCTTACATACTCCGCTTCATCTTGAAATTGAGCAACTTCAAACTCCTCCAATTCTTGAATTCCGTTGTTATTATAATCATTCCAAGTATAAATTCCTTCACCAGGAGCTACTTGAACATAGGTGAATTCTTGTTGTGGCAAAACTCCGTTATTGGTTTCGATAGCTGTATGTAACCGTATGGCATTTCTTAAAAAAGACTGATTATACAACAATCTTGAGTTTACTGATTTTTCTTCTACATCTGAAGAATCTGTCCCCTTTAACAATCTATAATTAGCAAATACAGATAATTGAGATGTGGAAGTGTTGATAATTCTAGATTTTAAATAATAATCATTGGAGGAAGAAACTTCTTTTAAAGTTTGATTTCTAATACTATCGTTTACGCGATAACGATAACCAATTTCCACAAAAATTTTGGTGCTATCTCCAATTCCGGTAAAGGCTTCATAAGCATAAAATTTTTGACTTATGGGTGTTAGACTATCGTTTGCAAGTACCCGAACTTTATTATTCTCAAAACTGTACTTTCCACCAAGCCATGCTTTTTTAAACGAATAAGTTGCCACATTATTCATTCTCGAAAATTTAGAATCTGCTTCGGTAGCTTCACTTTGTAAAAAACTTCCGTTGGTATAAAGTTTAAATTTTCCACGATGTAATTGAGCACCAAAAACATGTCTATTCCCATTATAATCTAACGTATCATTTATTTCTGAAAGGTTTCTAGTCTGAAATTCATATCTAAAATTCCCCCATATACTATCGGAATATTGCAAACCTCCAATGGTATATAATTGATTTCCTAAATGGGAAGTGGTGGATGTAAAATTCCAATCTCTATTAAATTCAACGTTGTATAAACGTTCAATAGTTCTAAAATCTTTATTTATATAATCTATTGATGCGATTGCTTCTAAATTCCTATTTCCATTTGTTTTTAAAATAGATTGTTTGGCACCAACTTTAATTGCAAAACCATCATTATTATCATTATCTATGTTTGAAAATAGATTGAGGTCGTTGTTACTCCCAGCCACTTCAAACGAAATATTCGTTTTTTCTGTAGGATGAAAAGCTCCATTAATACCTCCCACCTGAATTTTTGTAGGAGCGACTAATTGAATAATTGGTTCATAATTACCTTGTAAAACTCCTGCTTGTGGTGGAACATATTCAAAAACTTTGTCGATGGCATTAACATTGCTTAAAATATAATTACCCAAACCTTCACCTAACAATGTAAACCGAACATTAAATAATTCATCTTCAGGATTATTGGAAAAAACAAAGGCTTCAACTCCTTCAATGACTTCTTTTTTGTATAATATTTTATTTTCAGAATACGTATCTGGTACAGCCGAAGGTGCAGTCATTAAAGAAGTATCGTCTCCAGCATTTTTAAGAATAGCTACTTGTTCTTCGGATAAATTTTGCTGAAGGGGTTGGTTTTTAGCATCACTTTCAGAATAAACATACACTCCTAAATCTAATTTATCACTTGCATAATTTCCACCACCAAAGCCAATAAAACGAGTGTAATTTCTATCAGTAAATTGATATTCTACTCGAATTCGCATATTGGCGGTAATGGGATAAGTTGAGTTAAATTTTATTTCACCTGCATTATAATCAATCACATAATCTTCGTTCACACCACGAGTTAATAGAAGACCGTTTACATAAACTCTTTCACTTCCAGAAACTACTAAAATATAAAGCTCTCCATTAGGACCAACCAGTTTGTAAGGTCCTTGGTTACCTTCTTGTCCAACAAATTCACTACTAGAAAATACGCCTCGTACCAAAGCTCCTGCAGCATAAACATTGGTTTTTGCTCCCGATTGATGATGTATGGTTCCGCCCAAAGAAATTCCTTGCACCTTTTTGGTAAAG
>JALWUJ010000077.1 GCA_027080135.1 Flavobacteriaceae bacterium | reverse complement strand
AGTTTATAGAATATTATTCTAATTAGGATAAATTCGATATAAAAAGTCGTTACTTTGTGAAAAAATTGTAAAAATAAAATAAGAGAATGAAAATAGTAGCAAGAACCTTAGTAGGATTAGAAGAAGTATTAGCAAAAGAGATTAAAGAATTAGGAGGAGAAGATGTTGAAATTTTTAATCGTGCTGTTGAATACAAAGGAGATATGCGACTATTATATGCTAGTAATTTATGGTTAAGAACAGCCATCGATGTATTACTTCCGCTATCCAAATTTACGGCAAATAATGAAGAAGAATTATACGACAAGATACAGCGTATCAATTGGAGTAATTACATCACGTCTGAAAAAACATTTTCAATAGTACCCATAGTTCATTCATCGTATTTTAATCATTCTCATTACGCGGCATTAAAAGTAAAAGATGCAATAGTCGATCAATTAAGAGAAAAAAAAGGAAGAAGACCCAACGTCAATACAGAAAATCCCGATGTAAAGATAATGTTGCGTATTTCAGAAAATAAATGTTCTGTTTTATTAAACAGTTCAGGAGATTCTCTATTCAAAAGAGGTTATCGTACCTATGGTGGAGCAGCTCCTATTAATGAGGTTTTGGCAGCAGGAATCATCGCACTTACAGGCTGGGATGCAAAAACACCTTTTGTTGATCCAATGTGCGGTTCCGGTACTTTTGTAATAGAAGCAGCAATGAAAGCTAGAAACATAGCACCATCTATAAACCGAAAAGAATTTGGTTTTATGAATTGGTTAGATTATAGAGAGGATATTTGGAATGCTATATACAAAGAAGCTGAGTATTGCATAGAAGAAAACGATGTTCCCATCTTTGGTTTTGATAAATCTAGACAAACCGTCCGTATTGCAGAAATGAACGCCGAATCAATCCCCGCTTTAAAAGGAACAATTCAATTTGAAATGAAAGACTTCTTTAAGAGTTCCAAACCAACGGATAAAGGTATTTTGGTAACCAACCCACCTTATGAAGTACGAATTAAAACCAATAATATCGAAATGTTTTATGAATTTATCGGTAATACATTAAAACATAAATGGGTAGGATACGATGCTTGGATTATTTCATCAAATATGCAAGCTCTCAAACGTCTTGGTCTTTCAGCTAAAAAGAAAATAACTTTGTTTAACGCTCAATTGGAAAGTAAATTAGTTTATTTACCTCTATACGAAGGAAGTAAAAAAGCAAAGAAACAGCAAGAAAATCAAGAGGTGTAGTAGTATTTCGCTTTAAATTTCCATCAAGTTCTTTTATATACCCGAATAATGAACGTAAAGACTTGTACCTGCTGACAAAATTCAATATAAACAATACATTGTTGGCATACTTTTTATTTCATATAAAAAACGAATAGAGATAATCCCTTAATTTGTGGATAATTTACAGTTGGTTAATATGAAATTCGGAGCAAAATATTGGTTGATTTTATGGGGCGTTTTTTCGGGTAGCTATTATGCTCAGGATAAAAAAATCGATAAATTAGAAATGCTCTACGATCAAGGGCATTATATTAATGTCTATCGAAAAAGTAAAAAACTGCAACGAAAGAAAGTAGAATACAAAAAAAGTACTCCTGTACTATTATTTCAAGCTTTATCAGAATATCAATTAGCTAAGGATAAAAAAAAGTTTTCTAAGGAAAAAGCAATACAAGAATTTAGAACATTTAAAGCCAAAGACACAATAGGTGAATATAGCATCATGTATGCCGATTATATTTATGATATGAAATTGGCTATGATAAATGAAATCAAAAGTTTACAAGAAAAAAAGAACGTAGAAAAAGCTAAAGAAATTTATCAAACTTATATTAGTCTTTTTGGCAACACGCATAGCTACGAACAAATAACGGAAGCAGTTCAAGAAGAAACCCCGGCTGAAGGAAAAATAGAAGAACAGGAAGAATTTTCCAATGATAATACCACCGAAGTACATTCTACCAAAAAAATACAAAAGCATATTATAAAGGAAGCAAAAAAGCTAATAGGGAAACCTTATAAATTCGGAGGTACAACACCAAAGGGATTTGATTGTTCCGGATTTACACAATATGTTTATGCTAAAAACAATCTAACTTTACCTAGAACTTCAGGGGAACAGGCTGTATATGCCAAACGAGATAAACTAAAAAATGCTGAAATTGGAGATTTGGTTTTTTTTGGTAAAAATAAAAATTCAGTCAATCATGTTGGAATTATCAGTAAAATAGAAGGAGATAAAGTGTATATGGTTCATGCTTCTACCAGTCGGGGAATTATGGAAACAGAAATTACAACCAATGTTTATTGGAGCAAACGATTACTTTTTATAACCAAAAATATTAAATCCATTCAATGATAAATTTTCGTCAATTATTATTATTCATTTTTATAGCTTTTAGTGTGGTTCATTATGGACAGACAGAAAAAGATAACAAAATTATTGTGGTCATAGATGCCGGTCATGGAGGTAAAGACCCCGGTAATTTGAATGCCACCAAAGGATTAAAAAAAGAAAAAGAATTGAACCTGATAATGGCAAAAAAGTTAGGTGCTTATATTGATAAATACCTGGGACATCACGTAAAAGTCGTTTATACGAGAACAACCGATGTCTTTATTCCGTTGGAAGAGCGGGTAGCCAAGGCTAACAAGTTAAAGGCAGATTATTTTATTTCGATTCATTGTAACGCTTCGGAAAATCCGGATGTTTACGGAACAGAAACACATGTTCATAACATCAAAAGTGTAACCAGCAGGGAGTTGGCACTGGAAATAGAAAAACAGTTTAAAAATCGAGCAGGTAGAAACAGTAGAGGCTTAAAGTTGAAAACCGATAGAATGTATAATATTTTGGTGTTAAAAGACAGTAAAATGCCGGCTGTACTGGTTGAAACCGGATTTATGACCAACAAAAAAGAGGAGGCATATCTAAATTCAGAAAGAGGACAAGATTTAATTGCTTCGGCAATTTTTAGAGCTTTTAGAGATTATGTAAAAAAGAAACATGGAATAGAAATGAGAAATCCGGGAGAAAATAAAGATGCCGAAGAAGAAAGACCGGTTTATAAAATCCAAATTATGGCTTCTACAGGTCCTGTTTCACTTAAAAATCCCGATTTTAAGAAGATAGGAAAACCAATAGAAGAAATGAAGGTTACCAATGCCAAATCTCCTTTTAACTACAAATATTATGTGGGTTCTTATAAAGATAAGAAAGAGGCAAGAAAGCTATTAAAAGAAATTAAACAAAATACCAACTTTAAAGATGCCTTTATTGTGAAATTTGAGTAGAGTTTGTTCAAGTATATTTATTTCTCCAAAGGATTATTATATTTAGTTTTGAACTTTTTATCTAAACGCATATCTACGTCTTTTTGGTAAACCCATTTGTTTTTATCCCAAACAAAAGCATCAAAACTAAGGTCGGTAACGTACCAGTCTTTAATACCTTCCAATTCAGGGGAGGTAGGGGAAAGGTGATCAAAAATAATATACTCCTGTTTTTTTATTGTTTTGTGTTTTAAGGACATATATGTATCCTTTTTATATTGAAAGATAACTCTTCTTTTTATTTTGTCGTCGTCCATTTTAAATATAGGGTCACCAAATTTTAGTTTCGTATTACCACTGAATTTCATTGTTTCTATAATCTTTTTGTTAGAAGACATATCGTTTCCGTCCCATGCCAACAGCGTATAAATAGTACGAGTACCTCGTTTAACCGGAATGATATCGTAGTATAGAGCACCATACCATTTTTTTTCAGTAAATTGTGTATATTCAGGTGTTCGGGCATATTTGGATTTATCTACACAATCAATTAAATACCTTTTATCTCTTTTTTTATCATTTTTTGACACAATACAATAGTATTGGTGTTCTCCGTATTTATTGAGTTCAATATTCCAATTATAGATTCTAAAAACACCATCAGGCGAATCAAGTATAGCCATTTTTTTCTTTAGTTTTTCAAATGGATAGTCCGGTGCTTTTGTATTTCGTGTTAAGACGAATTTCAGTGTGTTTTTAAAATCCTTATTAGCTATTTTTTTACTGTGTTCATCCGGTTGATTTCTGGCTATTTGCAAAAGATGAATCAAAGAGTCTTCGGCAAATTGAATGTCCGTAGCAATATTTTGTGCAGAAATATAGAGAATGATACCGGAAAAAATAAATGTTGTCAGTAATTTCATAAATAGTAAGAAGTAAATATTCATTGTCTAAGAAAGCTAAAACTCACTTTCTTTCGACTCTTTTCAATATTAAAATGGTACGAAAGAGCAAAATATAAGCCAAAAAAAACACCGTAAAGTCGCTTCTGTTACGGTGTTTTTTAATAGAGGTTACACTTATGGAGTGTTTATATCTATTCTCCTAAATGCAATAAATCTTTCTTTTTGAGTAGTTCTTCTTCCGGTTCTCTATAGTTTTCATCATCTACACAGCAGTCAACGGGGCAAACTGCCGCACATTGAGGTTCATCGTGAAATCCTACACATTCTGTACATTTATCCGGTACAATGTAGTATATATCCATATCGATTGGTTCGTTCTCCTCGTCAGCGTCAACGGTTATCCCCGTATTGATTCCGGTAACTTTTCCTTTTAATGTTGTACCATCCGAGAATTTCCATTCAGCACCACCTTCGTAAATAGCATTATTTGGACATTCCGGTTCACATGCTCCACAATTGATACATTCGTCAGTTATTTTTATTGCCATTTTATTGCTTGTTTGTTATTTGGGGGCAAAGATAATAGCTTTAATCAGAATATTGAATTTTTATTACTGCGAATTTATTCTTAAAATACATAAAGTAACTTTAGTTACCATAAGCGGGGCAATGTCCTCCGTGTCCTTTTGCTGTAGAGCGAGAAGTACCACATGAACTCATTCCCAATATGAATAGTCCTAACAAAGTGAGTGTTATAATTTTCCTTTTCATAAGTATATTGATTTTCAACCAAAGATATTCTAAAACTCAGGTATAAACAAATTTATTTTGAAGTGGTGTAACTTTTTGTTACGAACGACTCGTTTTTTTGTTTGAACTACATCTGGTAGCTTTTAAAAATCAAATAAAGTAGGAAAGCATATAGCTTTTGCGAACTTTTACGTCTTGCTTTTAATTATTTAAAATATGAATAATACCATTTAAACATTAAAATGGTATAAATTGAGTAAAATAAGTTTATTTATAATATGTTGATGTATTTATATAAATTACTTTAGTACATGACAAAAAATCTACTCCCCTGACTATCAGGAAAATAAGTGTTAAGTAATTTGGTTAAAACATTGGTTTTCAGTATATTAGAAGAATAAAACCACTTATTTTTCCAATGAAGAAAACCAATATCAGCCCTAAAATTAGTGAATTAGTTTCAGTTTTAGACTCCCGTTACCGGGGAAAATTAAATTTAGCAAGAATAAAGTTCATTGCTATGTTCATAACCTCCTTGTG
>JALWUJ010000076.1 GCA_027080135.1 Flavobacteriaceae bacterium | reverse complement strand
CTTCCAATTTAATGGGAGAAGAAAATATGGGTTTCCCATATATCATGCAACATTTTGCATTAGAAAGATTGGTAATGGCAGTAAATGCACACGCAAGAGCAGAATTTGCTTTAGAATATACCATACAATATATGAAGGAGAGAGAAGCTTTTGGAAAAAGTATTTCAACCTTTCAAGCCTTACGTCATAATGTAGCACAAATGGCAAGTGATATTGAAGTTTGTAAAGTTTTTAATTACAATACTGTTAAAAGATTAAACGACGGCGAATATGTGGTAAAAGAAGCAACGATGGCAAAATTAACGGCAACCAAAATGGCAGACGAGGTAATTTATCAATGCCTTCAGTTATTGGGTGGTTATGGTTATATGGAAGATTATCCTTTAGCTCGTATGTTGAGAGATAGTAGGTTAGGGCCTATTGGAGGAGGAACTTCAGAAATTTTAAAAGAAATTATTGCAAAAATGGTTATTGATGGCAAAGATTATAAACCAGCCACTTAATATTTTAATAATGAAGCATATTTTTAAAAAACAAATATTAGGCATATTTATTCTGTTTATAGGTACAAGTGTTTGGAGTCAATCTGAGATTGAAATAAAAAATAAAATTTCGGATTTTATGACCTATATGCCTATTGAAAACGCTAGTATTTACGTAAAAAATACTACAATTGGTACCATAAGTAATACCGATGGTAAATTTGTTTTAATTGTTCCAAAAAAATACATAAACGATACATTAGTTATATCATCCATTGGTTATAAAAGTGTAAAAACTGTAGTTGGTGAATTTGATAATAATATAGAAGTTTTTCTAGATGAAGATGTTGCTTCCTTAGATGAAGTTATTCTTGTAGCAAATCCTCGACCAACCACAGGTAACGATATTGTAAAACGTGCAATTGAAGAGTTAGAAGAGAATATGCCCAATGAACCCTATTTGCAAAAAGGGTTTGTTCGTCATAAAGAACGCAACAACAAACAGTACAAATGGCTTATAGAAAGTGCCATTACTTTATACGACTCAAGCTATGCTTCGGGAGCAGAAGATAATCTGAAAATAAATGTAGATGAAGTTAGGAAAAGTTATGATTTACGTGATGTTGATAGTATTTTTGCTTATTATTCTTATTTAAAATACAATACTAAAAACTTTAATATTAAATCCAAAAACATTCTTAGAGATACCATAAAAACTTCCTCCTTAATAAAAGCAATTAAATGGAATGATGAGCGAATTAATGGATTGGAAAACCTATTTAAAGGAAGAATAAATTTGGTTAGAAATGCCAATCAAAATCAAGCTCTTTTGGGAAGCAAAATACTAGACAAACACCAGTTTACATTAGATACCGTATTAGTGGACGACGGAAGAAAATTGTATAAAATAAAAATTTCAGAAGGAAAAGATTATGTTGGTTTAAACACAAAAGGAATTTATAATGAAGGATATCATGCCCAAGGATGGATGTATATATATTGGGATAATTATGCATTTAAGAAAATTGAATACGAATTGGTTGCAGCTTCAGAAGCACAAAAACGAAGAAGCAAATCGTTGTTTAACTCAAAAATAAATCACAAACTTATTATTACTTTTATGGAGTATAATGATAAAATGTACCCAAATTATATTTATTATGAAACTCCTAAATTAGTAAAAATTGGAGACCGTTCCTCAGATAAAAAAACCGATGAAAAAACGTTAATTTCAGAAAAGGAAGAGCAATATTATTATACCATACAAGAAATTTTGTTTACCGAAATAATTGAAGACCCTGAAATTATAAGTCAATCTTTACAAAAAGATTGGTCGGATGATATATTTTCATCAAGACCCTATAATAAACAATTCTGGAAAAATTATAATGTATTGTTAGAAAGTGAAGAAGAAGATAAGTTAATTCAAGATCTTACAAAACGGGCAACCTTATTTAAACAGTAAAAATAATTCTGTTTTCTGAATTTTTAATTCAAAATTATTTTTATATTTGCCGTCCCAAAAGAGAGGAGGTTAAGAGACTATGTTAATAATACCAATTAAAGAAGGAGAAAATATCGATAGAGCACTGAAGCGTTTTAAGCGAAAGTTTGATCGTACAGGAACAAAAAATCAGTTGCGCGAAAGAAAACAATTCACAAAGCCTTCCGTAAAAAGAAGAAAGCAAATTCAGAAAGCTCAATACATTCAGCATCTTAGAGATCAAGAAGAAATTTAGTTTTTATGCGAGTGCAGAAATTTCTAAAATTATTTTAGATGCTTAAAACCTTATAAGTCCGTTGAAATTAGTAATTTTACTTTTCAACGGATTTTTTTATGCCCTTTACTTCATTTATAGATTACTTAAAGTTTGAGAGAAACTATTCTCAACATACCATAAAAGCATACAAAAGAGATTTAGAGTGTTTTTATGATTTTGCTTCAAAAGAGTTTGGGTATTCTGAAATTACTTCCGTTAATTATTCCATTATAAGAAGTTGGATAGTTAGTTTGGTAGATTCAGGCATTTCAAATAAAAGTATTAATAGAAAAATTTCTTCACTTAGTACATACTATAAATTTCTGTTAAAAATAGGTGAAATAAAAAAGAACCCTTTGGTAAAACATAAAGTATTAAAGACTTCAAAAAAAATACAAATTCCTTTTTCTGAAACGGAAATTAACGAAGTTATTCATTTATTAGAAAATGAAGAAGATTTTAAAGGGGTAAGAAACAAGCTGATTGTTGAGTTGTTTTATTCAACAGGAATGCGTAGAGGAGAAATGGTAAATTTAAAATTGAAAGATGTTTTGCTTTTTCAAAAGACATTAAAAGTACTGGGAAAAAGAAAAAAAGAAAGAATACTACCTTTGTTGCCTTCGGTTATTGAAACTATAAAAAAATATGTAGATTTAAGAGGTTCATTACCAGCGGTTAAAGATAAAGATTACCTGTTTTTAACTGCAAAAGGGGTTAAAGTATACGAGACCTTAATATATAGAGTGGTGAATTCGTATTTTGGGTTAGCTTCGGAGAAAGTAAAAAAAAGCCCACATATATTACGACATTCTTTTGCAACACATTTATTAAATGAAGGAGCAGATATAAAAGCAGTAAAAGAATTATTAGGGCATTCAAGTTTAGCATCTACACAAATTTATACAAAAAATAGCATTGCAAAACTAAAACAAGTATATAGAAATTCTCATCCAAGAAACTTTAAATAAGTACTTTAATTAAACAGCCAAAGTAATGACTTGAAAGAGAGTAGTATTTAAAAGCAAAAAGTAATTTATACTATAATGTAGTTTAGAAATTAAAATCAAGAAATAACTTACAAAAATGTTGTTGTTTTATATTTGTTTTTGAATAATAATAATATTTCTATATCAAAAACATAAAACTTTGGATAACCTAAATAATTTAACGATAAAAAAACATTGTATAAAAAGAAAAATCAATTAAATGAAGGAATTTTTAATAGTGTAAAAGCCTTATTAAGAAAGGTTAATAGAAGTGTGTGAAAACAAAGAGAAATTTCTTAAGAATATTTTTTGAAAAAAGTTTTGTAGAAAAGATATTTTATATACATTTGCAGTCCGTTAGAAAAGCGGGCTTTTTTATGCTAAGAAGCAAGCCGAAAGCCGATGTAGCTCAGCTGGCTAGAGCAGCTGATTTGTAATCAGCAGGTCGTGGGTTCGAGTCCCTCCATCGGCTCTTTAAAAAGTTGAAATTTAAAACAGTAAAAGCATTAATTTTAGATAAGGTGTTTTGTTTTGAAAAAGTTCTTTAAAATAGATGTTTGATTTAAGGGGAGATACTCAAGCGGCCAACGAGGGCAGACTGTAAATCTGCTGACTATGTCTTCGCAGGTTCGAATCCTGCTCTCCCCACATAAGTTTTTATGTGAGGAGCCTTTAAAATATCTAAAATATTGAAATGTTTTTATCTGAATAAAATTCAGATTAAAAAAAAAGCGGGAGTAGCTCAGTTGGTAGAGCGTCAGCCTTCCAAGCTGAATGTCGCCAGTTCGAACCTGGTCTCCCGCTCTATTAAACACAAAATAGCATTGTTTTGAAGTAAATGATGTTATTTGTGTTTTAAAAAAAAAATTCCTGTGAAGACAGGAATCTCTTCCTAATATATAGGAGAAGTTAAATAAACACTTTACGCCGGTGTAGCTCAGGGGTAGAGCGTTTCCTTGGTAAGGAAGAGGTCTTGGGTTCAAATCCCAACATTGGCTCAAAATTAGAAAGTATATAATAAATACTGATATATAACTAAGATTAAATAAATACAAAATGGCAAAAGAAACTTACGATCGGTCGAAACCACACTTAAATGTTGGTACTATTGGACACGTAGATCACGGTAAAACAACATTAACTGCGGCAATCACAAAAGTGTTAGCAGATGCAGGACATTCAGAATCAACATCTTTTGATCAAATTGATAATGCTCCTGAAGAAAAAGAAAGAGGTATAACAATTAACTCTTCACACGTAGAGTATGCAACAGCTAATCGTCATTACGCTCACGTTGACTGTCCAGGTCACGCGGATTACGTAAAGAACATGGTTACTGGTGCTGCACAAATGGATGGTGCTATTCTTGTAGTTGCGGCTACAGATGGTCCAATGCCACAAACACGTGAGCACATCCTTTTAGGGCGTCAAGTAGGAATTCCTCGTATTGTAGTGTTCATGAATAAAGTGGATATGGTTGATGACGAAGAATTAATTGAGTTAGTAGAGATGGAGGTAAGAGAATTATTAAGTTTCTATGAATACGATGGAGATAATGGTCCTGTAATTGCTGGTTCTGCCTTAGGTGCACTTAACGGTGAACAAAAATGGGTAGATACAGTACTTGAGTTAATGGAAGCTGTAGATACTTGGATTGAAGAGCCACAAAGAGAGATTGATAAAGATTTCTTAATGCCTATTGAAGATGTATTCTCAATTACAGGTCGTGGTACTGTTGCAACTGGTCGTATTGAAACTGGTATCGCTAACACAGGAGATCCTGTAGATATTATTGGTATGGGAGCAGAGAAATTAACTTCTACTATTACAGGTATCGAAATGTTCCGTCAAATCCTAGATAGAGGTGAGGCTGGAGATAACGCAGGAATCTTATTAAGAGGTATTGCTAAAGAAGATATTAGAAGAGGAATGGTAATCTGTAAACAAGGTTCTGTAACTCCACACGCTAAATTCAAAGCAGAGGTTTATATTCTTAAGAAAGAAGAGGGTGGTCGTCATACTCCATTCCACAATAATTATCGTCCACAGTTTTACGTTCGTACAACTGATGTAACTGGAACAATTAACCTTCCTGATGGAGTTGAAATGGTTATGCCTGGTGATAACTTAACAATTACAGTTGAATTACTTCAACCAATTGCAATGAGTGTTGGTCTTCGTTTTGCAATCCGTGAGGGTGGTAGAACAGTAGGTGCAGGTCAGGTAACCGAAATTTTAGACTAAACAATACAAGTAAAAGTTTTTTAAGGTGTCCTGATATTTTTGGGACGCCTTGACTTTTATAAAGCGGGTAGCGTTTATAAATGCCCGAGTAAACGGGTTTAGCTCAGTTGGTAGAGCACTGGTCTCCAAAACCAGGTGTCGTGAGTTCGAGTCTCTCAACCCGTGCAAATATTGAAAAAAATTATTTGAAGATTATACTTTGAATAATTATAAAACATTATGACGATTTGGTTTCTGAAGAAATTTTGTCTTAGTGAATAAACAAAAGTTACTTAAATAAAGTAATTTTTAAATATAGTAATAAAAACAATTTAAAAATGATAAACTACATTAAAGAATCCTATAACGAGCTTAAAAATCATGTTACTTGGACTCCTTGGTCTGAAGCACAACGTTTAACAGTAATAGTTGCAACTTTTTCTGTGGTAATGGCCTTAATTGTTTTTGGAATAGACACTGTGTTTAGCGGTGTTATTAGTAAATACTTTGAATGGATTAAGTCTTAATTATAAAAGATGTCTGAAGTTAAAAGTGAAAAAAAGTGGTATGTTGTCCGTTCTGTTAGTGGGAAGGAAAATAAGATAAAAGAATATATCGAGTCTGAAATTAAGAGATTAGGACTTCAAAAAGATATAGAACAAATTCTAGTACCAACAGAGAAGGTTATTCAAATCCGAAATGGAAAAAAAATAAACAAGGAACGAGTATTTATTCCTGGTTATATTATGGTACAAGCCAATTTAACTGGAGAAATACCACATATTATAAAATCTATAAACGGAGTTATTGGTTTTCTTGGTGAAGTAAAAGGAGGAGATCCAGTGCCACTTAGACAATCAGAAGTAAATAGATTATTAGGAAAAGTAGATGAACTATCTGTACAAGATGAAAACGTAAATATACCTTATACTATTGGAGAAACTGTTAAGGTGGTTGATGGTCCTTTTAATGGATTTAACGGTACAGTAGAGAAAATAAATGAAGAAAAACGTAAACTTGAAGTAATGGTAAAAATCTTCGGAAGAAAAACACCATTAGAATTAAGCTTTATGCAAGTAGAAAAAATTTAATTGTTACACGCTATAAATAGGTTGTTCTTGGGCTTCCACCAAAGAAAAACCAAAATTATTTTAAAAATTAGAACATGGCAAAAGAAGTAGATAAAGTAGTAAAGTTACAAGTTCGAGGTGGAGCTGCTAACCCATCACCACCAGTTGGACCCGCTTTAGGTGCTGCCGGTGTGAACATTATGGAGTTCTGTAAGCAGTTTAATGCTAGAACTCAAGATAAACAAGGAAAAGTATTACCAGTTGCGATTACGGTTTATAAAGACAAGTCTTTCGACTTCGTTATAAAAACTCCTCCAGCTGCTGTACAGATTCTTGAAGCCGCCAAAATTAAAAAAGGTTCTGGCGAGCCACACGTAAAGAAAGTAGCAAAAATTACCTGGGATCAAGTTCGTGCAATTGCTGAAGATAAAATGCCCGATTTAAACGCTTTTAATGTTGAGTCGGCAATGAAAATGGTAGCAGGAACAGCTAGATCAATGGGAATTAATGTAAAAGGAGGAAATGCTCCTTCTTAATCCGAAAAAAGAATCTATAAAATGGCAAGATTAACAAAAAAGCAAAAAGAAGCTCACGCTAAAATAGAACCTAATAAGGCCTATTCATTAGCCGAAGCATCTGCTTTAGTAAAAGAAATCACCAACACAAATTTTGATGCATCTGTTGATTTAGCAGTGCGTCTTAATGTAGATCCGCGAAAAGCTAATCAAATGGTACGTGGTGTTGTTACCTTACCACACGGGACAGGTAAAGATGTTAAAGTACTAGCATTAGTAACTCCAGATAAAGAAGCGGAAGCAAAAGAAGCTGGAGCAGATTTTGTTGGATTAGATGAGTACCTCAATAAAATTAAAGGAGGATGGACAGATGTTGACGTAATTGTAACTATGCCTAGTGTAATGGGTAAATTAGGACCATTAGGACGAGTTTTAGGACCTCGTGGATTAATGCCTAATCCCAAAACAGGTACAGTAACAATGGACGTTGCTAAGGCAGTTTCAGATGTAAAAGCTGGTAAAATAGACTTTAAAGTTGAAAAAACTGGTATTGTACACGCTGCAATTGGAAAAGCATCTTTTGATGCAGACAAAATTGAAGGAAACGCAAAAGAATTACTAACAACCCTTGTAAAATTGAAACCTCAAGCCGCAAAAGGAGTTTATATAAAAAGCATTTTTATGTCGAGTACGATGAGCCCTGGAATTGAGATTGATTCAAAAAGATTTACTGAGTAGTAAAATTTAGAACTTATGACAAGAGAAGAAAAATCACAAGTAATAGAAAATCTTACTGCACAGTTAGCTGAAAACGAAACTATTTATTTAGCAGATATTTCAGGTCTTAATGCAGGAGATACCAGTAACTTACGTAGAGCTTGCTATAAAGCAGGAGTAAAGTTAGCTGTAGTTAAAAACACCTTGCTTAAAAAAGCAATGGATAGTTCCGATAAAGATTTTGGTGATTTACCAGAAGTCCTTAAAGGAAATACATCATTAATGTTTTCAGAAACAAGTAATGCACCCGCTAAGGTAATTAAGAATTTTAGAAAAAAATCTGATAAGCCTGTTCTTAAAGGAGCATTTATTGAAGAAGCAATTTACGTTGGTGATGATCAATTAGATACCCTAGTTACAATTAAGTCGAAAGACGAACTTATTGGAGATATTATCGGATTATTACAATCTCCTGCTAAGAATGTTATTTCAGCACTTAAATCTAGTGGTGGTACAATTGCAGGTATTGTTAAAACCCTATCCGAAAAAGAAGGATAAAAATATAACATTAAAACAAATTAAAAATTTTAAAATTAAATTAATTAAAACGATAGAAAATGGCAGATTTAAAAGATTTCGCGGAACAATTAGTTAACTTAACAGTAAAAGAAGTTAATGAATTAGCAGGAATATTAAAAGAAGAATACGGTATAGAGCCTGCTGCAGCTGCAGTAGCTGTAGCTGCTGGTGGCGGTGCTGCTGGTGGTGATGCCGCTGAAGAAAAATCAGAATTCGATGTAATCTTAACAGCTCCAGGAGGATCTAAATTAGCAGTTGTAAAACTTGTAAAAGAGTTAACAGGTTTAGGACTTAAAGATGCTAAAGGATTAGTTGATAATGTTCCTTCTCCAATTAAAGAAGGAGTAGCTAAAGATGAAGCTGAAGCATTAAAAGCTCAGTTAGAAGAAGCAGGAGCAGAGGTTGAGCTTAAATAAGCTTACCTGCACCAAACCTTAAGGTTTAGGTCTTTCCTTTTAACGGATTAGACCTAAACCATTTTGCGTATATAATAGTTTTTTTAATTTATTTATACGCGTTCATTGTTTTATTATAATTAAAATTCGTCCATAGATGTCAGCAACGCAAACTGAAAGATTGAATTTTTCCACCGTTAAGAACAAACCTGCATATCCAGATTTCTTGGATATTCAGATTAAATCTTTTCAAGATTTCTTTCAATTGGAAACCAAATCCGATAAAAGAGAAAACGAAGGTCTTTATAAAACCTTCATGGAAAATTTCCCAATTACCGATACCAGAAATCAATTTGTATTAGAGTTTTTAGATTATTTTGTAGACCCATCAAGATATTCCATTCAGGAATGTATCGAACGTGGTTTAACCTACAGTGTACCTTTAAAAGCTCGTCTTAAATTATATTGTACCGATCCTGAACACGAAGATTTTGAAACCATAGTTCAAGACGTTTATTTAGGTACAATTCCTTATATGACTCCTAACGGAACCTTTGTGGTAAATGGAGCAGAACGTGTTGTTGTATCACAGTTACACCGTTCACCTGGTGTATTTTTTGGACAATCTTTCCACGCAAATGGAACCAAATTATATTCAGCCAGAGTAATTCCTTTTAAAGGCTCTTGGATTGAATTTGCTACCGATATAAACCAAGTAATGTACGCTTATATCGATAGAAAGAAAAAATTACCTGTAACTACACTTTTCCGTGCTATCGGTTTTGAAAGAGATAAAGATATTCTTGAAATATTTGATCTTGCCGAAGAAGTAAAAGCTACAAAAACAGGACTTAAAAGATATTTAGGACGTAAATTAGCAGCTCGTGTTCTTAAAACTTGGCACGAGGATTTCGTAGATGAAGATACAGGAGAAGTAGTTTCAATAGAACGTAATGAAATAGTTTTAGATCGTGATACCGTTCTTGAAAAAGAACATATCGACGAAATTTTAGAGTCAGGTTCTAAAACAATTCTACTTCATAAAGAAGATAACCTTCAAGCAGATTATGCTATTATTCATAATACGCTTCAAAAAGATCCTACCAACTCAGAAAAAGAAGCGGTAGAACATATTTATAGACAATTACGTAATGCCGAACCGCCTGATGAAGAAACAGCACGTGGTATTATCAATAAATTATTCTTTAGTGACCAACGTTACAACTTAGGAAATGTAGGGCGTTTTAGAATGAATAAAAAATTAGGTCTTGATATACCTATGGATAAGTTAGTACTTACCAAAGAGGATATTATTACCATCATAAAATTCTTAATAGAGTTGATTAACTCTAAAGCTGAGATTGATGATATCGATCACTTATCTAACCGTCGTGTACGTACCGTTGGAGAACAATTATCTTCTCAATTTGGTGTTGGTTTAGCTCGTATGGCTCGTACCATAAGAGAGCGTATGAACGTTCGTGATAACGAAGTTTTTACACCTATCGATTTAATTAATGCAAAAACATTATCATCGGTAATTAACTCTTTCTTTGGTACCAATCAGTTATCTCAGTTTATGGATCAAACCAATCCTATTGCAGAGATTACCCACAAACGAAGATTATCGGCTTTAGGACCTGGAGGACTTTCAAGAGAAAGGGCAGGGTTTGAGGTTCGTGATGTTCACTTTACTCACTACGGAAGACTTTGTCCTATTGAAACTCCTGAGGGACCAAATATTGGACTAATTTCTTCACTTTCAGTATATGCAAAAGTTAATTATTTAGGATTCCTTGAAACTCCATACCGTAAAGTTACAGATGGAGTTATCGATTTAAAAAGTGAACCTGTTTACCTTTCAGCTGAAGAAGAAGAAGAAAAATTAATAGCACAAGCACATATTGATATTGCAGAGGACGGAACCATACAAACAGACAGAGTAATTGCTCGTATGGAAGGAGATTTTCCTGTGGTAGATTCAAAATCAATTCATTATACAGATGTTGCACCTAACCAAATTTCATCGATATCAGCATCTTTAATTCCGTTCTTGGAACACGATGATGCTAACCGTGCATTAATGGGATCTAATATGATGCGTCAAGCTGTACCTTTAATGAGAGCAGAAGCTCCCATTGTAGGAACTGGTTTAGAACGTCAAGTAGCATCAGATTCTCGTGTGCTTATTAATGCTGAAGGAGATGGTGTAGTTGAATATGTAGATGCTAATAAAATTACAGTTTCTTACGATCGTTCAGAAGAAGAACGCTTAGTAAGTTTTGACGGAGATTCAAAAACCTACGAACTTATAAAGTTTAGAAAAACCAATCAAAGCACCTCAATTAATTTAAAACCTATTGTTAAAAAAGGTGATCGAGTAACTAAAGGACAAGTGCTTTGTCAAGGTTACGCTACCGAAGCTGGTGAATTAGCCTTAGGTAGAAATATGAAAGTAGCCTTTATGCCTTGGAAAGGGTATAACTTTGAGGATGCAATTGTTATTTCTGAAAAAGTAGTTCGCGACGATATCTTTACATCCATTCATATAGACGAATATTCACTACAAGTTAGAGATACCAAATTAGGTAATGAAGAATTGACAAATGATATTCCTAATGTTTCTGAAGAGGCTACAAAAGACTTAGATGAAAACGGAATGATTCGTATTGGTGCTGAAGTAAAACCCGGAGATATACTAATAGGAAAAATTACTCCAAAAGGAGAAAGTGATCCAACTCCTGAAGAAAAATTACTTCGTGCTATTTTTGGAGATAAAGCAGGAGATGTAAAAGATGCTTCTTTAAAAGCTTCACCATCATTACACGGTGTAGTAATTAATAAAAAACTATTTGCACGTTCCATTAAAGATAAACGAAAAAGAGCCCAAAACAAAGAAGAAATCGCTTTGTTAGAAGAACAATTTGATAAAAAATTCGATGCTCTTCGTGATGTTCTCATTGAAAAACTTTTTACTATTGTTTCTGGTAAAACAGCTCAAGGTGTAATTAATGACCTTGGTGAAGTTGTTTTTCCAAAAGGTAAAAAGTTCACACTAAAAATGTTAAATGAAATAGATGACTATACACATTTAACAGGAGGAACTTGGACTACTAGTAGTGAGACAAATGCATTGGTGGACGATTTAATGCACAACTATAAAATTAAAGAAAACGATTTACAAGGAAACTTACGTCGTGAGAAATTTGCTATCTCTGTTGGAGATGAATTGCCTTCAGGAATCTTAAAACTTGCCAAAGTTTATGTTGCTAAAAAACGTAAATTAAAAGTAGGAGATAAAATGGCGGGTCGTCACGGTAATAAAGGTATTGTTGCACGTATTGTACGCCAAGAAGATATGCCTTTCTTAGAAGACGGAACACCTGTAGATATTGTTCTTAACCCATTAGGAGTACCTTCTCGTATGAATATTGGTCAGATTTATGAAACGGTTCTTGGATGGGCAGGTCAAAAATTAGGTCAAAAATATGCAACACCAATTTTTGATGGTGCCACCATTGAAGAAATTACCGCTTTAACCGAAAAAGCAGGTGTACCAGAATTTGGGCATACTTATTTATATGACGGAGGAACAGGTGAACGTTTTGATCAAAAAGCAACCGTTGGAGTTATATATATGATTAAACTTGGTCATATGATTGACGATAAAATGCACGCTCGTTCCATTGGACCCTACTCATTAATAACCCAACAACCTCTAGGTGGTAAAGCACAATTTGGTGGTCAGCGTTTTGGTGAGATGGAAGTATGGGCATTAGAAGCATACGGTGCATCTAGTACTCTTAGAGAAATATTGACAGTAAAATCTGATGATGTTGTTGGTAGAGCTAAAACATACGAAGCAATCGTAAAAGGTGAAGCCATGCCAGAACCTGGATTACCAGAATCATTTAACGTGTTAATGCACGAATTAAAAGGATTGGGCCTAGACATTAGATTAGAAGATTAATAATTCCCGCTTTGGCGGGAATCTTAAAAGTCGTTTGACTATTGAAGCTTAAAAACTTCAATCTTAATTTTACAAAGCATAGTACATAGCATTATGGCAAGAAATAAAGAAATAGTAGCAAAGAAATTTAATAAAATTTCAATTGGTTTTTCTTCACCAGAAGCAATTTTGGCAGAATCCAGAGGAGAAGTCTTAAAACCAGAAACAATTAATTACCGTACTCACAAACCAGAACGTGATGGGCTTTTCTGTGAACGTATATTCGGGCCCATTAAAGATTACGAATGTGCCTGTGGAAAATACAAAAGAATCCGTTATAAAGGAATTGTTTGTGACCGTTGTGGTGTGGAAGTAACCGAAAAGAAAGTACGTCGTGACCGTGTAGGACACATTAACTTAGTAGTTCCTGTAGCACATATATGGTACTTCCGTAGTTTACCAAACAAAATAGGATACCTTCTTGGATTGCCTTCCAAGAAGTTAAATATGATTATTTATTACGAACGATACGTGGTAATTCAACCAGGTAACGCTATGAACGAAGAAGGCGAACCAGTACAAAAAATGGATTTCCTTACCGAAGAAGAATACTTAAATATTCTTGAATCACTTCCACAAGAAAATCAATATTTAGACGATGAAGATCCTGAAAAATTCATCGCAAAAATGGGAGCTGAATGTTTAATAGATTTATTACGTCGTATTAATTTAGACGAATTATCATTCGAACTTCGTCACAAAGCAAACAACGAAACTTCAAAACAACGTAAAACAGAGGCTTTAAAGCGTCTTCAAGTTGTTGAAGCACTTCGTGAATCTAACAAACAAAGAGAAAATAAACCCGAATGGATGATTATGAAGGTGATACCTATTATACCACCAGAATTACGTCCGTTAGTACCTTTAGATGGAGGTCGTTTCGCAACTTCAGATTTAAACGATTTATATAGAAGAGTAATTATTAGAAACAATCGTTTAAAACGATTAATGGAAATTAAAGCTCCTGAAGTAATTTTACGTAATGAGAAACGTATGCTTCAAGAGTCTGTAGATTCCTTATTTGATAATACTCGTAAATCTTCAGCAGTAAAAACAGACTCTAACCGCCCTTTAAAATCGCTTTCAGATTCTTTAAAAGGAAAACAAGGTCGTTTCCGTCAAAACTTATTGGGTAAACGTGTAGATTATTCGGCTCGTTCGGTAATTGTTGTAGGACCCGAGTTAAAATTATCTGAATGTGGAATTCCAAAAGGAATGGCTTCAGAACTTTACAAACCTTTTATTATTCGTAAATTAATAGAAAGAGGAATTGTAAAAACGGTAAAATCTGCAAAGAAAATTATAGACAAAAAAGAACCTGTAGTTTGGGATATTTTAGAAAATGTTTTAAAAGGACATCCTGTATTGTTAAACCGTGCTCCTACGCTTCACCGTTTAGGTATTCAAGCATTTCAACCAAAATTAATTGAAGGAAAAGCAATTCAGTTACACCCATTAGCGTGTACGGCTTTTAATGCGGATTTTGATGGAGATCAAATGGCAGTACACTTGCCACTTGGACCCGAAGCAATTTTGGAAGCACAACTATTAATGTTAGGTTCTCATAACATATTAAATCCAGCAAATGGTTCGCCAGTAGTGGTGCCATCACAGGATATGGTATTGGGGCTGTATTATATGACCAAGCTTAAAAAATCTACAGAAGATTATAAAGTTAAAGGAGAAGGAATTACTTTTTATTCGGCTGAAGAAGTTGTTATCGCATACAATGAAAAAAGAGTTGAATTAAACGCAGAAATTAAAATCAGAACCAAAGATTTTAATGAAGAAGGTGAATTAGTTTACCAAATCATTACAACAACAGTTGGTAGAGTAATATTTAATCAACACGTTCCTGAAGAAGCTGGATTTATTAATAAAGTATTAACTAAGAAAACCCTTAGAGATATTATTGGTGATGTACTTAGAGCAACTTCGGTACCTGTTACTGCAGATTTCTTAGACGCTATTAAAACTTTAGGATACAAATTTGCTTTTGAAGGTGGATTATCTTTTAGTTTAGGTGATATTATTATTCCTGCTGAAAAACAAGGAATGATTGATACAGCAAATGCAAAAGTTGATGGAATAATAGGAAACTATAATATGGGTCTTATTACCAACAACGAACGGTATAATCAAGTAATTGATATTTGGACTGCTACCAATGCAGAATTAACCGAATTATCAATGAAACGTATTCGTGAAGACAAACAAGGTTTCAACTCTGTATTTATGATGCTTGACTCTGGTGCAAGGGGTTCTAAAGAACAAATTCGTCAGTTAACTGGTATGCGTGGATTAATGGCAAAACCTAAAAAATCTACTTCAGGAGGAGGAGAGATTATTGAAAACCCAATTCTTTCAAACTTTAAAGAAGGATTATCAATTCTTGAATATTTTATCTCTACTCACGGTGCACGTAAAGGACTTGCAGATACTGCATTAAAAACTGCAGATGCAGGATACCTAACTCGTCGATTGGTAGATGTTTCGCAAGATGTTATCGTAAATATTGAAGATTGTGGAACATTACGAGGAATTGAAGTTGCTCCATTAAAGAAAAATGAAGAAGTTGTAGAAACTTTGAAAGAAAGAATTTTAGGACGTACTTCCTTACACGATGTGTATAATCCTTTAACTCAAGAACTTTTAGTTGAATCTGGAGGACATATAGATGAAGAAATAGCAGCTAAAATAGAAGAATCACCAGTAGAATCTGTAGAAGTTCGCTCTGCATTAACTTGTGAAGCTAAAAAAGGAATTTGTGCTGCCTGTTACGGAAGAAATTTAGCTACCAACAAAATGGTGCAAATGGGAGAAGCTGTAGGAGTTGTTGCTGCACAATCTATTGGTGAACCAGGAACACAGTTAACACTTCGTACTTTCCACGTTGGTGGGGTTGCGGGTAATATTTCTGAAGAAAATAAATTAACTGTTAAGTTTGATGGTATTGCTGAAATTGAAGACCTTAAAACTGTAAAAAGTACCGATAAAGAAGGAAACGAAGTTGATATTGTTATATCAAGAACTTCCGAAATTAAACTGAAGGATGCTAAAACAGGAATTATCCTTAGTACAAATAATATTCCTTATGGTTCGCATGTATTTATTAAAGATGGAGCGAAACTTAAAAAAGGAGATGTAGTTTGTCAATGGGATCCATTTAATGGAGTAATTATTTCTGAATTCTCTGGAAAAATTAAATATGAAAATCTGGAACAAGGAGTTACCTATCAAGTTGAAATTGATGAACAAACAGGTTTCCAAGAAAAAGTAATTTCTGAATCTAGAGACAAAAAGAAAATACCAACCTTATTAATTGTCGGTAAAAAAGATGAAGTAATACGTTCTTATAACTTACCAGTAGGTGCACACCTTATGGTAAACGATGGAGACAAAGTAAGTATTGGAAATATCTTGGTTAAAATTCCACGTAAATCGTCTAAAGCTGGTGATATTACAGGAGGTCTACCTCGTGTTACCGAGTTGTTCGAAGCCCGTAACCCTTCAAATCCAGCTGTAGTTAGTGAGGTAGATGGTGTGGTATCTTTCGGAAAAATTAAGCGTGGTAACCGTGAGATTATTGTTGAAACTAAGTTTGGTGATGTAAAAAAATATTTGGTAAAATTATCCAACCAAATATTAGTACAAGAAAACGATTTTGTACGTGCAGGTATGCCACTTTCAGATGGGTCTATTACTCCGTTGGATATTTTAAATATTAAAGGCCCTTCGGCAGTTCAACAATACTTAGTAAATGAAGTACAAGAAGTATATCGTTTACAAGGTGTAAAAATTAACGATAAGCATTTTGAAGTAGTAGTACGTCAAATGATGCGAAAAGTTAAGATTGTTGATCCAGGAGATACATTGTTCTTAGAAAATCAATTAGTACATAAATTCGATTTTATTGAAGAAAATGATAAAATATTCGGAATGAAAGTAATAGTAAATGCAGGAGATTCTGAAACTTTAAAAGAAGGACAGATAATTACATCTCGTGAATTGCGTGACGAAAATTCTATTCTAAGAAGAAATGATAAACAACTTGTAGAAACCAGAGATGCAGTTTCAGCTACAGCAACTCCAATATTGCAAGGTATTACAAGAGCATCATTACAAACCAAATCATTTATTTCAGCTGCTTCCTTCCAGGAAACAACCAAAGTACTTAATGAGGCAGCAGTTAATGGTAAGGTAGATAGTTTAGAAGGATTAAAAGAGAATGTTATTGTTGGGAAAAGAATACCAGCAGGAACAGGAATGCGAAGATATGAAACTATCATAGTAGGTTCTAAAGATGAATTAGAAGAAATGACTCGTGAAAAACAAGAGGTAAATTATAATTAGTGAGATTACTATTTCAAGAGTTTTTTAGCGAATTGAAATAGTATAATCGAACTATCCCGATGGAAATCGGGATCTAAATAATTTTAAAAGTCATTTCAACAAAGCTCAATGACCTTGGTCTTAGAAGAGCCGAAGACTAAATAATCAAACAAAATCCCGATATTCATCGGGATTTTGTTTATTATACAGAAACCTTTTCTACCTTTGTAGAAATATTAAAAAATAAGAAAATGTCAGATTCAAACAAAAATAAGAAAGGACAAATTAATATAGAACTAGACGAAAAAGTAGCGCAAGGAATTTATAGTAACTTGGCCATTATTAACCATTCGCAATCTGAATTTGTGATAGATTTTATTACCATAATGCCCGGTGTACCAAAGAGTAAAGTGAAGTCTAGAATAGTATTAACACCACAACATGCAAAACGACTATTAAAAGCTTTAGGAGATAATGTAAGACGTTTTGAAAACGCTCATGGAGAAATTAAAGATTTTGAACAACCTCCAATTCCATTAAACTTTGGTCCTACAGGAGAGGCTTAATGTTTTAAAAAGGTTTGAATTCATTGATTTCAAACCTTTTTTAAAACTCACTCACAAAATGAAGTTTGACATTAGGATATTTAGATTGTGTCATTTGTAAGGTAAATGATGAATCTGCAAAGAATACCAATTGTCCTCTTTTGTCTTTTGCTAAAAATCTAGATTTTACTCTTTTAAAATCTGCAAGTTCTTCTTTGTCTGAATTTACAATATCTACCCAGCAGGCTTTATATACATTTAAGTTTTCGTAGGAACATTTTGCTGAATATTCATGTTCTAAACGGTATTGAATAACTTCAAATTGCAAAGCACCAACGGTACCTATTACCTTTCTTCCGTTTAATTCTAATACAAATAGCTGTGCTACACCTTCATCCATTAATTGGTCTATCCCTTTTGCGAGTTGTTTGCTTTTCATAGGGTCAGCATTATTAATATATTTAAAATGTTCTGGTGAAAAACTAGGAATTCCTTTGTATTGCATAATTTCTCCTTGAGTAAGAGTATCACCAATTTTAAAATTTCCAGTATCATGAAGTCCTACAATATCACCTGGATAAGAAACATCTACAATTTCTTTACGTTCTGCAAAAAAAGCATTTGGACTAGAAAATTTCATCTTCTTATTATTTCGAACGTGTAAATAAGGAGTGTTTCTGTTAAAAGTACCCGAAACAATTTTAATAAAAGCTAAACGGTCTCTATGTTTGGGATCCATATTAGCGTGTATTTTAAACACGAAACCACTAAAATCCTTTTCGTTAGGTTTTACTAATCGCGTATCACTTTCTTTGGGTTTTGGAGTGGGAGCTATTTCAATAAAACAATCTAGCAATTCTCTAACTCCAAAGTTATTTAAAGCAGATCCAAAGAATACGGGTTGTAAATTTCCGTTTAAATACTCCTTTTGATTAAAAGGAGGATATACTTCAGTTACTAATTCTATTTCTTCTCTTAAATTTTCTGCAAAATCATCTCCTATTAAATCGTTTAGTTCTGTAGTGTTTATGTCTTCTATGTTAATAGTTTCTTCAATGTTTTTACGGCTGTCCCCACTAAATAGATTTACATTTTTTTCCCAGATATTATAAATTCCTTTAAAATCGTAACCCATTCCTATAGGAAAACTCATAGGCGTTACAGTAAGCCCAAGTTTTTGTTCAATTTCGTCTAAAAGTTCAAAAGCGTCTTTTCCTTCTCTATCTAACTTATTAATAAAAACAATCATAGGTATGTTTCTCATACGGCAAACCTCTACTAGTTTAACGGTTTGTTCTTCTACACCTTTAGCAACATCAATAACCACAATAACACTATCTACTGCCGTAAGAGTCCTAAAAGTGTCTTCGGCAAAGTCTTTATGTCCTGGTGTGTCTAATATATTTATCTTAACGTCTTGATATTCAAAAGCTAATACGGAAGTAGCTACAGAAATTCCTCTTTGACGTTCAATTTCCATAAAATCACTAGTGGCACCTTTTTTTATTTTATTTGATTTTACAGCACCAGCTTCTTGAATGGCACCACCAAAAAGTAATAATTTTTCGGTCAAAGTGGTTTTACCAGCATCTGGGTGAGAGATAATTCCAAAAGTTCTTCTTCTTTCAATTTCACTTTCTAGAGACATAAATTAGTAGTTAAATTTCGGCAAATATACGAGTTGTTTTTATCTTATAAAGTCTTGTTATACTATAGTTTAAGATTTTTTTTCTGACAAATAAAACTAAGGGTTAACCCTTATATTATGAACGATATACGTATAAATACGTATAGATGTTCTTACAAAAATTTATTGTATTTAAGTAAAAAAATGACATTTCAACGAGTATTTTTTGCATTTCGGCTAATAGTTGTTTTTGTGTAGGATTTTTCTGTGATGATAATTTACTTTTGGGGTTATTTGGACAAATTATGTGTCCGGCTGAATATTGTCTTTGGGGCGGAGAATTAATAACCTGCGATTCAACTTTAAATTACCTTGATTCTGAGTCAATAGAATTTGAAACAATTGAACAGGTAAAAAATAAAAAAGGAGTTACATATAAATTTGAGGCTCCCGGTTCAGACTCATATACTTTAATAAAAATTGATAATAACGGGAAAATAAAAACTGATTAAATGCCAGCCCATAACAATACACATAAATCACTGAGCAAGAAAAAATTAATTAAATATTACAAATATTAATAAATGACATTGAATATTGAAAGTTTAGAGCAATAAAACACCCAACGCCTCATATGCTAGACCGTCAGACTGTCTAAAAACCCCAATAAACAAAGAAATAAAAATTGTAAAATAC
>JALWUJ010000075.1 GCA_027080135.1 Flavobacteriaceae bacterium | reverse complement strand
CTTCTGAACCTTGTTTTTTCTTAAATAATTCTGAATAATGTGTTGAGTATCACGATTATTTTCCATCGGATTAATTATGGATTTTAAAACCTCCGGATTGTTAACTTGAAAGTTTAAATTATAAAAACCATAACCTTTATACTCACCATTTTCAATTAAAATAACTGAGTGCTCATCTATCTCACGACCCTTATCTATTATTAACATAGATTGATGTTGGTAACTGCTTTTGCTGATAAATTGCTGTACTCGTTGGTTGTATTTTTCAGGTTTTTCAATGTTTAAACAAGCTCCTAAACAGGTTTTAATTCCGTAGTTAAAACAAGCACCTTCTGTTTTTTCAAGATGATTTAATTTTTGACAAAGTTGAAATTCATCCGTGATTTTATATAAAAAGCTCTTGGCTTGTGCATAGTTGGTAAACGTGGTGATAATATTTCTTTCTTCATCTGTTTCTGAAGAAACTTTTTCAGCTTTCAAATTCAAATAACCATTTTCATCTGTATAAGCGTACAACTGGCTCTGAAAAATATTTCTTTTTAATGCGTGATTAAAAATGGGTTTTAATCTTTTTATTTCTTGACTTTCTTTTAGTTGGGCAATCAAGTCGTTTCCAGTTTCTTCAAAACTTACCGAAGCAACTTCTAACTGTATTTTCTTCGACTTTTTATTATCATTGGTAAAATGCTGAATCAACCTTTTTTTAATGTTTTTACTTTTTCCAACATAGATAATTTTTCCGTCTTGGCGATGCATATAATAAACACCCGTTGTGCTTGGAGCTGTTTCAATAATATCTAATAATTTAGGTTCTAATTGACGTTTAGGTTCTTTCTTAACTGCTTCAGAAATAATTATTTTATCTACGTCTTTTTCCAAAAGTATTTTAAAAAGTGTAACGGTGGCTTTGGCATCGCCTTGTGCACGATGTCTGTCTGTAATCGGAATTCCTAAAGAACGCACTAATTTTCCCAAACTGTAGGAGGGAAGTCCAGGTATTAATTTCTTGGCTAGATCGACGGTACAAAGTGTTGGTTTTTCAAAATTATAACCCAATCTGTCAAATTCTGTACGTAAAATCCGATTGTCAAATTGTGCGTTATGAGCCACGATAGTACAACCTTCAGTAATTTCAATAATACGTTTGGCAACCTCATAAAACTTGGGTGCATGGATAAGCATTTTGTTATTAATACCTGTAAGATTAACCACAAATGGTTGTATGCTACGCTCTGGATTTACCAAACTCGAAAACTGATCTACAATTTGATGACCGTCAAATTTATAGATGGCGATTTCGGTAATACCTTCTTCGTTGTATTTTCCGCCAGTGGTTTCAATGTCTAGTATTGCGTACAAAATAGGTTTTAGGTTGTAGGTTTTAGGTTGATACTACAAGCTCGTTTTCCAAAAATGGAACTTCCTACTCGTATCATATTACTTCCGTTTTCGAGAGCGATAGGATAATCGTCGCTCATTCCCATGGAAAGCGTTTTCAGTTCGCAGTTTTCTGTCTTTAGTTGGCAAAGATTATCAAATATATTTTTTAGCAGACCAAATTCTTTCTGAAGTTGATTTTTATCTGAAGTAAATGTCGCCATTCCCATTAAACCTTCCACTTTTATATTCTGAAAAGATTTGAATTCTTCTGAAGCTAATAATTTAGAAACTTCTGTTTCCGTTAATCCGAATTTAGTTTCTTCCGAAGCAATCTTAATCTGAAGCAAACAACTAATAATTCGATTGTTTTTTAAGGCTTGTTTGTTTATTTCTTTCAGTAAACGCAAACTATCAACTGCATGAATCAAACTCACAAAAGGCGCCATATACTTGACCTTGTTTCTTTGAATATGACCAATCATGTGCCATTGTATATCTTTTGGTAATTCTTCATATTTCCCCACCATCTCTTGGATTTTATTTTCTCCAAAAATTCGATGTCCAGTTTGATAAGCCTCTAATATATCACTGCTTGGTTTGGTTTTTGAAACGGCTACCAGAGTTACATAATCAGGTAAATCGGTTTTTATTTTCTGAAGTTTTTCTGCAATTGTCATTCTACAAAAATATCTAAATTATACAAGAAAACACTTAGATAATTTTAAAAAAGGGGCTTGCAAATATAAATTTGCTTTGCCCCTAAAAAAACATAATTTGGATAGTTATTAATTCTGTAGTTGAATCATTTTTTGCATCATATCGTAAGTTTCTCTTAATTCTTGATCACTCATATTACGCATTTCTTCATCTTCTTTTATAGCAACAGATTTCCATTCTTCAAAAGTCATATTTTTAAGAGCATCAATTTCATCTTGATAATCTTCATTGTTCATTTCTTTGTTAAATTCTTCATTGCTCATAAAACCTTTCTGTTTAATAATAGGAAAGTCGGGTAATTCAAAAAAGGTGTCGGAAACAGAAACATTAAATTTTGCTGAAGTGGCCTCTTTTAAAGTGCTAATTCCCATTACTGTCATTTCTAATTTAAGGGTTACACCTTTGTAAATCCATTGTTTGGAACCCATCAACTCCATAATTTCACATTCGTAACCCAAGTAGTTTTCTTTGCCAATAATTTTTCCTCCCATTCCTTCTGCCATACTTTTTCCAACAGCTCCTGCATCTTGATTGGGTTGAAATATCTTGGTCATATCCATTGCCAGATCTCTGTTGGCATAGATTTTTTTATGTTTAAAATCTACGTAATAACTTTCGCCATTATTAAATTTATTAATGGTATGGGTAGTTTCGGTTTCTTTTTTATTTTGACCAAACATTTTTATGGTGGTGGTTTTGGTAGATTCTTCTTCGACTAATTCTAAAGAACCCCAATTTCTGAAGTATTTATTTTCGGTACCAGAACCCGAAACAACTCCACCCATAATATTTCCAGAAATAGTTGTTTTATAGGTAATCATCCCAGATTTCACTTTGTAACGTTTTAGATCTTGATTTTCTTTTTTTGAAATCAATGATGCGGTATCTAAAGTTTCGGTATCATTGTTTTTACAACTTACAAATAGTAATATGAACAAAAATAGTATGCTGATATTTTTCATGTTTTGAGTATTATTTGGTTATTATTTCCTTTAGTTGATAGATGGCATAATGACCAAACGTTCCTGGTCTATCGGATATTACTTTTGCAATAACTCCAGGTTGGTCTTTTATCATGTAAACCTTAAGTTGAGTATCAAAATCATCTACCGCTTCCACCACTAAACATTGAAAAATTCCTGCGGGCACCTTAATTTCTTCTTCGCCAAGTACTCTAAAAGTATTTGCAGTACAAGGGTAAAGAGGGGTAAATGCCTCAAATTTATTTTCTGGAAACTCTTGATCTTTATGTAGGTTTTTGCGATCGTATCCTTTAAAAATATTATCGATATTAAAAGTCTCGTCCTCAATATTGGTGCTAACAAGAGCTTCTAATGTTTTGGTTTCAAAAGTGTTGGTGTTTTCTTCTAGTAAATCGTATAGATAGATAAATTTAGCTGCATTTTTTAATGAAAGATACATTTCATAATAATCATTCCAAGGTAGTTTGCTACTATCTTCTTCATATTTAAATTCACCATCGTCGGTGTAAAAATCTTCTCCTGTAAAAGTGAGTCTTTCAACTTTATTCTTATTTTGTTCGACTTTTTTAAGAATGTATGTAATGTTATTATTCTTTAAATCAATTTCATTTGCACTAATTGAAATTACTTCATTCACACCACGCAATTTTTTAATCTGCCCAATAATTATAAGCTTTTTACTTTTGGGTTTAAAAATCCAAGCTCCAGAATTTTTTCCTTTATAGGAATCGTCCATTTCTACAAATGAAATATCATCGGGAGTTTTAAATTCAATAATATTTCTTAAGTTATCTCCTTCAATTTGAAATTCCCAAGTCCCTATTAATCCAGATTCTTCATTATTTTTATTTACTTGTTCTCTGTTGATTTTTGAAAAGTAAAGGACTTTATTCTCTAATGTTAATTCTAGTTCTTTCTTATTTAAAGCTGTTATTTTATACGTTCCGCCAATTTTTTTGGCTTCCATAGTTAGGCTTTTTTTAGAATCACTTTTCCAAGTTCCAAAAGGTCGGTCTTGGATAAACAAACCTCCTGTGGCATCAAATTTTACTATTTGTCCGATGCTTTTAGCAATATTATTTTCAGTAATTTGTTCTAACAACCATTCTCCTTCAATTTTTGAATTTTGAGCATTTAACTGAAAGGTAATTAAAACTAAAAACAGGATTTTGTGAATTTTCATTTTCTTAAATTTTTAATTAATTATTCTAAAATTTCACAAACTCTACTCTGCGGTTGTTTGCTTTTCCTTCGGAAGTAGTATTGTTATCAATAGGTTTATTTTCTCCAAAACCTGTAGATTTTAATCTAGAGGCATCAATTCCCATTTCTATAAGTTGGTTCATAACGGTTTTTGCTCGTTTTTTAGATAAGGTCATGTTGGTTTGGTCGCTACCGTCACTATCTGTGTGGCCTTCTACACTAAAATTAAGGTCAGGGTTTTTAACCATCAATTTGTAGATTTTATTGATAGGCCCCATGCTTTCAGGCTTTAAAGTGGCTTTGTTTACATCGAATTTAATTCCGTTTACGATGATTTTACCTTCAGAAAGTACACGGTCATAATATTTTACACCGCCTTTTGCAATACGAATATTTTTAAGATACATATTGTCATTTCCTGCCTCGATAGTTATTCCTGTAGGGTTCACATCTAAATGAGGAATGTTAATTAAACGTGTATCATTAAAATATGCTTTGTATTTTCCTTTAGTATAAGCAATGGAAATATGTTTCCAAGCGCCTTCATTTTCATGTGTCCAACCTATGTTTTCTGTTCCGGGGTAATCTTTTTCAGATTCTCCAAATTCTAAACTATGCGGCATTACAACTAAGCTACGTCTAGCGGCATCTGTTCTGTTATTTTTTTGATCCCCTAAATATACCCAAAGCCTATTTGCGGTGGAGCTTCCTTTGGAAAACCATACATCAAATTCTATCGTAAATACATCTGGGATATAGTCTTCGTTAGAATTTTTTAAATAAGGCACCATGTAGGATTGGTTACTTAGAAACATAATAACTTTTTCTCCACCAAATTCGCCTATTTCTATATTTCCTTTATGCAAATCCCAACGACTCGGAAATTCGCCGTTTTCTTCATCGTTACTAGGACCATCTTCAAAAATAACAGTATCTCCAGGGATAAAATCGTATTTGTTCCAAACCAAAGTAGGAGTGGTATTTTCGTTTTCTACAACCTGTTGGTCATTGCTATTATCTGAAGTTTCAGAATTTTCTTCATTTTTATCTGAAGTACTGTTTGGCTTCTCGTCTTTTTTGTTTTTTCCATCAATCTCATCTTCAGCTTCATCAAAAGCTTTGTCTATTTCTTTATCAATTTTTCTCTGAGTTCTGTTTTCTGCTTCTCGCTCAATTTTTTGTTGTGTTTTTCTGGCAATTCTGTCTAAAAATTGTGCGTTTACAGTTTGTGAAATTGAAATGATTCCAATAAAGAGTATAAGTTTAATTAAAAATTTCATAGTACTATTAGTTTTAAATTATAGTACAAAATTAGGCGGTATTTAAAGAAAATAATTCATTAAAAAGTATGAAATCGACTCACCTTTTGGGGTGATATTTGAATCTAAACCGTTATAAATAGAGGAGTTTAAAGAATATTAACAACCACTGACTTTTTTCATAGCCTGAATTCGGTTTTTAACATCTAACTTGGAATAGATGTTTTTTATATGAGTTTTGACCGTGTTTTTTGAAACAAACATTTTTTCTGAAATCTCATCATTACTAAATCCGCTGGTGATATATTTTAGAACTTCAGATTCTCTATTAGAAAGGTCATAGGTTTTAATATTGTCTGAAATTAATTGATGATTGTCCGTTTTATTATTTTTAATAAGCTCTTCTAATTTGTTAATCTGAAGCATATATTTTTGCATTTCAGAATTTTGTTGCTCTAATTCTAGTTTCTTATTCTTCCGAAGTAAATAGATGGAAAATAATAAAAACCCAATAATTATAACACTAAACAAAGCACCAAACCATAATTTATTGGAATTGGATTTTGCTTCTTGCATGCTCTTTTCTTTTTCTTCGGCTAATTTTTTAAGTTGCTCATCTTTCTTTTGAGTTTCGTATTCTATTTGGGTGCTAATAATGCTTTCTTTTGAAGCCTCATTAACTATGCTGTCGTGGTATTTAGCAGCTTTTTTATGCGACTCTAATGCTTTTCTGTAATTTTGAGTTTGGGTATAATATTCGGTTAAAGCATCATATCCTAACATTATATTTTCTTTAGATTTTATGGCAATGGCAGTTTGTAAACCTTTTATAATATTATCAATTGATTCGGTGTAGTCTTTTGTATGAATTTGATTAATACCAATATTAATCAACGTATTACTTAAATATCGAAGACTATTAAATTTAATTAATTGAGGAATGGCTTTCTTATAATTCTCTGAAGATTTTTTATAATCTCCTTCAGCTTGATATAATTTTCCTAATAGATTGTATTTGATTGCTATGCCTTCTTTTCGAGGATTTTTTTTGGCGAGTACTAGGGCTTTGTTAAAATATATTTGAGCAGAATCGTATTCTTTTTTTTGTAAATAGACTTCACCAATATTTGCATATCCGTATTCTTGTCCTTTTTCGTTATTGCTCTTTTTCTCGATAGCAACTCCTTTTCTGAAATATTTTAGAGCTTTATCGTATTCTTCGGTGTTGATAAATACATTTCCGATTCCGTTTAGGGCAATCGAAATACTTTTCTGGCTATCAATTTTTTCAGCCAAATTTAAGGCTTGAAAATATTGAGCAAAAGCTTCTTTTTCAAGGTTTAATTTACGGTAGGTTACTCCTAAGCTATTTAAGCATTTTATTTTTGAAAGGGTATCGGTACTTTTTTCGAAATAGGTGAGAGCTCGTTTGTGATAATTTACAGATTGAGTGTAATCGCTTTCATACCGGGCAGTAATCCCCATTCGATTGTAACAATTTGCAATTCCGTCTATGTAATAAATCATTTCTGAAACCAATAATGCTTCTTCAATAATTGCTTTATTAATTTCTCCTTGTCTTATCGAAGTTTTATAAAGGTTAATTAAAGCATCGACTTTTTCTGGGTTGTTTTCTATTATTTTTAATTCGGAATAAACCTTATCAATATCGACTTTTTCTTTTTTAGATTGAGCAAAAGTAGCCGTACTTATTAATAAGAAAAAAACTATTTTGAAGATGTTTGAAGCAATTCGCACTTGTCAAGTTTTTGGGGATAAAATGCCTTACAAAGTTACGAATTTAATAAGAGTGTTTTGTCTTTTTTTTAACAAAAGTTAAATTGAATTAAAATTCATAAATGGTAACTCCACTTCGTAATTTAGGTTCAATAAATGTGCTTTTTGGTGGCATAGTTAAACCTTCGTCTGCAACGTTTTTCAATTCTTCAGTTGTAATTGGAAGCATACTAAACCCCACTGCAAATTCGCCAGAATCAACCATCGATTTTATATATGCCATATCTGTTTTTCCGTGTGGATACTCAATACGAGAGCCGTTCCGAAGGTCTTTTATTCCAAGGATAGGATTTAAAATTGCTTCATATAATATTTGAACATCCAGAGTGTCTAATGCGTTATTGATTTTGTATTCAAATTTCCGTAAATAAAGAGAGTAAAAATCCCCATCCAAATACATGGTAAAATGATGCTTTTTGGTAGGTTTGTAATAATTGTTTTTTCGGTTTTCAATTCGGAAAACTTCATCTAGGGCAAATAAAAATTCTTCTTTGCTTAATCCGTTTAGGTCTTTTAGAAGTCGGTTAAATCCGCGAATTTTTAAATCACTTTCAGGAATTAAATAACTCATACAATAATTATAAGCTTCTTTACCTGTATGATTTGGGTTTTCTTCTTTTCGTTTTTCAGCCAACAAAAAAGAGGAAGCAGAACGGTGATGACCATCTGCAATGTAAAGTGATTTCATTTCAGAAAAAATAGCACTTACTTTTTTTACAATTTCCTCATCATCTACTTTCCATAAATAATGGGTGTCTCTATAGGTTGTGGTGAACTCGTATTCAGCTCTCGACTCCATTACAGAGGCGATAATAGATTTTAATTCCTCATTATCTGGGTGAGTGAGAAGAACAGGTTCTGCGTTAAACCCAACGGTATCTAAGTAATCTCTAAATAAAATTTCACGATCTTCTAGTGTGTTTTCGTGTTTTTTTATAACTCCGTTTTTGTAATCTGAAATACTTGATGCTGCAATGACACCATTAAATTCAACCTTTTCACGGTTAATGATTTTATAAA
Organism: Flavobacteriaceae bacterium; assembly: GCA_027080135.1. Lineage (GTDB taxonomy): Bacteria > Bacteroidota > Bacteroidia > Flavobacteriales > Flavobacteriaceae > Marifrigoribacter. The sequence goes on along the minus strand of JALWUJ010000075.1, from coordinate 11,956 downwards.
AATAATAACTTGGCTTTTTATCTTGAATAAAATTTCCGTCTTCTTTAAATTCTAAATATCGATTGCGAACTAAGTTAAACCGACGATTTCCAGTTATTTTTTTAGCATACTTGTAACCAGGATTTATAATTTGTAAAAAGGAATAAGGATTATCTCGTAACCTAGCGTTTATCTTTTCTTTACTATAATCTTGATAAGCACGACAAGCAATTAAGCCCACTTTGTCACGAGTAGGTCTTACTGCTTTAAAAGGAATTATTTTTGCCATGTTTTCAGTATTCAGTATTCGGTCTTCAGTCATTATTACCGAAACATTTTCGCAACCGTTTCTGCTCTTCGGCTTTCGCTATAATCGTAAAAACCTTCGCCAGATTTAATACCTAACTTTCCAGCTCTTACCATATTAACTAACAAAGGACAAGGTGCGTATTTTGGGTTTTTAAATCCGTCGTGCATTACGTTCAATATTGAAAGACAAACGTCCAATCCAATAAAATCTGCTAATTGTAATGGTCCCATTGGGTGTGCCATTCCTAATTTCATGACCGTATCAATTTCCTGAACTCCTGCCACATTATTATACAAGGTTTCTACTGCTTCATTAATCATCGGCATTAAAATACGATTGGCAACAAAACCTGGATAATCATTAACTTCTACCGGAACTTTATTCAGTTTTTCTGAAATGGTTTTAACTGTTTCATACGTTTTTTGACTTGTATTGTAACCTTTAATAATTTCGACCAATTTCATAATTGGTACCGGATTCATAAAGTGCATTCCAATTACCTTTTCGGGTCTGGAAGTTGCTGCAGCAATTTGAGTTATAGAAATTGAAGAAGTGTTACTAGCCAAAATGGTTTCTTTAGTACAAAAGCTATCTAAATCTCTAAAAATTTTCAGTTTTAAATCTAAGTTTTCGGTAGCTGCTTCAATCACTAATTCAGAATTTTCAACTCCTTTTTGAAGATTGGTATAAGTGGTAATATTTGCTAAAGTTTGTTGTTTGTCTGCTTCGGTAATTTTTTCTTTAGCAAGCATTCTGTCCAAGTTTTTGGTAATGGTTGCCATTCCTCTTTTTAAGGATTCTTCCGAAATATCGATTAATTGTACTTGATAATTAAATTGTGCAAAGGTATGGGCGATTCCGTTTCCCATTGTTCCTGCTCCTATAACTGCTATGTTTTTCATATTTATGCTGAATTTATTTCAGTATCTATTGCTGTTGAAGGCAAAAGATATTTTAAATTAAACTTACTTATAAACTTTTAAAATTCTCTATCACCTGCATCGCAACTCGTAAAGCTTCTGTGCCTTGAGCTAAAGTTACAATAGGTGTAGTGTTGGTGTTAATGGCATCTGCAAAGGTTTCCAATTCATCTAAAATAGCATTGTTGGGTTCTACGTTTGGATTGTCAAAATAAATTTGCTTTTTTACTCCTTCGGCATTGGTTAAAACCATTGCATACTCATCGGGAGTTTCGGGAGCATCTTTCATTTTAACGACTTCGCATTTCTTTTCTAAAAAATCTACCGAAATATAAGCGTCTTTCTGAAAAAATCTAGATTTACGCATGTTCTTCATAGAAATTCTACTTGCCGTTAAATTGGCAACACAACCGTTTTCAAATTCAATTCGAGCATTAGCAATATCGGGTGTGTTGCTAATTACCGAAACACCGTTTGCGGTCACGGTTTTTACCTTAGATTTTACCACGCTCAAGATAGCATCGATATCGTGAATCATTAAATCCAATACCACTGAAACATCAGTTCCGCGAGGGTTAAATTCTGCCAGACGATGCGACTCAATAAACATCGGGTTTTCAATTTTATGGTTCACGGCAGTAAAAGCGGGATTAAAACGTTCTACTTGTCCTACCTGTCCACGAACTCCATATTTTTTTGCTAAATCTCTAAGGCTTTCAGCTTCTTCCACAGTAGTAGTTATGGGTTTTTCAATAAACAAATGTTTACCAGCTTCTAATACTTTTTTGGCGGTATCAAAATGAAAAAGGGTAGGTGTAACTACATCTACCATATCACAAGAATTTATAAGCTCTTCGACTGTTTCAAAGTTTTTATAACCAAATTCTGAAGCTATGTTTTTTGCAGCTTCCACATTAGAATCGTAGAAACCGACGAGTTCGTATTTTGAAGACTGATTTAAAAGTTTTAAATGAATTTTTCCAAGGTGTCCGGCACCTATAACTCCTGCTTTTAACATCGATTTTAATTTTACGCAAAGATACTATTTTTACTTCTTTTGAACTCCGACAAATTTTAAAACTTTGCCAGAGGTGAGAGTTACAATTTTTCTTACTTTTGAAAATAAAAATCACACCATTGCAAGATACATTTACCCATAAAGGAATGCGAAAAAAGTTAGTTGAAACCCTACAAGCTAAGGGAATTACTAATAACGAAGTTTTAAAAGCAATTAATAAAATACCAAGACATTTGTTTATGGATTCTGGGTTTATAGACCATGCTTATGTGGACAAAGCATTTCCTATTGCAGCAGACCAAACCATTTCGCAACCTTATACTGTTGCACGTCAATCGGAATTATTAAACCTAAATAAAGGAGATAAAGTTCTTGAAATAGGAACAGGAAGTGGCTACCAAACAGCAGTATTATTAGAAATGGGAATGAACGTTTTTAGTATCGAACGCCAAAATGAACTCTTTAAAAAGACTAAGTTGTTTCTTCCAAAATTGGGTTATCGACCTAAAAAACTAATTTTTGGAGATGGCTATATTGGTTTAAAAGAAGAAGCACCTTTCAACGGAATTGTTGTAACAGCGGGAGCTCCTTTTGTTCCCAATCCTTTATTAGCTCAATTACAAATAGGAGGGAAGTTGGTCATTCCTGTGGGAGACAAAGTGCAGATTATGACTGTATTTACGCGTACTTCAGCCACCGAATTTAAAAAAGAAGAATTTGGGGAGTTTAAGTTTGTGCCTTTGTTGGAGGATAAGAATTAAGAAAAAACATTCCAAATCTTTCACTAAGTAATATATTAGATTTAGTATCGTTATTTTAGTGTTATTGACACAAATGCCAATTAAGTAAAAACATCAATCGTGAAGAAAGTTATAATTTTTAGTAGTCTGTTAGTATTATTTTTTAATCCCATTTTTGCTCAAGAAAAAGAAGAGTCAGTTGTTAAACACCATGAAATAAAAACAAATGCCTTTAATTTAATTGTTTTTAAAACTATAGACTTTTCGTATGAATATTTAATTGATTCCGAATCATCAGCAGGAGTTTCATTCTTATTTAATTTACAAGATTTTGAGAATGATTATAACAACGATGGACCGATTTACAATGAAAAATTTGTATTTACCCCCTATTACAGACGCTTTTTTTCAAGTAAATATGCTTGGGGATTCTTTTTAGAAGCCTTTGGGATGTATAATGTTCAGCAAAATAATGATGGATATTATGACTATAATATTGATGATTATATTTATACCGATGAAAAATCAAATAACGTAGCTTTTGGTATATCTATAGGAGGTAAGTTTGTTAGTAAAAAAGGCTTTCTTTTTGAGTTTTTTGGAGGAGCAGGAAGAAATATTTATTCTTCGAATGAAAATATTGCCACTGAGCTTGTGCCTAGATTAGGGATTACATTAGGTTATAGATTTTAATAATTAAAGTTGGTTATTAGCCAAAAATAATTTGGAGGATAAGAATGAGAATTAAATCTCATACCCATCAATACTCTTAGTGTTTTTTTCTTTCCAATAAGTTTCAATTCCGTCTTCGCCTTTTTTGTCTGCCCAGTGAGTTAGTTGCGAACGCTCTTCTTTAAATTCCATAAACGGAACTGCAAATCCGCAAGAAGTTTGTACTAGATCTACTTCCATTTCAATAATTTGTCTGGCTCCAATATGCTTCGGAAAATGAGAAATATACTCTTGAAATTTAGCATCTTGCTTATGAAATATTTCTGCCTTTCCGTACAATCGAAGGATTAATGGTTTTTCTTCAAACGAACAAAACATAATGGTCATTCTATTGTTTTTTTGTAAATGAGCAGCGGTTTCGTTACCGCTTCCAGTAAGATTTAACCAGATAATTTTATTGGAGTTGATAACTTTAAAAGTATCCATTCCTTTTGGTGAAACGTTGACACTTCCTTTACTTCTAGCTGTTCCTACAAAAAATATTTTTTGTTGTTCTATGAAGGTTTTATGACTTTCTGAAATCTCTGAAAACTGTTTTCCCATTAGGCGATTTTTCTGAAAAGTGTATAAATATAATCACGAGGATCGCCAGAAGGCATCGTATAAGTAAAATGAAATGCTTCTATTAATTGAAAGTCACTACCCAATTTTTCTAAAAGCATTTTCTCATCATAACGATGAACATCTAAACCAGAACATTTAGTCGCTCCTTGCAAACTGAATTCAGCTAAAATTACATATCCACTGTCTTTTATTTTACTTTTTAATAAATCGAAATAAGTATCTTGATCTTTTGTTTCCGTAAAAAAATGAAGTACCGCTCTATCAATCCAAAGATCCACTTTATCAATTTTAGTAAGTTCTGAAGGCTTGGTTAAATCGTCAACAATAGTTTTAATTTTATGGGTTCCAACACGTTCTTCCAAGTTTTTAAGGGCAACATCACTAATATCAGTTGCGATGATATTGGAATATTCTTGTTTGATTAATTCATCTATAAGAGTAGTTGAACCTGCACCAATATTGATGATGGAAGCATTTTTTTGTAAATTAATTTGATTGATTAATTGAAACATCGGACTTAAATCGGTTTCAAACCAACCTAATTTTTCTTCGGGATTGTTGGTGTAAGCTTTGTTCCAATGTGCCTTTAAATCTACCGTTGAAGTTGTTTCTTCCGAAGAGCAACAGCAAGAATTTTTTGCATTAATGTCGCAAGATGAGTTTGTGTTTTCCATAATAAGTATTGTGTTTTAATTCAATCCAAAAAGATCTAAAAATTTTAGTCCAAAAATAATGGCTCCAAAATCGTTTCCATTATAAAACGAATGTACATAATCTAAACGAAGAAATCGAAATTTTCCAAAACCTAGATTGTCCATTCCTATAGAGATTTCAGAATAAGGTTTGTTGGTTTCAGTTGATAGAAAATGTGCTCCTGCAATTAGGTTAAAATTTAGTTGATTAATTCCCGGAATCTTCCCTAAAATCCATCCTTTAAAATCGTGTTCTATATGCCCTTCAAAATAACTTTTGTTCGTGCTGAGTTCGTAATAAGGCAGTAAATTAAAGACATTGTTATAAATAGTATTGGTACCTACTCGTGTTTGATTTCCGTTAAAATGTTGGTAATCTACAAACGAAATTTCATCTGCATTTATAAAAGTTCCTCCTTTTAAATTATAGGTAAAGATCCCTTTATTGCCAAGCGATAAACTCTGAAATACTTTCCCTGATAGTTGACTGTAACTGTATTTGTTATCCGAAATGCCAATACCATTTTCAAACCTAAATGAAAGTTGTGGATATTTACTATCGGTTAAATTAAATTTCCCGTCGGGGAAGGAAATATACTTCTGTCCGAACACAAAATCGGCTTTAATAAATGTTTTAAAAACATCGTGATTTACGATAGCTGCATTTTCGAAATCTGTAGGGTTTAAAGGATTGTTCGACGTGTAACTTACTCCACTATTAGGGATAAATACCCAGCCAGCCGTATTAAACAAAGGTTTTCTGTTCTCGTAAGCGGTTGCTGCCGTAAGTTTAAAACCGTTTACAATTTCTTGACTAAAGGAGAATCGACCGTAATTTAATTCGTATAACTTCATGTAATTCCGCTCGAAAAATAAGGTTGAAATAGCGTTAATAATAGGACTGATAGGTTCTTGGTTATTAAATTGTTTTACTTTGCTACCTCCATCAATTTGGAATGTAAGTTTGTTTTTATAATTAAAACGTTTTGCAATAATTGCGTTAAATCGAACTCGATCTTCGGTAATTCCATAAGTAGCATTTACTTTTGCAGTTAACCAAACGGTTCGGTTTTCATCGTACCATTTATCATAAGACAGTCCTACTTTACTGTTCCAACCTTGTACGGTATTGTAATTTATATTTCGGAGTGGACCTTCATAACCAATACGGTATTTTTTATAGGAATTCTGAAAAGTATATCCTAATAAGGGATCCATAAACCCAAATTTATTCGATTTTTTATCGATGGAATCTAGATAAGGTTTCGACTTCCGAAGGGTTTGAATACTATCTTTTCTTACATAATCCTTTAGCTCTTCTATGGAAAGTGGAACTGGACGATATTCTTTCCAATACAAACTATCTTTTTTGTTAGCCTTAGGTTCAAAAGAAAGTACTTCATTTGAAAAAGATTTCTTCTCAAAAACAGGGTTAAAATCGTAGTTGCTATACACTGCAATAAATCTACCGTCGCCCTTTACACCAAAGAATGCAAAACCAAAATCGATGGTTTGCGAGATTTTTATCCAAGCTTTGTTTTCTTTATCGTATTTAAAATTTTGTTTAAATTCAAGTTTGGTAATCATAGGAACTTGAATGGCTTGACCAGTAGTTGAAAGGTTTACGCCATACAATTGCCAATCGTCTTCCACTACATAAATAACTCCATTCCAAACGCGATCTTTTGGTCTTTTGGGTGTGACGATAATTTTGTTGATGAGTTTACTACCTTCATAAAAAACACCGTCCAACTTAAAATTATAGTAGTTGAGAGCGTTTATTGAAATTGGTGAAACGATAGGGGCATTGAGATTTAGAGTGTTTTCGTAAAATGAAAAATTAGATTGTCGAGCACTATTAAAACTGAAACCATTATCGTTTCCGCTTACCAAACTTGCTTTTACTACTTCACGGAAATCGTCGGGACGTTGATAGGCAATTTCCGAAATAGTTTCTGAAAGGTAAATAACTCCCGTTCGAGTAGAATCTATAGCACCATTAAGATCACCCACTTCCTGTCCCATAATTTTTTCAGGCATATCTTTTACGCGCCACAATCCACGTGAGTAAAAATCGGCAGTAAAGGCAGAAATGCGGTTGAGGTTTTTCTTTCGTTGAGCTATGGTTTTGCGGATAATTCGGTATGCAGGATCTTCAGAAGATGAAATTACGACGGTTTCTAAACTGATGGATTCTTCTTCTAGAACAACATTTAAAACCAATGGCAAGTCTTTTTGTTGAACTTTTTTTGTGAGAGTTTTATATCCTAAAAACTGATAAACTAAATTGTAATTAGCTTTTTTTGGAAGATCTATTTGGTAGGTTCCATTATCGTTGGAAGTAGTCCCGACATAACTTCCTTGCAAATATATGTTTACATAGGGAAGGGGTTCGCCATTTTTATTTGTAATTTTTCCTGATACTTGAGCAAAGGAAATTGCTGTAGTAATCAAAAGAAAAAAGAAAGTTAGTTTAGTTTGCATCAATATTTTTAACGCAAGATAAAGATAGAAAATTACTAATTTCTTAAATATTTGTTAGAAAATAGTAGTCTTGAAATTAAGATTTTCTAACTGTTAAATATTTTGGATCTATTTGTTTTTGGATTTCTGAAATTACTTCAGCAACAACTTTTCTGTCATAATCGAAAAGGATAATTTTTCTTTCTTTGCCATTATAATTCATTCTTATCCTTTCATTAAACTTCATTAACCTACTTCTACCTCCAGGTAAAATAATAGATAATAAAAATATAAATCCAGTTGTCACATAATCTGTACTCTTTTCTCTAAATTCAATATCGTATAATTTTGAATATGAAAAAAAACCACTTTCTTTTGAATATTGATGGTTTATAATTTCAAATTCTTTTTTACGAAGAACAATTTTAAGTAATGGACTTTGTTTTAAAATGTATTCTTTTTGCATAAATTTATATAAAAAATAAACCTACTTATGAAATTCTTTTTTAATCCTACTTAAATCCCTTTTGTTGTCGCGGTCTTTTAAAGTTTCCCGCTTGTCGTAAAGTTTTTTACCCTTACAAAGTGCAATCTGTAATTTTGCTAAACCTTTTTCATTAGAAAATAGTAAGAGAGGAATTATAGTCAACCCAGAGTTTTTAACTTGTTTTTCTAACTTTTTTAATTCGTTTCGGTTGAGAAGTAATTTGCGTTCACTTTTAGGATTGTGATTGTAGTGAGTAGCGTGAGAATATTCTTGAATGGTCATGTTTATCACAAACAATTCAGAATTGCTAAACTCGCAAAAGGCTTCGGTAATAGATGCTTTTCCTTCTCTTATCGCTTTTATTTCAGTTCCGCGTAACACAATTCCAGCTATAAATTTATCTAGAATTTCGTACTCAAAACGAGCTTTTCGGTTTTTAATTTTAACAGTTTTCTGAAGTGCCATAGCTTGCAAAAATAGTAAATCAGGTTTAGATAGGAGACACGAATTTCACGGATTTGCACTAATTTTTCTAAAAATTATCATTTTTTAAAATCAATTGAATTTTCTTGCTAAATTTGAGAAAATTAAAAATATGAAATACCTGTCCTTTTTATTAGTTGCATTCCTTGTAATTTCTTGTAAAAACGAAGTAAAAACTACCGAAAACACTTCAACAGAAAAATTAACGGCTAACACAATTATCGATAAAGCTATTGAAAATTCTTGTCACGGAAAATGTGATGATGCAGTAATAGAATTCACTTTTAGGGATAAAAAATATAGAAGTAGCCGTAATGGTGGATTTTATAAATACGAAAGAATTAAAATGGATTCCGTTAACGAAATACACGATGTGGTTTCCAATAAAGGGTTGATGCGATTTGTAAATAAAGAAGTGGTAACCGTTCCAGATTCTTTGGCTTTACAAATTAGTGATGGCGTGAATTCGGTTCATTATTTTGCTCAGTTGCCCTATGGTTTGGCTTCCGAGTCTGTTCATAAAAAATTATTGGGAGAAGACACTATAAAAGGAAAAGATTATTATGAAATTGAAGTTACTTTTTCGGAAGATGGTGGAGGAACAGATTTTCAGGATACATTTTTGTATTGGGTAAATAAAGAAACTTTTACCGTAGATTATTTAGCATATAAATATGCTACTAATGGAGGTGGAGTTCGGTTTAGAGAAGCGTTTAATCCTCGTGTGATTGAAGGAATTCGGTTTGTAGATTATAACAATTTTAAACCAAAAAATAAGGAGGTTAATTTATCTGAATTGGGTAAATTATTCGCTGAAGGAAAATTAAAATTAGTTTCTAAAATTGAAACGGAAGACGTAAAAGTAATACTTTCGAAAAGCTAATTATAGTTTTCAATTTTAACCGAAATACTATCGTTTACAATCGAAACGATGTATAATTTTCCGTTGTCTTTATCGTTTATTTTATCATATTTTTGTTCGCCTAAAATAGTATTTACAAAAGCAGGCGTTGTGTTGCTATGACCCACAATTAATGAGGTTTTACCTTTGGTTTCTTTTTTAAATTTTTGATCATAAAGGTTTCTAGGATCGTAACTTTTTACTTTTAAATCTTTTGAATTTGCAGTAGGTAGGGCAGTTTCTATTGTTCTTTTGTAATTGGTGGAATAAACTAAATCCAAAGGAATATCTTTAAAAATGTTTGCCCAGTTTTCGGCTCTTTTTAATCCTTTTTCGGTTAATCCTGGATCTTTAACAGAAGTATTTCTATCTTTTTCGGCGTGACGAATTAAATAATAAACCGTAGTTTCAACATTAGTTTTTGACTCTTCTTTTTTATCAGATTTACAGGAAACTACAACCGTTATTAAGGCTAAAAGGAAAAATATCTTTTTCATAGGAATTTGATTTTAAACAAACTTACTAAATTTGCAACTAGTCAGTGCCTAAAATTATAAATACTTAAAGTGTCTAAAGTTTTACTTTGAAGCCTTGTGATTCTTTTTAAAGTATTTAATTCGCTCTGCAAAATAAATTTCTTCTACAGGATTATGGACACTTTTAAATATTTTCATCAAATCTTCAGAATGAAAATCTCTTTTTTGTTTCATTAAATTAAAATGAACAAATGTACTCCACATCACTGCTTTTATTTTGGTTTTATCTTTGTTCCACATTCGTAATTCTACGTTTAGATTGGTATCGTCAAAACTAATTAATTGAGAGTCAATCAGCACTTCTTCCATTAAAAATGCAGGATTGATATAGGCTATCTGATTGCTTCCAACCACCCAACTTTTCCCGATAGTACGAGCCATTTTATAAATATCGATTCCGTAATGTTCTAAAATCTGATCCTCACGAGCATTGATTAAATAATTAATATAAGCGGCATTATTTAAATGATTAAAAGGGTCACAATCTTGAAACCTGATTTTTACGGTGCTTTCTAAAAGTGGGTTAATTTTTTTCATATTTATTGTAATAGTAAGAGGAAATAATTTGTTTGATTAATTAAAGATAATAGTTTATAAAGGTACTGAATACAAACTTTTAAATAAAAAAACCTGCTAGGTTTCTAAAACCTAGCAGGTTGAATATTTGCTAATTTAAATTTAGTTTTTCACCAAATCGTTTTCGTTTCTAAAAACCAATTGGTTATCAAAACTATCGAGTAAAATAATACTGTCGGTAGTAATATTTCCTGAAAGTATTTCTTTTGAAAGTTTGTTTAATACTTCTTTCTGAATCACTCTTTTTACTGGTCTTGCTCCATATTGAGGATCGTATCCTTTTTTAGCAAGGTATTTTACTGCTTCTTCGGTTGCATCTAAAGTAATGTTTTGTTTAGCTAACATTTTTGTTAATCCTTTTAATTGCAATCCAACAATTTGTTGAATATCATTTTCTGAAAGAGGAGTAAACATAATAATGTCATCAATTCGGTTTAAAAATTCGGGTCGTACCGTTTGTTTTAGTAAATTTAAAACTTCATCTTTGGCACTTTCCATTGCAATAGCTACATTCTTTTCAGCATCGAATTTCTCTTGAATGATGTGACTTCCCATATTACTGGTCATGATAATTACCGTGTTTTTAAAATCGGCAACACGACCTTTATTATCTGTTAATCTTCCTTCATCCAACACTTGTAAAAGAATATTAAAAGTATCGGGATGTGCTTTTTCTATTTCATCCAATAACACCACAGAATAAGGTTTACGTCTTACGGCTTCGGTTAATTGTCCGCCCTCATCGTAACCTACGTATCCTGGAGGTGCTCCCACCAATCTGCTCACACTATGACGTTCTTGATATTCACTCATATCTATTCGTGTCATTGCGTTTTCATCGTCAAACATATATTCTGCCAAGGCTTTTGCCAACTCGGTTTTACCAACTCCTGTGGTTCCTAAAAACAAGAAGGTTCCAATAGGTTTTTTTTGATCTTGCAATCCAGCACGACTTCTACGAATGGCATCACTCACGGCTTCAATCGCTTCGTTTTGTCCAACGACTCTGTTGTGAAGTTCGTCTTCCAATTTCAAGAGTTTTTCACGGTCGCTTTGCAACATTTTGGTTACAGGTACTCCTGTCCATTTGGCTACTACTTCGGCAATATCTTCGGTGGTAACTTCTTCTTTTATTAAAGAGTCGTCTTCTTCACTTTCGGCTAGTTTTTCTTCTAATTCGAAAAGTGTTTCGTTGGCTTCTTTAATTTTTCCGTAGCGTAATTCGGCTACTTTTCCGAAGTCGCCATCACGTTCTGCAATGTCTGCTTCTTGTTTATAATTTTCGATATCGGTTTTTATATTCTGAATGGCATCGACTACTTCTTTTTCACTTTTCCACTTGGCGTGAATGGAGTTTCGTTCTTCTTTTAAGTTCTCTAAATCGAACCGAAGTGCTTTGAGTTTTTTCTCATCTTTCTCACGTTTTATAGCTTCAATTTCAATTTCCAACTGCATAATTTTTCTGTCTAAAACATCTAATTGTTCAGGCTTCGAATTGATTTCCATTCTAATTTTTGCAGCAGCTTCATCCATTAAATCAATGGCTTTGTCTGGT
>JALWUJ010000074.1 GCA_027080135.1 Flavobacteriaceae bacterium | reverse complement strand
CTGGAATTCCTTTAGATCCAGTTTATACTAGTAAAATGATGTTTGGAATATTTGATTTGATTAACAAAGGATATTTCAAAGAAAATACCCGTATTTTAGCTATTCATACTGGAGGTTTACAAGGAATTGTCGGTATGAATGAAAAATTAAAAAAGAAAAAACTACCTCAAATTAAATAATATGATATTTAGAAATATTATTAAACTAATTTTTGTAACCTTACTTTTTTTGACAAGTTGCAAGTCTAAAAAAAAAGTAACAAGTACTTATAAAAAAAGCCCACCAAAAACAGAAAGAGTTTCTCATAAAGAGGAGCCAAAAAGTGAAGATAATAAGAAAGGTGAAAAAGAGACCTCTAAATTAAAACCGATTCCTGAAAATGCATCTTATTCTGAAGTGGTTGCTATTTATATTGAAAATTATAATGAAATCGCCAAAGAAGAGATGAAACAATACGGAATACCCGCAAGTATAACTTTAGCTCAGGGGATTTTAGAAAGTGGTGCAGGAAGAGCGGAACTCAGTAAAAAATCAAACAATCATTTTGGAATTAAATGTCATAAAGGTTGGACGGGAGCTCGTGTTTATCATGATGATGATAAATTACAAGAATGTTTTAGAAAGTATAAAGACCCAAAATATTCGTTTAGAGATCATTCCTTGTTTTTAAGTCAAAGAAGCCGATATGCAAGTTTGTTTACTTATGATCAAGGCGATTATAAATCTTGGGCTAAAGGTCTTCGAAAAGCAGGCTATGCTACCGATCCAAAATATCCTCAAAAACTAATAACGATTATTGAAAATAACAAGTTATATAGATATGATGAAGAAGTTTTAGGAAAAAAATCGAAAAATAAAAAAGAACAACCTAAAGACAATAAGGAAGCTAAAACTTATATTGTTATAAAAGGAGATACGCTTTATAGTATTTCAAAACGATTTAATCTAACTGTAGATATGTTAAAGAAGTATAATCAACTCAAATCAAACAACATTAATGTAGGACAAAAATTAAACTTAAGTCCAATGAAATAATAATTTTGTTGTTCTTTGGGTATAAAAAAAACCTTCTTCAATTAAGAAAAAGGTTTTTTTTAGATTCTAAAAGAAAAGTTATTTTTTTAATGAACTTTCCCATTTTTTAAATTGTTCTGGTTTTAATACTTTTTTCATTTCAGCATAAAAAACTTCGTCAGCTTTTTTCTGATCTGCAGATACTTTAGGGCTTTTTTCACCATTAGTTTCAACAGTTTTTCTATAACTTACCTCTTTAGTTACTAGGGCTCGGTATATGGTTCTTCCTTGTTCTCCAGAAAGTCCTAACTGATTTGTTAATTGCTGTAATTGAGCCTTTGCAGCAACTTCTGGTCTGTTTTGGTTTTGAGATAAACTTTGAGCAGTTATGCTTTGGGTTCCAAGTAACATTACAAAAGTAATCGCAATTATTGATAATAGGTTTTTCATTTTTATAAATTTTAGGTTACTAAATTAGTATTTTACATTTTATATTCCAATAATTAAGCCAAAAAGAATTTTTTTTTAATTAATCTTCAATGGCCTGTAAATATTCTAGCATCATTGTTACACCTTCATTGTGTACTAATGTTCTTCCAATTTTTGGCATCATATAATCTGGAGTTGTGCTTTGAATTCGGTCTTCTATTTGACCTCTTCTTGAGTAAATACCAGTATCGTCAAAGGGAGTTTCCAACTGAAAATCTAATAAAAATTCTGTTGGTACATAACCTCCGGGTTGGTGACAATGTCCACAATTAATATCCATATACCCTCTTCCTCTTTCAAAAATATCAAAATTATCTTCATCTTCCCAATCTGGTAATACAGTGATGTCTGAAGGGTTTGATACTCCTTCCAACATTCCTTCGTCGATAAAATATTGAAGTTGGTTAATATTTACAGTTCCGTTATTAGGGTTGAAATTCATATTCCTTAATTTTGGACCAATGGGTGTTTTTACACCATTTACATTATGACAAGTAATACAATCTTCATTTGCTGGAATTTGGTATTGAATAGATTGCGTAATTCCTTCAGCATTCATATACTCAATAGGAACAATGCTCCCGTTGTTGGTATAGGTTGCCTCGGTCATATCAGCATTCCATTTGTAGTTTCCTATTTTCCAAGTTCCTTCAGTTTTTATTAAAACCCGAGTTTCAACAATTATTTTATTGGAAGAGGTATTTGCTTCATCTTCATAATAAAAAAAGGTTTTAGAAATTAAAGTGTTGTCAGGAAATGAAGGAAGCAAATTACTGTTGTTGTATTGCATTGCCTTGCCTTCGGGTAATCTTAATAAACGTTGTTTGTGAGCATAGTCGGTAAACAAACGGCTGTTTAAATCGTATAAATGAACGTTATTATTAGGTACAAGATTTTTTAAATCACCCGAATAAATTCCCATATCGGAAAGATGGGTTTCAAAAGTAAGAGGTGCTTCAGGTTCTGGGTCACCATCGTCTGTGGCCACATAACCATCGTCATTACCACCACAAGAAGTTATAATTAAAGCTAAAATTACAAAACTGGATAAAAAATATTTTTTCATTTGGGTAAAATTTTCGCCTAAAATACAAATTTGATTTTACTAAAAAAGTTTATAGGCTTATTTAAAATAGTTTTAAATACAAAAAGAATCACATTGCTATATTTTTTTGAATTCGTGTCAAGTACGGAATGACAAAAGCGTAAAATTAAAAAGTGTAAGACACAGAATGATAAAAGAGTATTAAACCACCTCCACAAACAAACCATCATCGGTTTTATTTACTTTGGCAACTCCTTTTTTTGTAAGTCCTTTTATGGTCTTATCCCATTTTTTGTTGGAAAGACCTGATTGTGATTTAAGTTCATTTAAATCAATTGGAGAGTTTGCTTTTAAAATATTAAAAACCACTTTTTCGTCATCGCTCATTGCAACCTGTTTTACTTCAGGTTTCATTTGTGGGAAGAAAAGCACTTCTTGTATCGAAGAATTATTAGTTAAATACATAATAAAACGATCCATTCCAATTCCCATTCCTGAGGTTGGAGGCATTCCGTATTCTAAAGCTCTTAAAAAATCTTGATCTATAAATTCGGTGGCTTCATCGTCACCACGACCTGCTAATTTTACTTGATCTTCAAAACGTTCTCGTTGGTCTATTGGGTCGTTAAGTTCAGAATAGGCATTGGCTAATTCTTTTCCACAGATAATAAGTTCGAAACGTTCGGTAAGTTCTGGGTTAGAACGATGTTCTTTTGTTAAAGGACTCATTTCCTTTGGATAGTCAGTAATAAAGGTGGGTTGAATGTAATTGGCTTCACATTTTTCGCCAAAAATTTCATCTATTAATTTGCCTTTCCCCATCGTTTCATCTACTTCAATTCCCATATTTTGAGCAGCAGTTCTTATTTCATCTTCCGATTTTCCTAAAATATTAAAACCTGTAAAATGCTCGATAGATTCTGCCATCGTAACTCTTGCATAAGGAGCTTTAAAATCTATTTCGTGTTCTCCGAAAACAGTTTTTGAGCTTCCGTTTACTTCCGTAGCACAGAATTCTAAAAGTTTTTCAGTAAAATCCATCATCCAGTTGTAGTCTTTGTAAGCTACATAGATTTCCATCATGGTAAATTCTGGATTGTGGGTTCTGTCCATTCCTTCGTTACGAAAGGTTTTAGCAAACTCATAAACACCGTCAAATCCTCCAACAATTAACTTTTTTAAGTATAATTCGCAGGCAATTCGCATATACATAGGAATGTCTAAGGAATTGTGATGGGTTTTAAAAGGTCTTGCTGCAGCACCACCCGGAATAGATTGTAAGATAGGCGTTTCCACTTCGTAATAACCAGCGTTATTAAAAAAAGTACGCATGGCATTAAACAATTTGGTACGTTTAATAAATACTTCTTTAACGTGTGGGTTTACTACCAAATCTGCATAACGTTGTCGGTAACGCAATTCGGGATTGTTGAACTCGTCAAAAGTATTTCCTTCGCTATCTGTTTTTGGTAAGGGTAGTGGTTTTAATGATTTTGAAAGAAGTTTAAAATTCTTCACCATCACGGTTTTTTCACCTACTTTGGTAGTAAATAATTCACCTTTAATACCAATAAAATCACCAATATCTAGTAATTTTTTATATACTTCATTGTATTGTACTTTATCTTCACCCGGACAAATTTCATCACGATTAAAATACACTTGTATTCTTCCTTCAGCATCTTGTAATTCGGCAAATGAAGCTTTTCCTTGAATACGACGCGACATTAATCTACCAGCAATTACTACCTTTTTTCCTTCTTCAAAATTCTGTTTTATTTCTGTGGTCATGGTATTTACTGGAAATAATTCAGCAGGATAAGGATTGATGCCTAAAGCTCTAAGTTGTGTAAGCTTTTCTCTTCGTACTAATTCAGGTTCTGATAATTGCATAATTATAAGTAAAAATAAGCCGCAAAGATAATGACAAACTATGGCTTAACCAATTTTATAATATAGTTGTAACAATTGAAATAGAAAGGGTACAAATAGGCGAATATTAATTTGTAACTTTGCATTTTATGAGTATTTGGAGAGTAATTTTATCAATCATTTTTCCGCCTTTAGCAGTATTGGATAAAGGATGTGGGTCTGTAATTATTGTTTTAATATTAACCTTAATGGGTTGGATTCCAGGTGTAATTGCCGCTCTAATTATTATTAATAATCCTAAAAATTAAAATATGTTACGCAAAATTATTACTCTGTTATTATTATCTGTTACTTTAGTTAGTTGTCAATTTACTGAAACCATGGTCTTAAACGAAGACGGAAGTGGAACAATGTCCGTTTCGATGGATTTAGGTGAAATGATGGCTATGATGGGTGAAATGGGAAAAGATTCTACGATGGTAAAAACAGATACAATTATTTCATTCAAGGAAATGTTTGAAGAAAAAAAGGATAGCATTTCAAAATTATCTGCTGAAGAACAACAAAAATTAAAAGCACTAGAAAATTATAAGATTCGTATGGATATGGATCCAGAAATTAGTAAAATGGTGGTTGATATTTTTAGTGATTTCAAAAATGTTTCTGAAGCAAACGACTTAATGAAAGGTTTTGAAGGAATAGACAATGTGGTACCCGGAATGGGGGATGATAATAAAAATGATAGTGATGACGGAAGCAATAATAGCAATATAGCGGTAAGATATTCCTATAAAAAAGGAGTGTTTAAAAGAGATGCTTATATTGTTAATGTCGAAAAACACAAAGCTCAATTAGACAGTATGGCTTCTGTAGAATCTTTTATGGGAGAAATTAAATACAAGATAAAATATACTTTCCCAAGAAAAATTAAAAGTGCCTCAATAGATGATGCTATGTTTTCTGCAGATGGAAAGACAATTGAGTTTGAAAGATCATTTTTAGAGTACCTTAAAAATCCTGATGTATTAGATTTAGAAGTGAAGCTTAAAAAGTAATTTTGAATAAAAAAGTAGAAATACAAGAATTAGGCTTTAAAGATTATAAGGAAACATGGGAATATCAAGAACAACTTTTTAAAGAGGTAATTGATATAAAAATTAAAAACCGAAGGGAAGGCACTTCTCTCGAAACTCCCAATTATTTCTTATATGTAGAACATCCACACGTTTATACTTTAGGAAAAAGTGGGCATATAGAAAACCTGCTTATTTCTGAAGAAAAACTAACAGAGATTGGAGCCACGTTTTATAAAAACAATCGAGGAGGAGATATTACTTATCACGGTCCTGGACAGATTGTTGGTTATCCTATTTTGGATCTGGAAAACTTTTTTACCGACATTCATAAATACCTTCGGTTTTTAGAAGAAATGGTGATTAGAACTCTTGCTGAATACGGTTTAAAAGCTGAAAGGTCTAAAGGAGAAACTGGAGTTTGGTTTGATGTAGGGACACCATTTGCCAGAAAGATTTGTGCCTTTGGAGTACGAGCCAGCCGTTGGGTAACGATGCACGGCTTTGCCCTAAATGTAAATGCAAATTTGGGTTATTTCGATCATATGATTCCTTGTGGAATTAAAGGAAAATCGGTCACCTCTTTAAATGTAGAATTGGGTAAAAAAGAAATACCTATCGAGGAAGTAAAAGAAAAATTACTCAAGCATTTTTCTGAACTTTTTGAAGCGGAATTTCAATAAATAGAATGTTGTTAGTTAATATATTTTATTAATTACAATACTTGTGTTAAAGTTAGAAATATAAGGCGCTGGTGAAGATCCGCCCCAAACAGGGTAAATTCTAAAACTAATCAAATCACCTTGATTAACATTAACACTTAGGTTATATTCAAAATTTTGAGTATATCCAGATAGGTACAAGGCACCTCCTTGAAAATTTAACTGTTTTGATAAAAAGCCATTTACATAAACTCGAAATATGAGTACCATCTGTTTTGAAGCAGAAAGCACAAAATTCATATTTAAATTTGCAATAATATTATAAACTCCATCGTAAGGAACGCTGTATGTTCCTGTAGTTGTGTTATACGTTCCTCCACCTAGATTGTAATTTATGGAGTTTAATATTAAATTTTTTTCTGTAACATTTACAAAACCAGAAATGTTTGAAGAGGAAGAAATACTTATCGCAGCTTTAGAGTTTTCTTTCGTTAACGATTTCCATATTCCATCAAAACCTTCAAAGTCAGTACCAGTCCATCGTATGGTTCCAGTATTGGTTGAAGCCGTAGTACCTAATTTTATAGCACCATTAACCTCTAATTGTTCTTGGGGAGTAAGAGTACCAATACCTACTTGTGCTTTTGCAAATAGGGAGAAAGTTAATAAGAATAAAATGATTGCTTTTTTCATTTTTATTAGTTGTCCAAACCAAATTTGTACCAAGTAATTGCGATATGGTGTGTTTTTCTCTAATAAGTTATTTTGAAAACAATGTATTTTTAATAACCTTGTTTTTGTTAGAAATCGTTAAAGTATAAAGTCTCCTTTTTCTAAATATGAAATATTAAGAGTAATAGCTTTCGATTTTTAACGTTTAAAATACCCAATGTATTGCTTGTTTTTCAAATTTTTTAAAAAGGCTTCAAATTAATGAAGCCTTTAAATATGGTTAGTCGTTTTAATTATTGCTTAATTAATTTTAGAGATTGGCTAGCATTTTCTGTTTGAACTTTTACAATGTAGTTTCCTGTTGAAAAGCTAGAAACATCTACTTGCATAGAATTTCCGTTTCCGTTTAAGTTAGCGACTTCTTGACCTAAAATATTGAATATTTTGATAGAAGTAATTTCTTCTAAAGCAGAAATAGTAGTTACATTATTAGCAGGATTTGGATACATAGAAAAAGTTTCAGCAGTAAACTCATCATTTCCTAAAATATCTTGATCTGCAACGATAATATCAAAAGCCATTCCTTCTGGCATAGGTGAGCCATCTTCTGTGTAAATTGCCCAATTAGTTCCTGTATACCAAGCACCAAATACTTTGTCTAATGTTACTTGAGTATCAGATCCACCACTAACGCCCCAAAAATGTTCGAAAACAAAAGTAGCATTTGGATTTCCGTTTAATGGTGGGTAGTCTATTACGACCCAGTTATTATTTATGTTACTAGCACTAGACAAAACGCTGGTTTTTCCTGTTCCTGTTCCATTTACTAACACCTTAAACGCAGCATTTTCTGGGATTGTGGTTCCGTTCTCAGTGTAAATATTTCTTTTGTTGGTACTAGTATTATACCAAAAACCATAATTATATGGGTTTAATACATTATTAGGATTCCAATATTTAGACATTACAGCATAAGGCCCTGGGTTTAATCCATTAAAAAGAGGATCGTCTATTTCGGTATAGGAATCAACATCGCCTACGTGTGCAGCATCTGCAATGTGAGTAATTACAGTACTTGGATCGCTTGCTATATAAACAAAAAACTGTGCTCCTACAACCATGTCTGAAAGATCTTCGTTACCAATAACCCATTTGTTTTGAACGTCGCTATACCAAAGCCCATCAATGTTATCGTTATAAACACCTGCTTCTCCGTTTGGATTCCAAACGTGTTTAAAAACTACATCAGCATTTGGATTTCCATTTAAATCTGGATGATCTATGTAAGTGTTAGAGTTACTTGTGTTTGCAGCAGTAGCTGTGTGTACATAAATTTTGTCTTGTGCGTAAGTAATGCTAATTAGAAATAGCATTACAATAAAAGTCATTTTTTTCATAATATAATGTTTAGTTGTTAATAGTTTATGGAACAAAACTAAAACCGATTTCAACTATCTACTATAAGCATTGTAACAATTGTTATAAAATATGTAACATGAATAAAAAAGGGGTGTAACTCCAAATAAATAAAGAAATTAAAGTTTAAATAAATCTGAGTATCAAAAACTTATGGGTTGTTTTTGATATATTCGGAAGGACTACAGTTATAGGTTTCTTTAAAACATTTACTGAAATAGGCGTGGTCGTTAAACCCAACGCTGTATCCAATTTCTGAAACATTAGCATCCGAATTTTTTAGCAATTGCAATGCTAACTTTAAACGTTGTGAACGGATAAATTCTGAAGAAGTTAAACCTGTTAAAGCTTTTAGTTTTCTGTGAAGTTGCATACGGCTCATCCCAACCGATTGACTAAATTCTTCTATAGTAAAGGAAGATTCAGTTAATTTGTTATCTAGAATTTTCTGTATTTTTAAAAGAAAATCTTCGTCTATAAAGTTGACAGTTATTTCTTTGGGTTTTAATATTATTTCTTGGCTGTATCGTTCCTGTAATTTTCTTCGGCTTTCAATAATGTTTTCAATTTTTACAGTAAGAAGGTCTTGGTTAAAAGGTTTGGTTATGTAATCGTCTGCTCCCGTTTTTACTCCTTCTAATTCATTATCATCGCCCGCTTTTGCAGTTAATAATATAATGGGTATATGGCTGGTTCTAACATCATTTTTTAATGTTTTACAAAGTTCAATCCCATTTTTAATAGGCATCATAACATCGCTAATAATAATATCTGGAAGTTGTTTTATGGCGATTTCAATACCTACTTGCCCATCTTTTGCTTTTAAAATTGTGTAATATTCTTTAAAAATATTTTCGATATAATCCCTAATATCTTTATTGTCATCTACAATTAATAAAATAGGTTGGTCGTTTTCTGAATTTTCTTCAAAAACAATTTCTTCTTTTGTATGGGTGCTTACTTCAGTAGAAATAAGTGCAGGAGTTTTTTTCTCTATTTTAGAATCTATAATTTCCGATTCATTAAAAGAATTTTTATCTATAGGTAAGCTAATTTTAAAAGTAGTCCATTCATTAGGAGTACTGTTTACACTAATAGTTCCTTTATGTAGGTTAACCAATTCTTTCACCAACGATAACCCAATTCCAGCTCCTTGATGGTGGTTGTTTATTTGGTAAAACTTATCGAATATTTTGCTTAATTCAAGGTTGGATAATCCCTTTCCTGAGTTTTTAACCTCAAAATGTAGCAGATTAGTTTTAATAAAAGCATTGCAGACTATCGTTCCATTTTCGGGAGTATATTTAATGGCGTTGGAAAGTAAGTTGACAACTATTTTTTCAATAATATCGCTATCATACCAAGTTGTTACTTCAAGTTTATTAATGTGACATAAGTAGTTAATGTTTTTTTGTTTGGCTGAAAAAGAAAAACTTTCGGTTAAAATTCCTATGAAATTTAGTAAGTTGTTTTCTGAAACAGATAGGTGTAATTCTCCAGATTCCAATTTTGAAATATCTAAAAGTTGATCGACTAAAGAGAGCAATCTATTGGAGTTTCTCTTCATCATTTCTAGTTCTGAACGATCTTCTTCAAGAAGTTTATCTTGTTTTAATTTTTTTTGAATGGGTCCTAAAATTAAAGTTAGAGGAGTTCTAAATTCATGAGAAATGTTTGTGAAAAAGCTGGACTTTACTTTGTCTATTTCCCTTAGTTTTGTGTTTATTTTTTTCTTGGTTTTATTCTGATAGAAAAAGAAAATTCCAGAAATTAGTAAAATAAAAACACCACCCAAAAGCAAATATAATTGGGTCTTTTTTTGTTGTATTAATACTTCTTCTTGTGTTTTTAAAATAACAATTTCTTTTTCTTTTTGTTTGGTTTGAAATTGTGTTTCTAGCTCATAAATAGATCTTTTCTTAATAATACCTTGGTAAAGTATATTAATGCTGTCTTTGCTTTTTTCATATTTTAAAGCTTCTTCAAAATTATTTTCAATTTGCTTTAGTTTTGAGAGGGAATGTAAGGTACTTATTTGGTTGTCATACGATGCTAAATTGTTAAAGATATTTAATGCTTTATTTAGATGGGTTTCGGCAATTTGCAAACTGTCTCCTGAATTAGCTAAATAACAATCTCCAAGATATTTATGATTCAAGCCAATGCTTAAAGAATCTCCCATAGGGTAAAATATAGCTAACGATTCTTTAAAATTTTCTTTAGCTAAACTAAACCTGTTAAGACCAAAATATGCACGCCCTAATAGGTAAGATGCTTCACCTTGATGATAGACTTCTTTATGGCTTTTAAAATAAAGTTTTGACTGTATTAAAGTATCTAAAGCTGTTTTAAAATTTCCCTTTTCAACATTTAAATAACCAAAATTTTGTTTTACAATTTGATAATTATCGGAAGTAAATTCTTTTTTATAAAGGTCTTTTGCTTTTTTTAAATATTCTTCTGCTTTCGTATAATCTTTTAATTTTAAAAATACAATAAAAGTATTTCCGTAAATGGCTCCTTTATAAGGACGATAATTAGGAGGTTTAATTTCGTTGTTTAACGAGTCTGCTTTTTGATAATTGATAATGGATAAATTAAAATGGTTTTGTTCGTCATTAATGAGTCCTAAAAAAATATATCCAACAATTTTTAAATCTTCAATTTCTTTAGAAACAAAACTTTTTTCAATTAACAAATGTGCTTGTTTTTTAGCATTTTCATAATCGTTAGTTGAAAAATAACAATCGATTAATAATTGAATAGATTTTCCTTCTAAATATATATTTTTAATTTTTAATGCAAGATTTTTTGAGTCTTTTAATTTTGGAATTGCTATACTATAAGCTCCTTTTAGATAGTTTAAGTAACCTTCTAAAAAATAAGCTTTTGCTTCACAAAGTTCGCAATTATTTGTTTTGCCATACGCTAATAAACTGGACGTGATTTGAAGGGTGGAGTCAATGTTAGATTCTAAGAGTCTATAAAATTCATCTTCATAAATTTTAATAACAGTATCTACGTTTTTTTCTGAATTTATTTTTTCTTGAAGAGCTTCAGAAATACTAGAGTTTTGCCCAATACAATGTAGGTTTAGTATAGAAATGAATACAATTAATAGTATCTTATTAACTCTCATTGGGGTTTTTTTGAGATACACAAGTTATAAAATATTAATAATTAACAACGTAATTTTACTAAAAAATAATAAAATCGAAATGTATAAAACTAAAAACAAAAAATCCGAAGCCATTCAACTTCGGATTTTTTCTACAATCAAAACGAAACTATTTTAATTAAACTTAGTAAGTAAGGTCTTGTTGGTTAGTTTGCCTTTTTCATCATAACTTTCTTGTTTTACCATTCCTACCCCTTCGGCTATCCATTGTTTGGATGAAGATTTCATGGTTTTCATCATATCCATTTCTACGGTAGATGTCATTACATAACATTCAAAAGTACCTGCAGGAGTGGTGATGGTTTCTTTAGCAATAATTTCTCTATCTTTAATAGTTATTTTCACTTCCATGGTTATTCCCATAGAAATTTTCATATTCATAAAGCCATCGTCTAATTTTTGTCCAACGGAAAGATTATTAGGTAGGTCAAGATTTTTCCCTGAAATTTCATATTCAAAATTTTCAAACTGTTTCATCATTTGAGCATTCGACATCGATTTAAAATCTATCGAAATTCCATTTCCATTACAAGAAATATCGTAAGATGAATCCATAATCTGTTCGCCTTCTTTATCTTTCATATTAATATCAAAAGTAGCCGTGGTTTTTCCACCATTATCACGCACATTACTCACCTTATAATCTAGATATCCAGATACTTTTCCTTTTTTATCGTAATTGGTATATTGAAAAGAGGTTCCTTCCTCCATTGGATAATATTTACTACAGCTACTTTGTGCAAAGCCTAAACTTGTAATAAAAAATGTTGTAATAAAAATAAAGTATTTCATTTGTTGAGGTTTTTAAAATTAATAAGTTTTGGAAAAGTAATAAAAAAATAGGACTTCAAAATTAATTGAAGCCCCATTTTTTTAATTAAACACTAAGAAAAAATTTACTGTTTGATTAACTTTATTGATTGGTTAGCATTTTCTGTTTGTACTTTTACAATGTAGTTTCCTGTTGAAAAATTAGAAACATCTACTTGCATAGAATTTCCATTTCCGTTAAAGTTAGCAACTTCTTGACCTAAAATATTGAATATTTTGATAGAAGTAATTTCTTCAGAAGCAGAAATAGTAGTAACATTTTTAGCAGGATTTGGATACATAGAAACAGAAGTTTCAGCAGTAAAGTCTTCGGTTCCTAAAACATCTTGATCTGCAAAGATAATATCAAAAGCCATACCTTCTGGCATCGGTGAGCCATCTTCTGTGTAAATTGCCCAATTAGTTCCTGTGTACCAAGCACCTAATACTTTGTCTAATGTTACTTGAGAATCAGCTCCACCTGTAACACCCCAATAATGTTCGAAAACAAAAGTAGCATTTGGATTTCCGTTTAAAGGTGGGTAGTCTATAACGGTCCAGTTATTACTTATGTTACTGGCAGTAGACAAATGGCTGGTTAACCCTGTTCCTGTTCCGTTTATTAACACTTTAAAGGCTGCATCCTCTGGGATTGTTGAACCGTCCTCAGCATAAATATTTCTTTTGTTCGTTGTTGTATTATAAAAGAAACCATAATTATATGGGTTTAATACTTGAGCAGGATTATAATATCTAGACATAACAGCATAAGGACCTGGGTTGGTACCATTTAAAAGAGGGTCGTCTATTTCGGTATAGGAATCAAAATCCCCCACATGAGCAGCATCTGCAATATGTGTTATTACAGTACTTGGATTGCTAGCTATATAAACAAAAAATTGTGCTCCTTCAACCATGTCTGAAAGGTCTTCGTTTCCTATAACCCATTGGTTTTGAATGTCGTCATACCAAAGCCCATCAATATTATCGTTATAAACACCAGATTCTCCATTTGGATTCCATACATGTTTAAAAACTACATTAGCATTAGGGTTTCCATTTAAATCTGGATGATCAATATAAGTATTAGAGTTACTTGTATTTGCCGCAGTGGCTGTGTGTACATAAATTTTGTCTTGAGCATTGATAATGCTAACAATAAATAACAAAAGTAAAAAGGTAATTTTTTTCATTTTTTTTAAATTTAATTGAGTTAAAAATTTAGAACAAAATTATAGGATTATACTTACAAGAAATTGATAAATTACATGAATGGTATAAAATAATGTATAGTTGGTAAAAAATAAGAGATAAATGGTTTTACCCTATAATTCGTAAAGAAGGATTTCCTTACGGTCACCTCTACAAACAAAATTTAGTTTTTTGTTATTAGTTGCATCGCCAAAGTCTATGGGTGAAGTTCCAAAAACAGGGAATCCTGAAAGTAGGTCGCCAGAATTATTATAAAGATAGACTTTGTTTTCTTGGGTTTCAGTAATCGAAATGTAGATTTTACGGTTACTGACAAATATTTTTGGTGCGGTATAAATACCAAAAGGAAGCTCTACCAAAATGCCATTAATACGCATTAAATTATCATCTAATGTTACTTTTGTTTTTCCTTTTACTGTAAATTGATAACTGGTAACATTAAGTTTTTTTGAACTTATTTTTCCGCTAAAATCAATACTGAATTTGGTGTTATCTTTGGATATAACCACAATTTTATTTCCTTCTAAACTTAATGGAATTTTAGAAAAATCGAACTTTTTAAAAACATTTACTCTCGATTTCCCTACACGGCTTAAGATGTTTAATTTTCCACTTTCTTCGGCAATTAAAATATAATCTTTCCCAGAATTTCTGAAATGTTGTGGAGCAAAAACAATGTTTGATTTTGTCTTTTTAAACTTAAACCCTTTTACCGTTTTACCTTTGCTATCCAACATCAACACTTCTTTGCCTTGGGTAATAATAAAGCGATATTTGCGGTTGTTATCATAATCAAAAACCGAAAGTGGCTGTGTAATATCGTCATTAAATTTTATAGGAAACGGTGCAACAGCTTTACCCGTTCTGTCCAAAATATAAAAACGATGTTGCGTTACAAATGCCAATTGTTTTTTACCGTTTCGTAATAAATCCACTTCTTTTACTTCTCCTAAAATCGGACTTTTTAACTTTTTAGTCCAAAGCGTTTTTCCGCTTGCCGAAATAAAATAAAGTTGATTACTAACATCTTGTACTACAATATCTTTTCCTCCAGTTCGGTGATTGCTGAAAAAAACAGGATTACCTAATATTTCGTTGTCCAACTTAATACTTGCAATTTGTGAAGCTTTACCAGTTTTACTTTCTTGGTTGGCGGAAGCAGAAACCTCCTTACAAACCAAATTTACGTGAGCAAAATTACGATCGTAACTAAATTGTAAAACGGCTAAAGGGTATTTTTTAAATGAAATATCAGAAATATTCGTTTGTAATAAATTTGAAATGGTGTTGGAATAATTGCCTTGTAATTGCATTAATAATAAGGAAGATTCATCACTTAATTCCGAAAGAGCTTCTTTATAAAAACTTGTTTTTTCAAGACTATCGTTGTTTAAATACGAAGTGATAATGTGTTGTGCAGCTTCTTCCGTTTCAGTAAAAATAAAGAAGTCGTTTAATTTAAAAACCAACTTTGGGGTTGTTTTTTGAGTGAAGGTTACAAAATTATTGACAAACAAATTAGGTTTGTTAAATTCTGAAATTATTACGTTTTTGTAGGGCTCTTTTGGAGAGGAATAATCCTCTAAAACACTATTGGTAATTTCTGTGTCGATGCTTTTAATAACAATGGCATTTCCTTGTGGAAGGTTAATTTTTCCAATTTCGGTAACTCCTTCAAAAAGCAAGTTTTCGTCTGTATTGGTATTTTTAATTCCTCTAAATTTTTGAAGGTTGTTTTGAAGCACTTCAAAATCATCAAAAGTAAATGAAATCACACTACTAGCATTGGTGGGCGTTACTTTGGCAATGTCGTTTTTTTGAGGAACCAATCCCTTAAAAACCGAAACTAATTGAGGTACCGAATCGTTTGCTAAAACCACTCCCGAAGCGGTAAGTGCATCGGGTAAAATCTCCACATCCATCGCGGCATACGACCCAAAATTAAAAAGTAACGATTCACCGGTTGACATCTTGTTTACAGGAAATATTGCCCTAATGTCTTGGTAGTTTTTTATATGATAAATTTTTTGAAATATTGGATTTTTTTCAGTTTTACCATCTAGAATATTCTGAATAATTTGTTGCGAACTTGAAACCACAAAAACACTGTCCCTAATAGTAGTATAAACCAATTGGTCGTTTACGGCAACTCGATTTAAAGATTGTTTTTTATAAGAAATTGTTTCAACAGAAGAATTGGTAATAGAGTCGGTAACAAACAAACTGTCTGTTAGTTTTGTAATAAAAGTGATTTCAGGAGTATTTTTTGTTTCAGAAATACAAAGAATGCTTTTTGAAGAAGGATGTAAAAATTTTAAAAAATCGTTTTCTGAAATAAATTTAAAAGGAGTTTCATCTTTAAATTTTGAAATAAAACTACTGTTTTTTAAATCGGAACTAAGGATGTTGAGGTCTTCAATTTTAAAGACAATCGAGGTTTTTTCAGGAATAAATTCCGAAATGTTTTTTGCCTTTTCTGAAGCGGTTTCGCAACTAAAAAAGACAGTTGAAAAAAGAAGAATAAGTGTTGCTTTAATAAAAACCTTCATCTTACAAAAATAGGAATGATTTTTAGGGTTTTCAATAGTTTTGTGAATGTTTATCTACGGTTTTTTAACAATATTTAAATCTAGCTCGTATTGCTCTGGTAAAAGCCTAAAACTTCTTCGGTGGTATTTTGTAATTCCGTATTTTCTAATAGCTTCACGATGTTCTTTGGTAGGATAGCCTTTGTTTTGTTTCCAATTATACATCGGAAATTCTTCGTGAATTTTGTCCATAAATTCATCTCGGTATGTTTTTGCTAAAACGGAAGCAGCAGCAATATGCAAATATTTTCCATCGCCTTTAATTACAGTTTTATGAGGAATGTTTTTAAATTTTTTAAACCGGTTTCCGTCCACCGCAATAAACTGTAGTGATTTATCCAATTGCTCAATAGATTTGTGCATTGCTAAAATAGAAGCATTGAGAATGTTTATTTTGTCAATTTCTTCCATCATAATATGTGCAAAGCCAAAACTGATGGCTTTTTCTTGAATAATAGGTTTTAGTAAATCTCTTTTTTTTTCTGAAAGCAGTTTGGAATCGGTTAAGATTTTGCTCTTAAAATTATCAGGCAATATAACAGCAGCAGCCGTTACAGGACCTGCTAAGCAGCCTCTTCCGGCTTCGTCGGTACCGCATTCTATTAAATGTTTGTTTATTTTTAGTTTTAACATTATTTAGACACTAATTACACGAATTTTCACGAAAGCTTCAAAAAGTCAAAATGCTATTTAAGTGATTTAAATATTAGCAAATCACGAGACAGTTTATAACTTTAGATTTCGATATTCAAAATTCATTATACGATATTCTATATTTCCTTTCAAAAGTATACCTTTGTTCGGTAAGTTAAAAGTAGATGTACAAAACGTTTTTATTATTTCTTTTTTTATGCTCCTCGGCAATGGTTTTTTCTCAAAATGAAGAAGGAAAACCCAAAAAGGAGAAGAAAGAGAAACCCTCAGTTACCTTATATAAAATTGTTTCGGCAAGGCAAGACACTACTTATGTGGATACATCGCTTACAATTCAGCGGGATTATAAATTCAATTATTTACGGAAAGATAATTTTGAACTTCAGGAGTTTGCCAATGTAGGGAGGCCTTATAATACGCTTGCTTACGATTTTGATAAAACCAATTTAAAACCACTTTTTGCAGCACAAGGGCATCATTTTAATTATCTGGAAATTGAAGACATGAGTTATTTTAAAGTACCAACTCCACTTACCGAATTGTATTTTAAAACCGCTTTTAAACAAGGTCAGCAATTGGACGCTTTTTTTACGATAAACACTTCCAATCAGATAAATTTTTCGGTTGCATTTAAGGGAGTTCGATCTTTAGGCTCTTATCAACACAGTTTAACGAGTACGCAAGATTTTAGATTTACAAGCAATTATAATTCAAAAAACAATCGGTATCATCTTATTACTCACGTAGCTTCACAAGATTTGCTTAATGAACAAAACGGAGGTTTAACAGACGAATCTGTTTTTCTTTTTCAGAATAATGATAGCGATTTTAAAGATAGAGGAAGGTTGGATGTAAACTTTGAAAATGCCGAAAATGAATTGAAAGGTTTTAGAATTTATGGAAAACATGAATACGAAATTATTACAAAAAAAGATAGCACCGATCAGAACAAATTAGTTATAGGAAACATCATTAGTTTTGAGGATAAAAAGTTTTTATATCAACAAGACAGTCCGTTTGATGGCTATGGTGAATCCTACAAAACCAATGGTTTATGGAAAAATACAACTTTAGAAGATTTTAACGTACAAGGTTATGCACGTTTTGAAAATGATTTTATAGGAAGTTTAAGTGTATCTGTTGGTTATACAGATTATAATTATGGTTATGATTCAAAAGTTATTCTGGATGATGGTGAAATTGCAAATCGTTTAAAAGGAAATCAAATTCAAGCAGGTGCTACTTACAAAAAAACGTATAAAGGGTTTGAAATATATGGAGAAGGAGGGGTAAATATTTCGGGGGATTTTGTTGGAAATTTCTTGGTTGCTGGTGCTTCCTATTTAATTAATAATAAACACAAAGTAAGTACACAGATTAAAACACATTCTGCTGCACCTAACTTTAATTTTTTATTGTTTCAGAGTGATTACATTAATTATAATTGGCAAAACAATTTTAATAATGTAAAAACGCAACAGTTAAATTTGGAATTTACTTCAGAAAAAATTATCAATCTATCGGCGAGTTATACTGGAATTGATAATTATGCATATTTTGCTGTTAAGGTAAATGATTCTACTCCTACACCCCACCAATTTGAAGGTAGAGTAGATTATATAAAGCTGAAAGTTCAGAAGGAGTTTCGGTATAAAAAATTTGGATTGGAAAACACTTTTTTAATTCAAGATGCTATTAATGGTTATGAAGCTTTAAAACTTCCAAGGTTTATCACCAGAAACACTTTGTATTTTGAAGATAACTGGTTTAAAAAGGCTTTGTTTATTCAAACGGGAGCAACCTTCAAGTATTACTCAGATTATAGTATGAACTCCTATGACCCTATTTTGGGAGAGTTTTATATTCAGGAATTTGACGAGCTTGGTGGCTATCCGCAATTCGATATTTTCTTTAATGCCAGAGTACAACAAGTGCGATTTTACTTTAAATACGAAAATTTTAATGCCTTGTTTTCTAGCACCAATAATTATTTTGCAGCACCAGGATATCCGTATCGAGATGCTGTGATTAGATTTGGAATTGTTTGGAATTTCTTTATGTAGTTAAAAAGGAAAGGGAATAGAACGGTGTTTTTGTGTTAAATAATAAACCCGTTAAAAATAATTTTAACGGGTTTATTTTGTTGTCAAAAAATTATTTTTACAACTTATTCAAGCTTTCAGCAATTTTTTCGGTGTATTTGTCAGCAGCTTTTATTGCGTCTTTTGGGTCGGTAATTTCTGTAGTTGTAGCAGCTAATAATTGGTCACCTTCTTTTTTATTCAAGTTATAAACCAGTGTTTCTAATACATATTTTCTAGTAGTTGAAGTGTAACTGCTTCCGTAACCATAGTAGTTCCCAAAAGTAGAATAGGAATAAGGACTCATATAATAGCTGTAAAACCCTCCGTAATAAGCAGGGTAATATGCTGAGTAAGGTCCCATCATTCCAACTCCCATATAATCATTGTAATAATTGGTAGTTGTAGTTTCTTCGTAATCTTTTAAAACACTAATACAAACAGCATCGTAGCCTTCATAACCTAATATATCTCGAATAAGTTTTTCTCTTTCTTCGGTCATTTTTTTATCGGGATCCATTTTAGGAAAACGAGTAAAACTTTCGGTTGCTTTGTAACCTGCTGCTCTTAATTTGTTAGCGATACTTGTTTCAAAATCTGCTCTCACATTAGCATCTGCAGTACGTGCAATTACTAGAATATTCCTGTCTTTTAACTCACTAGCATCAGGGCTTTTCCAAGCGCTCAATACTTTTACTTGTGTGTTACAACTAGTAAATAGAGAGATAACTAAAGCAAATAATAAATAGTTTATTCTGTTTTTCATAGTTTTTTTAGCCTTTAAGGCTTTAAGTGTGTAATTAATCTTTTAGTAACCCTCTTGAAATTACAATCTTCTGAATTTCAGAAGTTCCTTCGTAAATCTGAGTAATTTTTGCATCACGCATTAAACGTTCTACGTGATATTCTTTTACATAGCCATTTCCGCCGTGAATTTGTACAGCTTCCACCGTTACATCCATCGCAGTTTGTGAAGCAAATACTTTTGCCATGGCACTACTCATGGTATAATCGTTTCCTTGGTCTTTATCCCAAGCAGCTTTGTGTATTAATAGTCTTGAAGCATCAATGTTGGTAAGCATATCTGCCAATTTGAAAGCAATGGCTTGATGATTGCAAATTTCGGTTCCAAAAGCTTTACGAACTTTAGAATAATCTCTAGCCAACTCATAAGCACCTGCGGCAATTCCTAAGGCCTGTGATGCAATACCAATTCTTCCTCCCGAAAGTGTACTCATCGCGAATTTAAATCCGAATCCCTCTTCTCCAATTCTATTTTCTTTAGGGATTTTTACATCATTAAATAATAAGGAGTGGGTATCGCTCCCTCTAATTCCTAATTTATCTTCTTTAGGCCCCACAACAAAACCATCCCAACCTTTTTCAACTATAAATGCGTTAATTCCGCGATGTTTTTTTTCTTTGTCGGTTTGTGCGATTACTAAGTAATAATCGGCAGTTCCACCATTAGTAATCCAGTTTTTGGTTCCGTTTAAAAGGTAATGGTCGCCTTTATCTATTGCAGTTGTTTTTTGTGAAGTAGCATCAGATCCAGCTTCAGGTTCACTCAAA
>JALWUJ010000073.1 GCA_027080135.1 Flavobacteriaceae bacterium | reverse complement strand
CTTTTTTTTTGGCTACAACTCAAATTACTATTGTATTTTTAAAATATATTTTTTATTTTAGGACTCATAAAATATTTTTTAAATAAAATATTTAATATTTAAAATTCTTTTTTTGTATATTGCGGAATATTAATTTTTTAAAAACTATATTATTATGAAAAAAATTTACATTTTTGCGTTATTAGCATTCGGATTTAGTGCTGTATCTAATGCACAATTAACAGACGATTTTGAAGCTTATAATTTAGGGCCTATGTCTCCTCAGTCATCACATTGGAGAACTTGGTCTGGAGCTGAAGGTGGTGACGAAGATGGCGAAGTTACTGATGAATTAGCAAATAGCGGTTCAAAATCTTTAAAAATTGATGGTCTTTTAGCTCCAGCTGGAATTGATCAAGTCATGTATGTGCCTGCACTTCCAATATTTGGAACTTATTCTTTACTTTGGAATATGTACATACCATCTGGTGCAACTGGATATTTTAATATGCAGGGTAGTAATACTCCTCCTGGTAATCCTTGGAATCAATATTTAATTGGTGGAAATGTATATTTCAACCAAGACGGAACAAATCCTGGAGTTGGAACTATAGATGGTACACCTGGACAAACTTTTGCTTTCCCTCATGATCAATGGTTTACTATTGCTTGTGTTTATGACATTGATAATTTAATGTGGTCTATGTATATAGATGGTAATCTTCAATTTGATAATCAAGAATTTACTTTCAATGACCCATTTATTGAACTTGCTGCTATTGACTTTTATGCTGTAGATACTATGAATTTATACTATATTGACGATGTTTTACAAATTGATGGTGAAGTAACTACTTTAGGAACTCAAGACATAGAAGCTAAAGGTTTTGATGCTTACAAAGACAGAAACAATGTTTTACATTTATCTGCTAATGAGGCTATCAACAACGTATCTATTTACAATATGTTAGGACAAGAAGTTTACAGATCTGCTTCTAACGTATCTTCTGTAGATATGTCTAGCTATGCTAACGGAACTTACATTGTTAAAGTAAACGTTAACGGTACAGAAGGTTCTATAAAAGTTATTAGATAATTAAAATTATTTATATATTTTATAAAGGCTGTCTTTAAGGCAGCCTTTCCTTTTTTAAATTTTTAATTTGTAGCACTTACTATGTCAAGTAAACAAAATACAATTTTTGGTATCTATCCCATACAAGAGGCAATTAACTCCAAGCAGGAAATAGATAAAGTATTTATACAAAAAGATAATCACAATCCAAAAATTGAATTTATTGTTGAAAGCTTAAACAAATCTAGTATTACTATTAACTTTGTACCTGTTGATAAACTAAACAGACTAACTAAAGGAAATCATCAAGGCATTGTAGCAATCACCTCTCCCATTTCTTTTTATAGTTTAGAAGAAGTAATTGAAAAGTCATTATCAAAAAAAGAAGCTCCCTTATTTATTGTTTTAGACCAAATAAGTGATGTAAGAAATTTTGGTGCTATTATTCGTACTGCAGAATGCACTGGTGTTGATGCTATTATTATACAAAAAAAAGGAGGTGCTCCTATTACAGGAGATACTGTTAAAACCTCAGCGGGTGCCATTTTTAAAATACCTATTTGTAAAGTAGATCATATTAAAGATGCCATTTTTTATTTAAAGGCTTCAAATATTACTACTATTTCTGCCACTGAAAAAACTACCTCTAATATTTATGATTTAGACCTTACAAAACCTTTGGCCATTGTTATGGGATCAGAGGGGAAAGGTGTATCTAAATCTGTTTTAAACAGTGTAGATTTTAAAGCAGCTCTTCCCTTAAAAGGAGAAATAAATTCATTAAATGTTTCTGTTGCTTGTGGAGTATTTCTATACGAAACGGTAAGGCAACGTAATTTATAATTTAATCATTCTTCTTCAGAATATTTTTTAAAAATATAATTAACTATTATATTTTTAGTTTCATCATCTTTAGAAATTTCTTCATTTTTAGGTATTTCTATAAAATTACCATGGTCATCAAAATGTTGTAAAAACTCATCTTCCTTAGGGTTATAATTTTCTTTTTCCCATTCGTATTTTTTATTTTCAATAGGATTTTTTTTGTATAAAAAAGCAAAAACTAATCCCACTATAAAACCAGATAAATGTCCCTCCCAAGATATTTTGGGATCGGTAGGAAAAATATACCAAATAAAACCACCATATAAAAAAATAACTATAAAGGACAATGCTGTTAATTGGTATTGTTTAGAAAATATTCCTTTAAATAATAAAAAAGAAGTAAGCATATAAATTACACCACTAGCTCCTATATGAAGAGATGGTCTTCCAATTAACCAAGTAAGAAAACCTGTAGTTAAAAGCCCAAAAAAAAGTACTTTCCATTTTATTTCTCTATAAAAATAAAACAGTGCAGTAGTTAGAACAAAAAGAGGAATGGAATTATTAAATAAATGTTTAAAATCACTATGAATGAAAGGTCCAAAAACAATTCCTCTAAGACCTGTTAATTTTCTAGGATAAATTCCTAAATAATTAAAATTAAGACGAAAAACAGACTCAGCCCAAAAAACAATTACAATTGCCAAAACAAATAATAATGGTATAATAATGACGTCTGGCGAGTAATAAAGTTTTCCTTTTTTATACATAAGCTATCATAGGCAAAAAGCTATCCTAATCGCAAAATAATGATAAATTGTCAGTAGTTAAAATTTTATAAAATTGTATTTTTACAGCCATGAGTACACCCCTAGCAGAACGTATAAGACCTAAAACATTAAACGAATACATAAGTCAGAAACACTTAGTAGGTAAGCAAGGTGCTATTACGGCTCAAATTAATACACAAATGCTTTCCTCTATGATATTCTGGGGGCCTCCAGGTACAGGAAAAACAACTTTGGCAACTATTTTGGCAGAAGAATCTAACCGTCCCTTTTATATGCTAAGTGCTATTGATAGTGGAGTAGCTGCCATTAGAGAAGTTATTGAAAAAGCTAAAAAAAGTGACACTCTATTTTCAACAAAAAACCCTATTCTTTTTATTGATGAAATACATCGATTTAGTAAATCGCAACAAGACTCCCTTTTAAAAGCAGTAGAAAAGGGATGGGTTACTTTATTTGGTGCTACTACCGAAAATCCTAGTTTTGAAGTAATACCTGCACTTTTATCACGTTGTCAGGTTTATGTGTTAAAACCATTTTCAAAAACCGATTTAGAAGTTCTTTTAGAACGAGCAATTAAAACGGATACAATTCTTTCAAAGAAAAACATTAAACTTAAAGAAACAGATGCTATTTTAAAACTCTCTGGAGGAGATGCTAGAAAACTCCTAAACATTCTTGAATTGGTAGTACTTTCTGAAAATAATAGTACTACAATTGTTACCAACGAAATGGTTTTGAACAAGGTTCAGAAAAACACAGTATTATACGATAAAACTGGAGAGCAACATTACGATATAATTTCAGCTTTTATTAAATCTATAAGAGGAAGTGACCCAAACGCTGCTGTTTATTGGTTAGCAAGAATGATTGAAGGAGGTGAAAACCTAAAATTTATTGCTAGAAGATTATTAATTTTAGCTTCGGAAGATATTGGCAATGCAAATCCAACTGCCTTAGTTTTAGCCAATAATACTTTTCAAGCAGTCACTACAATTGGGTTTCCCGAAGCACGAATAATATTAAGTCAATGTGTTATTTATTTGGCTACATCGCCTAAAAGCAACGCTTCATATATAGCTATAAAAGAAGCTCAAAAATTAGTTAAACAAACTGGTGATCTTTCTGTTCCGTTACCTATTAGAAATGCTCCAACTAAATTAATGAAGGAATTGGGCTACGGAAAAGAATATCTATATGCTCATGATTTTAAAGGAAACTTTGCAGCACAGGAATTCCTCCCAAAAGAAATAGAAGGAACAACTTTATACAAACCTGGAAATAACACAAAAGAAAACAGTTTTAAAACCTATTTAAAAAAACTTTGGAAAGACAAGTACGACTATTAATCTACTATTTTATAAACAATTAATGAATCTCCTTCACCAACCAAAAGGTTTTTTGAATTATCGAAACTTGCTTTTAAAACAGTGGCATTTTTGGAAACAAATTCTATTTCTTTCTCTTTAATTATTAGTTTTCCTACTAACAATAAATCATCATCTTTATTTTCCAATTCTTGGTAAAAAGTATAACCCAAAGTAGTTTTTCTTAACAAAAAGTTTTTTCCCAGATAGGTATAATTAGTATATTTTGAGGTAGGCAAATTTGCTAAAACACTTGATGATTCTACAATAATAGCAGCATCTGTTTTAGAAGTGGTTAAACCATTTACTTTGGTTTTAGTTGTAGAAGGCAAAGTTGTTTTTTCATTAGATTCCTGTGTTATTTCGACTTCAATAATATCTTTTTGTTGAACATGAAGCAATTTTATGTCTTCAAAAGCTTCTCGCATTGATTCGTAATAAGCTTTTTGGTAATCTTTTATTTTACTATTTCCGAATTTGGTTCTAAAAACTTCAACACCATTACAATCGGTGAGTATTAATTGAACTCGGGTATAAATAAAACCTGGAGATCCCACTGCTTCAGCCCAAAGTCCGTCACATCTTTTCACATTATTAGGAACTTCTCTATCAAAAAAAGCATGAAATCCGTATTTGTTAAACAAAAATTTTGTTAAAGAGTTTAGCTGATATTTGTCTTTTTCCTTCTGAAATTCAAACTGTTCAGAAACTATTACATAACTATATTCGTTTAAAGATTTTTGAGAGTATATCTTTGTTGTTACACTTATAAGGAAGAATAAGAATATAAAATATTTATTCATTTTTGTCTATTATAATATTAAATCCAAGCTGTAAAGATACACTTTTTGCTTTTGCAATATTTGAATACCACTGTAGGTTATCCAACATTACATAAAAGTTTACGACTCCTATATCTGCGGCTATTCCAAGTCCTAAATTGTAATAAGAATAAGAATCTACCGTATAAGTTGCTTTTGCCGATAAATAATCTGTAAACTTTCTATAATAAAACAAAGTTGCTGCCGCTTGAATGCCTTTGGGTCTAAAAGTA
Source organism: Flavobacteriaceae bacterium (assembly GCA_027080135.1). Taxonomy (GTDB): domain Bacteria; phylum Bacteroidota; class Bacteroidia; order Flavobacteriales; family Flavobacteriaceae; genus Marifrigoribacter. Next base: position 15,645 of record JALWUJ010000073.1, on the reverse strand, counting down.
TTATAATATTGAAATCCCACAGATTGATTAAACTCCTGATTTTCTCCCATTTTTAAACAATTACAAGCACCAGTTCCTCCAACTTCTCTTCCAAAATTGTATTTTAAAGATGCATTAATTTTTACAGGACGCATTTTTGTATAAGAAGTATTTAGGGTATCTATAGGAAAACTATCTTCAATATCATTAATTAAATCATCGTAATAAGGTGGTGATTCTCCATCGCCAACTCCTGGGAATAAAAGTTCTAGTCCATCTAAAGTATATTCTCCTTTTACTTGGTAGCTTTCTACATCTTTCGTGTAAAAAATGGCTCCAACATCTAGTACGCTAGCACTTGCTGTCCATTGTTCATTAATTTCGTATGTGGCTCCAACATCCACTCCTATTCCAAGATTACCTCCAAAAAAGGCACGACCAATCATTTCTTTTACAATCGCGGAAGATCCATCCAATTTTTCTAAAGAAGTAATCCCAGACGTTTTCACCGAGATATTTGCATTACTAACAATATGCTCATAAATATTGTTACCAGATTCACTAAAACGCGTTACAAATGTTCCTTGGTTATTAGTGCTTCTAAAACTTAACATACTGGAGTATATTTTTCCTCTAATTCCCATTGTTAACTTATTATTTACTTTTTTGTTTACACCAAAATGATAAACGGTTAACAATTCGGCAGTAGTACTTACTTCACCTAAATTAAATTCTTTTCCCAAATAATTTTGGTTACCTTCCCAAGCAAGTAATGCTAAATCTTTTGGAAAATATAATACAAAATCCAATTCTTGGTAAATACCTCCTGAGAAATAATAATTCTTGTTATTTCTCCATCCAAAATTTATAACATCCAATTGCTCTGTGGCGGTAAAAAAATCGGTATTTTTAAGTTCAAATATTTTAGATCTAATACGGTCGTTAATGGTACCTCCTCCAGATTCTCTAAAAATATCATAGGCGGAAACTCCTGAAGCCCCTCCATTAAAATGAACTTGCGACAAAAAAGGGACTCCAAAATGATATTTATAGTCTATTCTACTTCCTGGATTTATAAGCATAGATTGTGGCACTTCCTCCAATCCGTAAAGTACCTGTTTGTTTTGAGCATTAAATAAAATTACCCAAAACATGAATAAACATGATATTAGGTTTTTCATAATCCAACTTTTAAGAAATAGGTGGTCTTGGATTGAAAATTAAACAATCCTTCAAGATTATCTACATTTGCAGAAGCAGTAATACTTACAATAACCCTGTCTGCTTGTGTTAATTCAGTTATTTGACTTCCTTCAATTGTTTGTGTAAATTCATTAAGTGTTGGATTGTTTATTGTTCCAGAATCTGAGTTAAATAAAATTTCATAAAATATTTCATTATTACTATTCAAAAATTGAATTTGAGATGTAAAAGAAACTGGGAGACTATTGGTAGTTTTAAATAAAAAATTTGCTTTTAAAAGGTTATCAGCCGTAAATTCATCATTTAAAAAAGTATAATCTGTTGTATCCGAAACAAATAAATTATACTCACCCGTATTAATATCTAAAAAATTTTCAGCTTCAAGATTAAAGAATAAAAAGTCCAATTCAAGTACTGGAGTTACTTCAATGTCATCTGTCTGATTAAAATCTGTGTCTTTTACACAGGCATAAAAAAACAGTATTGGTATAAGTAATAAGAAAATTAGGTTTATTTTCTTTTTCATGGAATGGGGTTTTATACGTAACGTTTAAAAACTAACTTATATTATTTTTTATAGAAAATCTTTAATTTGAAGAAGTTGGCTAACTTTTTTATATTTTGATGGCACTTTTTCATTTCTGTAATTATAAAATATGGTATCTATCCCAACATTTTCTGCCCCTAATATATCTGCTTCAAAAGAGTCTCCTATCATTATGCTTTTTTCTGAAAGTGTTGAAGCTTTTTCTAAAGACTTCATAAATACAACAGGGTTTGGCTTCTTTAACCCTACCTCTTCGGAAGTTGTTATGGTTTTAAAAAAGTTAACAATTCCGCTATTTTTAAGTTTTTTAAACTGTACTTCCTCAAAACCATTAGTGATAATATGAAGTGAATATTTTTCGTATAAATAATTTAACAATTCAACCGCACCTTCAAAAAGATGATTGTCTTTAGGGAGTTCATCTATGTATGAATCTGCTATTGAGTCTATATCTTTCATTGAAAATTGAAGATTAAATTCAATAAATGAATCTAATAATCTCCCTCTTCTTAAATCTTGTTTAGATACTTTTTCTTCTCTAAACTTTTTCCAATAAACTTGGTTTATAGGTTCGTAAATTTTCAGAAAATCTTTTGTAGGAATGTTTATTTTATATGACTGAAAAACTCTTTCAAAGGCAAGACCCGAGTTTTTATCAAAATCCCATAGAGTGTGATCTAAATCGAAAAACACATCTGTTATTTTGGAGGATATTTTCATAATTTTTCAGGTTTATTATTTTGAAATAAGATCTCTCCATATTTTGTTTTCAGATGAAATATTAAAATCACTATTCGTAAAAACTACAGAGAAAGTACCATTCACTTTTTTAACTATGCTTTTAAATTGAGTTATTTTTTCTTCTTTAATTGTATTGTTTACACCTTCAAATCCAGTGGTTGCAAATGCAATAGGGTGAATAAAAAGTGGAGTTACTATTTCGTAATCCAAATCGTAAAACAAAAAAGGAGTACAAGTGCTTGCTCTAAAACCTACCGTATTTTCATAGACCAAAGTGTAATCTTTTTCTATTTCTAATTCGATTAAATTTCGATAATTTTCAGGCAAGTTAACTAAATATTCATCGTTCATAGAGGCTTGTAAATTTCTGTTTGTTATTGCTTCTATTTTCTCTTTTTCACTTTTTAATTGTTCAAATTCCTTTAAATTTTCTCTGGAAAAAACCAAGCCTATTTCTTTATAATCTGCAACATTTTTAATCAATAGTTTAATAATATTTCTTCTAATATTAAACCCTTCATCAAAATTTACTGCCTCTCCAATTAAAAAAAACACTGAAATTTGATTTTCTATTTTATTTGTTGAATTTATTATCCAATCAAAAGTGTTATAAGGATCTTCTTTTATTCCAAGTATCGTACTTGTTCTTTGGAATATATCTTTGTATTTAAACTTAGACAAATCATTTAAATACCCAGAAAGTGAACGCAAAAAACCTTTATTTTTATATATAAAAGGTTGTTTTGCATTTATTAAGTGATGGATTATCATTTTTTTTGAAGTAAAATCCAATTCAGGAAATGAAGCCTTTAGTGTTTCTTTAAATTTATATACCCAAATATCTACAACGGGTTGTTCCAAAAATCCCTCTTTATAAGCTATGCTTTCTGAAGCTAAAAATCGTCCTTTCTCATCTTTTACATGGGGCAAATACTCTTCATACCGACTTAATAAATAAAAGCTTGCCGAAAAAATATCGAATGGTAATTTGCTTTCATTTCCAACAGAAAAAAAACAAGGAACTCCCTCCCATTCTCTTACAGTTATATCAAAACTTTCAAATCCTTGCTGGGTTAACAAACCTTGACTTTGAACAAAAAACTCATTCCCCATAGGTTTTTTACCATAGGATAATTTGGGTCCTGAATAGGAAATAAACTCTTCTATTTGAGAGGTAAAACCAATTTTAATTCCTAATATACGGCTACATAAATGCTTAAATATATAAGTAATTCTGGTGGTTATTTTTGAAGAGTAGATTAAAAGCATAGGTAATTTTAGAGTAGGTTTTTGTCAGCAAAGCTAAAATACGATTTTTCGGTAATTATGAGGTGATCTAGTACTTTTATATCTAAACTTTCACCAGCTGCCTTTAATTTTTGAGTGATATTTTTGTCTGCCAGACTTGGTTTCAAAGTCCCCGAAGGATGATTGTGAGCCAGAATTAAACCCACGGCTCCTAATTGCAAAGCTGTTTTTAAAACTAACCGAGAATCTACTAGAGTTCCTGTTATCCCACCTTTACTTAATTGTAATTTTTGCAATACTTTGTTTGAATTATTCAAATAAACAATCCAAAATTCCTCATGAGGTAACTCTCCGATAATGGGTTGCATAAGTTCAAAAACGGAAGAGCTGGAGGTGATTTTCTTCTTTTCTAAGGCTTCTTCTCCCCTTCGTCTTCTTCCCAATTCTAAGGCTGCAATAATCGAAATTGCTTTTGCTTCACCAATTCCTTTAAATTTCGTTAAGTCACTTATATCAAGTCTTCCCAACTCGTTCAAATTTAATTCAACCGAAGCTAAAATTCGTTTACTCAAAGCTACGGCACTTTCATTTCGGCTTCCCGAACCTATCAATATGGCAATTAATTCGGCATTGCTTAAAGCACTTTTTCCTTTCTGAAGTAATTTTTCTCTGGGTCGGTCGTCTTCGCTCCAATTTTTAATTGAAAAAGAGTTTTTTGTTTCTTTCAAATTCTTTAATTTATAATGATGGGGAGACTATAAAGATAATCATGTATATTTAAACTGAAAAATAACAACAAATGAAATCACTTTTTGAAACCGAAACCTACAACGAAATTATTAACAGAATTAACAACTTAACTGAAACCTCTGAAGCACAATGGGGAAAAATGAATGTTGGGCAAATGCTAAAACACTGTCAGGTTCCCTTTAATATCGCTAACGGAACTGTAAAACCTGAAGCCAAAATTGGTTTTATGAAAAAATTTGTTTTCTCCTTAATGAAACCTATGATGTACAACGACAAACCATGGAAAAAAAACCTTCCTACTGGAAAAGAATTTGTTGTAAATGAAAAAATGGATTTTGAAACTGAAAAAGGAAAACTTTTAAATTTAGTAAGCGATTTTCATAAAAGAAAAAACCAAAAAGAATGGGAACCTCATCCTATATTTGGAAAATTTACCGCCGAACAAAATGGAAAAATGGGTTATAAACATTTAGATCATCACTTAACGCAGTTTGGAGCCTAATTAATCAGTAATTCAGTCAGCAGTAGCCAGTCTTCAGTCCTGCTTTTGAACCAAATAATAAATATTTTTAATTTTGAAAAACTATCCACCTCCATATCATCAAGTAAACGATCAACAAAAAATGATTGCTGTTATTAAGCAATTTCCTTTAGCAATGTTGGTTTCGGTGAAAAATAGCAAACCCTTAATTACACATTTACCTATTATTTTTGATGAAGAAACAAGGAACTTAGTTGGGCATATTGACTTAATTAATCCTCAAGCAGATTTATTAAAAAACAACAAAGAGGTTACTTTAATTTTTAAAGGACCCGATTGTTATATCTCGCCAAGTGTTTACACGACCGAGCAATTACCTACTTGGAACTATATTATGTTACATCTTACAGGAAAAGCAAACCAAATTTCTGATAAAGAAAAAGCAAAAAAAGTAATGGTTGCTATGACCCAATTTTTAGAAGCACCTGACCATAAATTTCAGTTAGCTATTGACAACCCTAAAATGGATAAATTCATTCATTACATTCACGCTTTCGAAATTGAAATCACTCATTGGGAAGGAAAATTTAAACTATCACAAGATAAATGCGAGCAGGATCAAGTAAACGCGAAACAAGAACTTATAAAAAAATCCAATGAGGATATCACTGGATTTATTAATACTATTTACAAGTAGGCTAATCTATAATTTCATATTCTATTAATCTTTTTTCCCATCGATGCAAGGGATTTGAAACACCCGAAAATTGTCTATAAATTTCTCCTATTTCATCTGAAAAATAAACTCTATCTCTTCCTGGTGAAATATTGCCATCTGGAGCAAGTAATGCATAAATTTCATTTTGCTTGCAAAGAAAGGTACCTGCTTCAACGGTAATATTTTCTTCAGTTTCTAACAAAACACCATACACATCACCCCAATCATTATCACTTAGTAAGTAATCTTCTGTATTTTCATTTGAAAACTTAATATGTTGTTCTGGAGATTGTTCTATTAAATATCCTAAAGAATATCTAACATTTCTTGTAGTAATCCCGTTTTCTGGAGCAAATGGGGAACCATTCTCGTTTCCGATGGTATTACTTTGAAACACAAAATATGTTTCACCGTCTATTACTGTTGTTCCTGTTATTTCGACTTCTTCAACTATTCCCATAGTTTCGAAATCTTCGGTCTGATTTACTCTCTGAAAATATTCGTACTTCCAAGTATTACCAATTTTCAAGGCATAATAATTTTCAACTACTTCAGGATCACCCGAAGCATCGTCGTTATTACTACAAGAGATAAAAAATAAAGAGAGAATAAAACTTACATAAAAAACTTTTTTCATTATTAAATGGTTTTGGTTAATAAGAGTAGTTTTTATAATAGGCTTATGGGTTTGTATTAGGATAACGAGCGACTTTTGTTTTTAGTATTTACCAAACTATACCGAAACACCCAATCTAACAGATTTTAAAAACCTGTTAGTTTCATTTTTACTTTATCAATTCCTTCACCTCATCAAAATCCAAACCTCCATAATTCCCACTACTCATTAATAAAAGGGACTTATTATTAAATTCCTGAGAAAATAAAAACTCTTTAAATTCTAAAGGATTGGTATAAATTAACAAATCATCTCTCTGAAAAGCTTCTGCTATTTGTTGTTCTGAAATGGCTTCTAATTTTTTAATTTCAACCGCATGTGGCGAATAAAAAACAACAGCAACATCTGCTGCGTCTAATGCTCCTTTATATTCAGATAAAAATTCTGGGTTTAAACTACTATACGTATGTAATTCTAAACAAGCAATCAGTTTTCTTTCTGGAAATTGTTTTTTTACAGCTTGGGTAGTCGCTTTCACCTTACTTGGAGAATGCGCAAAATCTTTATAAACAGCACTCGTAGGAGCTGTTGCAATTTTTTCTAGCCGTTTACTGGCTCCTTGAAATGTTGAAATCGCTTCATAAAAATCCTCATCGCCTATGCCCATTTGTTGGCAAATCCATTTGGCTCCTGCTAAATTATTAAGGTTATGGTCTCCAAATATTTCAACAGGAATTGGTCCTTCAAAAGTCATTAAAAAAGTTTTTCCATCATCTATAAAATACTCTGGAGTTTTATAAGGAAATTTTCGGATAGGGTTTTCTGAAGCCTCAACAATTTCTTTTACTTCTTCGTCTTCTTCATTATAAGTAATGCTTCCTCCTTCAACTATTGAATCTACAAAAATGCTAAACTGCTCCACATAACCTTCATACGTTGGAAACACATTAATATGATCCCAAGCAATTCCGCTAATTAATGCAATATTGGGTTTGTATAAATGAAATTTTGGACGTCTATCAATAGGCGAACTTAAATATTCATCGCCTTCCAAAACAATAAAGTCATTGTCCTCGGTAAGTTTTACCATCACATCAAAACCTTCTAATTGTGCACCCACCATATAATCTACATCGCGATCGTGATAATGCATTACGTGAAGAATCATAGAGGTGATGGTTGTTTTACCGTGGCTTCCACCAATGACAACTCGGGTTTTATGTTTGGATTGTTCGTATAAAAACTCTGGGTATGAATAGATTTTTAGCCCTAATTCTTGAGCTTTCAACAATTCTGGATTATCTTCTTTGGCGTGCATTCCCAACACCACAGCATCTAAATTATTGGTGATTTTTTCAGGAAACCAACCATAAGTTTCTGGCAGTATTCCTCTTGCTGCTAGTCTGCTTTTTGAAGGGTTGAATATCTCATCGTCGCTTCCTGTTATGGTATCGCCTTTTAAATGAAGTGCTAATGCTAAGTTGTGCATTGCTGCTCCGCCAATTGCTATAAAATGTATGTTCATCTATAAAATCTTTGTAATTGTAAAGATACGTATTGATTTATAATTGATGATTTTTGATTATAGATTTTTGAAGTGAATTTTAATTCTAGTTAGAAGTTATTTCACAGAGATTCACTGAGGTATCACAGAGTTGCACAGAGAGAATGGTTCTTTGTATTTTGAATGAGTTGTTTTTTTAGACGCTTTTTCAGTTGGTTCTGATTTTTGAAATTTATCCTGCAAGGTTTTAAAAACCTTGTAGGTATGCTAACAGAACAAATATATTTTCTTTATTTAGTTTTATTGAAAACAATATTTTGAATTTATATTTATCAATTTATAAACGACATGGAGCCATAAAATTTTTACATCTTCAAAATCAATTCTTTTTCTTTTTGTGCTTCTTTAAAATCGGGTTGAAAATTTAAGGATTTATTGATCCATTTCAATGCTGAAACCTTATCCTTTTTATGACGATAAATTTGTGCCATTCTATAATAAGGCCATTCTAATGGAATACCGTCTTCGGGTGTGTAATTATCAATATATTTTCTTAGGCAATTTTCACCTTTTTCTAATTCTAAATTATAAGTAGCAGCTACTTTTCCTAATTGATAATTTAGTGAATTTCGTTGTAGTTTTTTATGTGCTTTTTCAATGGTATTAATCGCTTTTTGAGGTTCTCCTTCGTTTTCATATAAATCGGTTAATTTCTGAAAACATGTTAGCGAACCTCCTACTTCTATTGCTTTTAAATAATTTTCTTCTGCTAATTTCACTTCATTATCGTATTCATAAACATAACCTTTAGATAAATAATAATCTACTAAAGAAATGGATTTTAATTCTTCTGCATATGCCAACGCTTTTTTAATACTGCCTCCTACAATTCCAGGTAATTCGGTATAAAAAACAATTAAAGCCCAATGAGCGTTAATGTGGGTTTTGTCTAATTCGAGGGTTTTTAAAAACTCTTTTTTAATATCATCTATCATAAAAAAAGCAGTAATTTTATTACTTCTAACTGCTTGCATTCCCATAGCACCGCCATATTTATAGTGGTATTCTGCATTATTTGGTTCAATTTCTACTAATTTTTCAAAAATTAAAATTGCCTCTTCCCATTTTTCTTGAAGTGCATAAGTTTCTCCTAAAAGTTCTAAAGATTTTATTTGATTGGGGATTTCTTTTAAAATTGAATTTAAAACTTTTTCCGCTTTTATATATTCTTTATTCTGAAACAAGGAATCTGCTTCCGAATAAGAAATTTGACCGAAACTTAAAAACGGTAAAAATGCTATTAATAAATATTTATTCATTGTTTAATTGGACGAAAAGAAAAGTCATTCTTTCAGTAAACTTATTTTTTCTCGGGAGGATAGCCTTTTAAAATTTTACTGATTAAATTGAAGTAGTAATCATCTTTTTGTGCAGGCTTTGCTTTCACTTTTAATACATCTTCTCCTACAGCTTGCCAGATTAGTTCGTCATTTTTATAGTCTATAAAATCAAAGGTGAATTGTTGTTTAATTTCATCACCTCCGATAGGAACTCCACCACTTACACCTACTCCACCATTATGACCTCCGCCTCCAACTCCAAAACCAATGGTAGTACTGGATTGAGTTATAAATTCTTTTGCGAAAAAGTTGATTAAAAAATCTGGGCTTTGACTTTTTATAAAACCTTGCAATTGTAAAATACTATCGGTTGTTTTCATAACTCTAATATTATCTAATTCGCTTAAACTAGAACTTATATTTGGGTAAAAATCATAGGTTTTATAAACTGAAAAATCGGTTTTTGTATCGTAGTCGTAATTTACAGTGGCTCCGCATGAAATAAGAATTACCATGGTAACAATTAATAGTAACTGTTTCATTTCTTTTTTTTGTAAAGATAAGAATTAAGGTATAAACGCAATAACCGTTTAATCATTCAACATCTCCCAAAGTTTATCTTTAAGTTCCATCAAGCCTTGTTGCGTTACAGATGATAAAAATAAATACGAAATATCTCTAAAATCTACATCCAATTCAGCTTTCATTTCAGCCATTAATTCTTCATCCAACATATCGGATTTTGAAATAGCAATCAGTCGGTCTTTGTCCAACATTTCTGGATTGTAACGACGTAATTCATCTAACAAAATCTCGTATTGCTTTTTAATGTTATCTGCATCTGCAGGAATTAAAAACAGCAAAGTAGAATTACGTTCAATATGACGTAGAAAGTAATGACCCAAGCCTTTTCCTTCAGCAGCTCCCTCAATAATACCAGGAATGTCTGCCATTACAAAAGTTTGACCATCTCTATATTTTACAATACCTAAATTAGGTTTTAAAGTTGTAAACTCATAATTAGCTATTTTAGGTTTTGCTGCCGTTACTACAGACAATAAAGTAGATTTTCCTGCATTTGGAAATCCAACCAATCCAACATCTGCCAACACTTTAAGTTCTAAAGTAATATTTACTTCTACCCCATCTAAACCAGGTTGTGCATAACGTGGTGTTTGGTTGGTAGCACTTTTAAAATGATTGTTTCCCAAACCACCTTTTCCTCCTTCAGCAATAATGACTTCTTGTCCCTTTTCAGTTATTTCAAGAATTACATTTTGTGTTTCGGTATCTCTTACAACGGTACCTAAAGGCACTTCAATAATCACATCTTCACCATCAGCCCCAGTACTGGTTTGTTTGCTACCTGCTCCACCGTGACCTGCTTTATAATGACGTTTGAACTTTAAATGATATAAAGTCCATAGATTAGGATTTGCTTTTAATATTATATGACCTCCACGACCTCCATCACCTCCGTCGGGACCTCCCTTTGGTATGTATTTTTCACGACGTAAATGTGCAGAACCTTGCCCTCCTTTTCCTGAAGTTAGGTGCATTTTTACGTAATCTACAAAATTTCCTTCTGTCATGTTTGTTTCATATTATTCTCAGACCTCACAGGTTTTAAAAACCTGTGAGGTCTTTTATATTGTCATTCCGAAACAAGTTCGGAATTACAGCCTAAAGATTGTCAATCACTTCACACAAACGCCCAGTAATTTCTTTAATCTCTCCTACTCCGTTTACTCCAAAATATTTATCTTGCTCTTGGTAATACTCTTTTAAAACAGCTGTTTTTGTTTCGTATTCGTTAAAGCGATTTCTTATTTTACTTTCATCTTGATCGTCGGGTCTTCCGCTGGTTTCACCTCGTTTTAACAATCTTTCAACTAGTAAATCTTCTTCAACTTCTAAAGCAACCATTCCATTAATTCCTTCGCCTTTTTCAGCTAAAAATTCATCCAAAGCTTTTGCTTGAGAATGTGTTCTTGGGAATCCATCAAATATAAATCCGTTCGCATTTGGGTTTTTATCTACTTCTGCTTTTAGCATATCTATCGTTACTTCATCTGGCACCAAATCGCCTTTATCCATATACGATTTCGCCAACATTCCCAATTCGGTTTGGTTTTTAATGTTGTATCTAAAAACGTCTCCTGTTGAAATATGTACAAGATTGTATTTTTCTTTTAGCACATTAGCTTGCGTACCTTTTCCTGCACCAGGAGGGCCAAATAAAACGATATTTTTCATTTTTCGAGGTTTTAACTTATATATAGTATTCAAATTCCTTCCCAATCCGTTGTAATCCAACCCATAACCTACAATAAAATCGTTTTCAATTTCCATTCCCACATAATCAATTGGATATTTTTTTGTGAAAGCCAAGGGTTTATAAAACATCGTTGCAATCTTGTAACTTTTCACTTCTTCTTGCCGAAGGATTTCAATAATTGCTTCAATGGTATTTCCAGAATCTACAATATCTTCCACAATAATCACATTGCGACCTTTTAGTGATGGCTCCACTCCCATAACGGTCGAAACGTTTCCGGTAGATTGCGTTCCTTCATACGAAGCCACTTTAATAAAACTCATTTCGCAATTTCCATCAAACTTTCTAATAATATCTGAAGCAAAGAAAAAAGCACCATTTAAAACAATTAAAAATACAGGATTCTTGCCTTTATAATCATCGTTAATTCTTACTGCAACTCCGTTAACCGCTTGGTTTATTTGTGTTGCTGAAATAAATTCTTCGAAAAATAAATCGTGTAACTGAATCATTTTTATATACTTTTATATTGAAAAAATACCGTTGTTTTTTACTTCGGAAATTAAAGCTGCAAAGATACTTAATAGATTTCAGATTAATGATTAACGATGGATGATTTTTGAATCTCTCTAGAGCTAACTCGTACTTTTTAATTTTAGACACTTATTTCACAAATGTTCACAAATTTTTAAAAATCTTTAGATTTTTATCTTTGTATAATCATACTGGCAAAGATTACACGAATTTTAAAATGAGCTAAAATCATTTATTAGTGTAATTCGTGTCTTAATTTTTTTTTGTAATAAAGCATGGACTTACTTAATTGAATCTCTATTCGGAAATAAAAAGACTCAAATAAAAGGCTTATTTTTGCAGTTAATTATAAACAAATGACTCATTATTTCTCTTCAAATTTCACTTTAGGTATCCTAGGTGGTGGTCAATTAGGAAAGATGCTTTTATACGAAACTCGAAAGTTCGATATAAAAACTTCCGTTTTAGACCCTAGTGACGAAGCACCTTGCAAGATTGCCTGCGATGAATTTGAAGTAGGAAATTTAATGGATTTCGAAACCGTTTTTAACTTCGGAAAAAAGGTAGATGTCCTTACTTTTGAAATTGAACACGTTAATATGGAAGCCTTAGAGAAATTGGTTTCTGAAGGGATTACCGTCTATCCTTCTCCTAAAACACTTCGGAACATTAACAATAAAAGTACTCAAAAACAATTTTATAAATCGAATCACATTCCAACTTCGCCATTTCAGGTTTTTGAAACTAAGGCAGATTTATTGGAAGCTATTTCAATTAAAAAACAACAATTTCCTTTTGTTTGGAAACAAAGCACCGGAGGTTATGACGGTATGGGTGTAAAGATGATTCGGAATAATGACGATTTAAAATCGCTTCCCGATACTTCGTGTATTTCGGAAGAACTCATTAATTTTAAAAATGAATTGGCGGTCATTGTAGCCCGAAATCCGAAAGGAGAAATTAAAACCTATCCAGTTGTGGAAATGGAATTTCATCCAGAAGCCAATCAAGTAGAATATGTAATTTGTCCTGCTCGTATTAGCGAGGAAGTTTCTCAAAAAGCAAGAGCTATTGCGGTAAAAGTTTCCGAAGCATTTCAACATGTAGGATTATTGGCGGTAGAAATGTTTCAAACCAAAGACGATGAAATCATTGTCAATGAAGTCGCACCAAGACCACACAATAGCGGACATTACAGTATTGAAGGCAGTGTTACCAATCAGTTTGAGCAACATTTGCGGGCTATTTTAAACCTTCCTTTAGGAGATACAAAAAGCAAACTCGCTGCGATTATGGTCAATTTGGTTGGAGCCGAAAATCATTCAGGAAACGTGGTTTATAAAAACATAGAAAAGATACTATCTTTGGAAGGCGTTACTCCGCATATCTACGGAAAAAAACAAACCAGACCTTTCCGTAAAATGGGACACTTAACCATCGTAAATAAAGATATTAAAACAGCACATAAAATTGCTGAAGAAGTAAAACGGACTATTGAAGTAATTTCAGAATAGATAAAATTAAACAATATGACTGATGATGAAAAAGAAGATTTTGGTTTGTTATTATTAATGCAACAATCTAATCGTGAGGATAGAATTAGCAGAGATGAAATTATGGATATTTTGAACGATTATTAAATGGTTTGTTTATAAATTGGATTCAAAAACAAAACACAAAAAGACCTAGTAGGCTTTTAAAATCTACTAGGTCTGATAAGTAGAAGAACAACCGAGGAATACTCGGTTATTAAAAATGATTTAGCAAATTTCTTTTTTGGAATTTGGAATTTAAAATTTGGAATTTATGAAAGTAGGAATCATTATGGGAAGCACAAGTGACCTCCCAATTATGCAAGAAGCTATCGATATTTTAAAAGGTTTTGATATTGAGATAGAAGTCGATATAGTATCGGCACATCGTACTCCAGAAAAACTTTTCGATTATGGAAAAAATGCTCACACCAGAGGATTTTCAGTAATCATCGCTGGAGCTGGAGGAGCAGCACATTTGCCAGGAATGATTGCTTCCTTATCACCTTTACCTGTAATTGGAGTTCCAGTAAAATCTAGAAACTCGATTGATGGATGGGATTCTGTCCTTTCCATTTTACAAATGCCTGGCGGAGTTCCAGTTGCTACTGTTGCTTTAGATGGTGCTAAAAACGCTGGGATTTTAGCAGCTCAAATCGTAGGAACTAGTGACAAATGTGTACTCGATAAAATTTTAGCCTATAAAGAAGGATTAAAGATTAAGGTGGAGGAAGGTGCTAGGAATTTAAAAAAGTTATGAATTTAGAGTTATGAGTGCAGAGTTTTTAAGACAATTATTTGAAGATTAACGATTTTTGATTTTTAAAAAAATTATCAAAGAATATTCTTTGATAAAAACCCTAACACCTACGACCCAACAACCCGCAACCTAAAACCCAACAACCTACAACCTAACAACCTAATGAACCCACTTTTAAAACCATTCAACACCGCTCCATTTTCAAAAGTTAAAAACGAGCATTTCGCACCCGCAATCAAACAATTAATTGAAAAAACAAAATCTGAAATTGATACTATTGCAAACAACACAGAGTCCGCAACTTTTGAAAATACGGTGGAAGCACTGGAAAACACAGGACAACAATTAGATCGAGTTACCAGTATTTTTTTTAATCTGAATAGTGCCGAAACCAATGACGAAATTCAGAAAATTGCTCAGGAAGTATCTCCGTTATTATCCGAATTTGGAAATGATATTCTATTAAATGAAAAATTATTCAATAGAGTAAAACAGGTTTTTGATTCTAAAAATTCACTTACTCTAAATAAAGAACAGCAAACCCTTCTCGAAAAACAATACAAAGGGTTTTCAAGAAACGGAGCCAATCTTTCTGAAGATGAAAAAATAAAACTTCGCGAAATAGACAGCCAACTTTCTAAATTAAAATTAAATTTTGGCGAGAATGTTTTAGCAGAAACCAATAATTTTCTACTTCATATTACCAATGAAAATGATTTAGCAGGATTACCAGAGGGTGTAAAAGAAATGGCTGCACAAACTGCCAAAGAAAAAGAACTCGAAGGTTGGGTTTTCACCTTAGATTACCCAAGTTATGTTCCTTTTGTTACCTACGCTGATAATCGAGAGCTCAGAAAAAAAATGACTTTGGCATTTGGAGCAAGGGCTTTTCAGAATAATGATTTCGATAATCAAAACAATGTTTTAGAAATTACTAAGCTGCGTTTTCAACGAGCAAAATTGTTGGGTTATCAATCACACGCACATTTTGTTTTGGAAGAACGAATGGCAAAAACTCCCGAAAAAGTTTTCAGCTTTTTAAATGAATTGTTAGAAAAAGCAAAACCCGCAGCACAAAAGGAATTTAAAAATTTAGAGGAATTTGCAAAAGAGCTGGACGGAAACGATCAACTTGAAAAATGGGATGGTGCTTATTATTCTGAAAAATTAAAACAAAAATTATTCGATTTAGACGACGAGCAATTAAAACCTTATTTTAAATTAGAAAATGTAATTGAAGGCGTTTTTACGGTTGCCAATAAATTATACGATCTTCAATTTAAAGAGGTTTCAACTATCGACAAATACCACGAAGATGTAAAAACCTTCAGAGTTACCGATAAAGAAGAAAATTTGATTGCCATTTTTTATGCAGATTTCCATCCAAGAGCTGGAAAACGAGGTGGTGCTTGGA
>JALWUJ010000072.1 GCA_027080135.1 Flavobacteriaceae bacterium | reverse complement strand
TCCAACAAATTCACTACTAGAAAATACGCCTCGTACCAAAGCTCCTGCAGCATAAACATTGGTTTTTGCTCCCGATTGATGATGTATGGTTCCGCCCAAAGAAATTCCTTGCACCTTTTTGGTAAAGTTTCCAAAGTAACTTTTGTTGTTTATTAAATCTACATCACCTGCTCTTATGTTCCAATTATCGCTAAAAAGTTCGATAAAAATTTGGTCAAATTCATTTAAACTTTGTGAATAACCACCCTCTTGCGAAGGAAGATTTGCATCTTGAATGGAAGCTCGAATAGAAACTTTATCACTTAATTTTCCGGTAATTTGTAAATCTAATTCAGAGTTAACTACCGCATTTTGGTTATTTCCAACAGTAACACCACGTGAGATACTTCCAAGAGTGTTCAAGCCATCAAAAGGAGTAAATTTGTTTTTATTAGTACTTTCCTGAAGCGAGTATAGTTTGTTAATATTACTACTGTTATTCACAATAATATTGGTGTCTAACACAAAATAATCACGTGTTAAATAATCGGGATAACGTAAGTATTTTATTGTAAGAGAATCGTTTTCAGTTTTAATTTTTTCTGAAAGAATTAAAATACTTTTGCTAAAATCTACTTGATATTGTGTTGAATCTATGAGTTTACCATTTTTATTTAAAACTTGAAATTGTAAAGGATTAATACTTACACTTTCAATAAAAATAGTATCTGATATTGCAATTTTTTTACTTTTGTAATTACTCGGAAGGTCTTGTGCAAAGACTACACCGACCATAAACAACGATAAAAAAAGTAGAATAAACTTCATTAACTATACAACTAAACTAAAGCTGAAATATTTTGTATAATAATTTCTTAAATATACTATGTAAAAATACAATCTTAATTAAATTAGCACGTATTATTATTTAAGAGCTTTGCCAAAGTTTTAAACTTTGGCAAAGCATACAAAAGCTCACCCAATTTATGGGTGCAATTAATATAAAATAAAGAAACACTTTGTGAACTTTGTGAAAATCTTTGAGCACTTTGTGATTACAAATAATTTAAAGATACCTGATTATACAGACATTAAATATGAAAATAATATCCTACAACGTAAACGGAATTAGAGCCGCAATGAAAAAAGGCTTTACCCAATGGCTTCAACAAGCAAGTCCAGATGTAATCTGTCTTCAGGAAATAAAAGCGATGGAAGAACAAGTAGATACCGAAGCAATAAAGGAAGCTGGATATCCATTTCAATATTGGTATTCTGCTCAGAAAAAAGGATATAGCGGTGTGGCAATTTTTTGTAAAAAAGAACCCAATCACGTTGAATATGGTACCGGAATTGAAACTATGGACTATGAAGGCAGAAACCTTAGAGTAGATTACGATAAGGTTTCTATTATGAGTTTGTATTTACCCAGTGGTACTAACGATGCTCGTTTACAATTTAAACTTAATTTTATGGCAGAATTTCAAGAATATGTAAACAAACTTAAACAAGAAAAACCCAATTTAGTAATTTGTGGTGATTATAATATTTGTCACGAAGCCATTGACATTCATAACCCTGTAGCCAACAAAAATACTTCAGGATTTTTACCTGTGGAACGAGAGTGGATAGGCAATTTTATAAAAAGTGGATTTATAGATTCCTTCAGACATTTAAATAAAGAGCCACATAATTATACTTGGTGGAGTTATCGTGCTAATGCCCGTAATAACAATAAAGGTTGGCGGATTGATTATCATATGGTTTCGGAGCCTTTACAAGAAAATATCAAACGTGCCGTTATATTACCCGATGCCAAACATAGTGATCATTGTCCTTTGTTGGTGGAATTAAATATTCCTGCGTAGGAAGGAATCTTAAAAAATAAACTTCAAACTATGAAAAAAAATATTTTCTTCGGAACAGCAATTATTTTTTTTGCAACATCCTGTGTTTCTTCAAAATTATACGAAGATTTAGACAGTAAGTACGAAAAATTAAAACTTGAAAACAAGGCATTAATGACACAATTAAATGATGCTGAAGATTATAATATAGTTTCTACCGAAGCCTTAAAAGAAGAAATAGAAAAGCTGAAAAAAGAAAAAAGCAGATTGGAAATGGATTTGGCAGCTTCAAAATCTAGCCATGACAGATTAAAAGAATCCTACGACGCTTTAGAAAAAAATAGCTCTTCCAAATTAACTGAAAACTTAGAGTTAAATAGAAATCTTCTATCTCAATTAGAAGGAAAAGAAAAGGAGTTAGCATTTGAAAATGAACGATTAAAAAAGTTACAAACAGACTTAGAATCTCGTTCAAACAGAGTGTCTGAATTGGAGAAAATGATACTTGAAAAAGAATCAAAAATGAATGACTTAAAGAATGCTATTTCAAAAGCATTAACCAATTTTGAAGGAAAAGGTCTTACCGTAGAACAACGAGATGGGAAAGTATATGTGTCTATGGAAAATAAATTACTTTTTGACAGTGGAAGTTGGGCAGTTAATCCAAGAGGTTATGAAGCCGTAGTACAACTTGGAAAAGTATTGGCAGAAAACCCTGAAATAGCCGTTTTAATTGAAGGTCATACCGATAATGTTACCTATTCTGGGAAAGGAAATATTAAAAACAACTGGGATTTATCTACCAAAAGAGCCACCTCTATTGTTGCTATTTTAGAAAAAAATGCAAAAATTAATAAGGAAAATATTACTGCAGCAGGTAAAGGAGAATACTCTCCAATAGCCAGTAATGAAACTTCCGAAGGTCGTGCAGCAAACAGAAGAATTGAAGTAATTTTAACTCCTAAATTGGATGAAATTTCTAAACTTTTGAATAATTAATTTAAAAAGACATCCGTTTTTTCGGGTGATGAATATGAAATACACAAAACTACCCAACACCAATATAAAAGTTAGTAAAATCTGCCTTGGCACCATGACTTGGGGTGAACAAAACTCACAACAAGAGGGTCACGAACAATTAGATTATGCCTTAGAAAAAGGAATTAATTTTATTGATACTGCCGAGATGTATGCAGTACCTGCTTCACCTAAAACACAAGGAAAAACTGAAGAAATTATCGGTACTTGGTTTGCTAAAAATAAGAATCGAAATCAAGTAGTTTTGGCTTCAAAAATCGCAGGACCTTCTCGTGGTTTTACTCATATTCGAGAAAATTTAGATTTCAGTAAAGAATCGTTGGAAGATGCTCTTCATAATAGTTTACAGCGTTTGCATACCGATTATATAGATTTATACCA
Source organism: Flavobacteriaceae bacterium (assembly GCA_027080135.1). Lineage (GTDB taxonomy): Bacteria > Bacteroidota > Bacteroidia > Flavobacteriales > Flavobacteriaceae > Marifrigoribacter. Next base: position 2,533 of record JALWUJ010000072.1, on the reverse strand, counting down.
GTTGCATTGGCCTGAACGTAGTGTGAATATTTTTGGGGTTCGCGATTTTAATTACAATCCTTCCGAAGAATGGAAAGATAATTTTTCTGATGTATTAGAACGACTAGAAAACTTTGTAAAAGAAGGCAAAGTAAGAGCTATCGGACTTTCCAACGAAACTCCTTACGGTTTAATGCGTTATATGGAAGAACACCGAAAAGGAGCGATGAAAATGATTACGCTTCAAAACTCGTACAACCTTTTACAACGTCGAGATGAAATTGCTGTAACCGAAATTTTACAACGTGAAAATATAGGTTATTTACCCTATTCACCATTGGCTTTTGGAGTATTAACGGGAAAATATTTAAACAACAATCAACCAGAAAACGCACGGGTAACTTTGTTTCCAAATTACTCAAGGTATAATAGTGAACAATCTTTAAAAGCTACTTCACTCTATAATAAAATTGCCAAAAAACACGGAATTAGCCTAACCCAAATGTCATTAGCTTTTGTAAATCAGCAACCTTTTGTAACATCAAATATTATTGGAGCAACAACAATGCAACAACTTTCTGAAAATATAGATAGTATTCATTTAACGCTTTCTGAAGAAATATTTTCTGAAATAAATGCGGTTCATACAATAATGCCCAATCCGGCTCCGTAATTTTTAAAACTCATTAGATGACTTCAAGTCATCTAATGAATTACTTTTTTAACTTTTTTTCATTAAATGAAAGATAAAAGTAATAAGCCATACCTAGAATTATACTAACAAGGTAAATTATAACGGAAAAAGTACCCATTCCAACACTTTCTCCAAGGACGAATTTAATAATTGAAAGATTGATATAAAAAAGAAATATAGTGGTTATACAATTAAAAACAAGTATTGATTTTGAGATTAATCGATATTGGTATTCCTTATTTTCTTCTGTAATTTTAACTGGAATATTTAAAAGATGAGGGCTTTTATTAAGAAAATTAATAAGTAAGAAACATCCTAAAGCTATAAAAGGCATTACCCAAATTGTATTTTTACTTCCAAAACCATCGGGTTCTCCTTTTATATTAAAATGTATTGGGATGGTATCTGGAAGTTGAGGATAATAAAAAGTAGTAATAATAAAAAGAGAAGCAATAGCTATATAACCAATAATTTTAATTGCTTTATTAAATGAAGCCCAATTATTCTTTGTCAATTTATTTTATTTTTAAAAATTCATTAGATAAATCCAAGTCATCAAATTAATAAGTGAATTTTTCTACCCAAACAAATACTTCACTACATCGTGAACCTTAGCTACTTTAATCACCTTAATAGTGTAATTGTCTTTTGAAAGCTTAGCGTATTTTGAAATTAAAATCGATTTAAATCCTAATTTTTCAGCTTCCATAATTCGTTGATCCACACGGGTTACGGCACGAACTTCTCCTGCCAAACCAATTTCGGCTGCAAAACACATCGATTTATCAATAGCAATATCAATATTTGAAGATAACACCGCTGCAACTACTGCTAAATCGATAGCTGGATCGTCCACAGTAATTCCTCCAGTAACATTTAAAAACACATCTTTTGTTCCGAGTTTAAAACCAGCTCGTTTTTCTAAAACTGCCAAAATCATATTTAATCGTTTGGCATTATAGCCTGTGGCAGAACGTTGAGGAGTTCCGTAAACTGCGGTACTTACCAAAGCTTGAATTTCAATCATTAGTGGTCGCATACCTTCTAAAGTTGCCGAAATTGCGGTTCCGCTTAAGTTTTCTTCGTTTTTAGAAATCAGTATTTCTGAAGGGTTGCTTACTTCTCTTAAACCACTTCCTTGCATTTCGTAAATTCCGAGTTCGTTGGTAGAGCCAAAACGATTTTTTTGAGCTCTTAAGATTCTGTAAACATGGTTTCTATCACCTTCAAATTGAAGTACCGTATCTACCATATGTTCTAATATTTTTGGTCCAGCAATGTTTCCGTCTTTGGTAATATGACCTATTAAAACCACAGGAGTTCCTGTTTCTTTTGCAAATTTTATTAGTTCGGTAGTGGTTTCTCGAATTTGAGAAATGCTTCCGGGACTGCTTTCAATATAATCGGTTTGGAGGGTTTGAATAGAATCGATAACTACAATATCTGGGTTCAATTCGGCAATTTGTTTGAATATGTTTTGCGTTTTGGTTTCGGTTAAAATATAACAAGTTTCTGAATTTGGATGAATTCGTTCGGCTCGCATTTTAATTTGTTGAGCACTTTCTTCGCCCGAAACATAAAGTGTTTTATAAGGTAATTGTAAAGCAATTTGAAGCATTAAAGTACTTTTTCCAATTCCGGGTTCGCCACCTAAAAGGGTTAAAGAACCTGGTACTAATCCGCCGCCAAGTACCCTGTTAAGTTCGTTGTTTTTTGTATTGAGTCTTGCTTCAGAAGTAGAAGAAATTTCATTAATTTTTTGAGATTTTGAAACACGTGTTTTGGTAGTTTCAGAAACCTTCCAACTTATTTTTTTGGCTTTTTGGACTACTTCTTCAGCAATGGTATTCCATTCTTTAC
>JALWUJ010000071.1 GCA_027080135.1 Flavobacteriaceae bacterium | reverse complement strand
GTACAATACTATCAAGAAATCTAAATCTTTGATTTAGATTTATTGAACAAAATTAATCAAGAGGTTTCCCCTCTTAATTAATTATTGTACCAAGAGATTTAATCTCTTGCTTTTTCTTTTATTTTTTTATATGACTACTTCTAAAAAATAGCAGTACTGACACAAAATTTAAATACTCATAAAACATATTTATATTAAAATGGGCTTATATTCAAGATTAGGAAAAACAGGAATAAGATTTTTGGGTGGGTTATCACACTCAAAAGCTACTAAAAATTTGGCAAAAGATGTAGTAAAAGTTGGCGGTAATTCTAAAGTTATGAAAACCACAGGAAAGTTAATAAGTAAAGGTGGTAATGCATTAAGTGGTGGTTCTACTCATATTATAAGAAGTGTTAGAAAAACAGCAAAAGCAGGAAAACATATTCCAGCTACTTCTAAAAAAACTATTCCGCATATGTTTAACAAGTTAGACAGAAACATTAAAAACGGAGTTAAAAAAGCAGGTGGAATGGTATATAATCCAGTTAAAAAAGTCGCAGGTAGTTCTTTATTGTTAGGTGGAACAGCAGGACTTTTAAGTTTAGGTGGTATTAATTTATATGACAAGTTTAAAGATGTTCATAGTATAACAGATGAAGAAAGACAATTTGACAGAGATAACAAATTAATTCAAGATAGAAACGATATTATGGGCGGTTTAAAAAATCTTTGGGGTAATAGTGCTATCGGTTCAGGAGTTAATCCTGAGTATAGCGGTACAGGGTTCGGTTCATTACCGAGTTTTAGTGATGGTTCAGATGTTCAAGGTTCAAGTTTCCCGACAGGTACTTTATTAATTATCGGTGGTATTGGTGGTTTATCTTATTTAGGTTACAAACATTTCAAGAAATCTAAAAAATCTAAAAAATCTAAACCAAAATCTACTAAAAAATAAATTTTATGAAATCAAAAAGTATTATTAGTATAGCAGTATTAGGAACAGCAGGTTACTTAATAGCAAAAAAGTTAAGTGGCGGTTTCGGTAGTGGTAACAATGGCGATGGTTCTTTCGGTGGTACTGATGACGATATGGAAGATTTAAACGGGATAGGAGTTTTAGGACAACAACCTGTTTATTATCCGAGAATTTACGAACAATACCAAGAGAATGCAGATAATCCTACTTTACAAAACAATACTAAAAATAATCAAGATTATTCTAACGAGTATGAATACGATAACAGGCAAAGTAATAAAAACATTTTCGGTGGTGATACTTCTAATTGGTACAATTCTTCACCTAAAAAAGTTATAGACCAGAAAAGTAATCCTTATAGTCCTACTAATTTAAGTTTAGGTGTAATAGGCGGAATACCGAGCATATTTACAGGGTTCGGTACAACAATGGCTAAAAGGACTTTTAAGATTGGTGAAGATGTAGAGGGTAGTATATTTAAACAATCAATGAAAGAAAGTTATAATGATTTACCTTTATTTTCACAAAAAATTAAAAATTTTATGTTCAAAAATTCTGATGAAGTTGGCGAAAAACTTTTGAAAGTTGGTTCTGAAGAAGTGGCAGAAAAAGGTTTGAAAGTTGCTTTGAAACAAGGAGTTAAAACAGGTAGTAAAAGTTTTTTAAGTTTAATCCCGTTCGTTGGTACGATAGCAGGGGCTATGTATGATACAAGGACAGATAACAGAAACTTTTGGACAGAAAGCTTACCGGCTAACATTATAGGTGATGTTGCGGGGGCTGTTGGCGGTATTGGTGCAGGAGTTTTAACTTTAAATCCTATTGCGGTATTTGGGGCAGATGTTGGCGGACAAATTGTAGGTACAGAGGGAAGTTATAAAGCAATAGATTACATTAAACATAAATATCATAGTGCATTAGGTATGAAAGAAAGAGAAAGTCCGGTAGTACAAAATGTTAAACCTAAAACTAATAATGTTCAAGCAGTATATAAAAAAGATTTTCAGCAAGTAAGCGGTAACTTTTTTGGTGGTGATACTACTCACAAAGTTTCAACAAGTCAAGCGGTACAAACTTCAAAAAGCGGACACAAACATAAAGTTAATCCATCAAGAGTAATTAAACACAGGACAACAGGCAAACACGAAAGTTTATCAAGGAATAGACACCAAAGAAGAAGAGATAGACGAGCAAGAAAAAAAGCTCACAGAAGAGCAAGAAAACATTAAAATTTAAATACTTATAAAACTATAATATAGGATAAAAGGTCAAAAATGAATAACAAGAAAAAATATGAAAGTATGAAAGACATTTTAACAGAACAGAAAATATCTAAAGTTGTTACTATTTCAGGCGGTTCAAGTGATGTAATAGAGTTCAAAATACCAAGAGGTAGAACAGCTTTTTTAATGGGGTACGGGTATGATTGGTACGAAGATACAGAATATACTTTAAACGTAGGTTCTCAAGGTTTTCCTAAAAGGAAAGACCAAGAGGGTAGCATTGCTCAACCTGTTATGTGGAGTATTCCTTTTCCTATTCTTTCAGGTCAATATGTAAGATTAGTTATTAATAATACAGGTTCATCTTCTCAAACTTATAAAGCAGTTTTCTTTTTAAAAACTGACGGAATTTTAGACATTGAAAGTGATGGTGGGGAATTAGTTGTAGCTACTGGTTCAGCTACTGGTAGTGTTAATAGTTCATCAATAACAAATCAAGCAGGTTCGGTTTATGTTGATGTTGTTAATGATGGTACTACTAATAGATTATGTGTTGATACAGAATTAGAGGTTACAAGTGCAACAATTAACAACATAAAGAATTTATCTACTGACGGAACTAAAAATAATTTAAGGTATGGTAGAGTTGATAGTTCAGATAATCAATTAGTAGTAGAACAAGGACAAAGTTTAACACCTACTCATTCATCTATAAGTGTTGGAACTTCCAGTACTTCGGTTTTATCTTCCAATAGTTCAAGAAAAAATGTTTTGATACAAAACATTTCAGATACAAACATTTTCATTAATTTAGGTGGAACAGCTACTTTAAATAATGGTATTTTGATACAACCTAACGCAAGTTACGAAATAAGTTATATGCAAGGTAATTTATTTACAGGTTCAATAAGTGCTATTTGTTCAGCAAGTGGTAAATCATTGATTGTAACTGAGTTTCAATAAGGAATAAAACAAAATGGGCATAAATAATCCAATTAATACAAAGTATGATGGTAACAAGTTAATACCGGTAAATAGTGCTAACGAGATTGGTAACGCAAGTTCTATAATTAGAGGTGATGGTAGTAACATTTCTAACATTTCAAGTGGAATTTTAGAAGATTTAGGTACTATTACTCAAGACCCTACAGGAATACAAGACGCGACAGAAATAAGTTTAAGTTTTGTTGATGGTACAAGGACTTTTTCTTACACTTTGACAGGTTCAAGTTTTACTTTTTATGAATTAGGTAAAAAGTATGAAAAAACAAGCGGTGAAAGTTTAGTTATTACAGATGTTGAAGGCTCACATTTTATTTATTATGACGCAGGAGTTTTAACTGAGAAAGTTAATCCTACTACTTCGGAAATTAAAAATATAATAATTCAGAAAGTCTTAGTTTCTATTATATATTGGGACGCTACAAATTCTAAAGCTATTTATGTTGCAGATGAAAGGCACGGCTTAGGTATGGACGGAACAACACACGCTAATATTCATATAGCAAGAGGTACTACTTATATAAGCGGTTTAGGTTTAGGTAACATTACAAGTGATGGTGACGGAACAACTGACGACCAATGCACTTTAAGTGTTTCTGATGGTGTTATTTTAGATGAAGATTATTTTATTAACATTGCAGATGGAAGTCCGCAAGATTTATCTACAATAGCTAAACTTCCAGTATTATATTTCGACGGAACTAATCCACGATTAGATAGTGCAACAGATTATCCAGCTAAAAGGTACGGAACTTCAAGGTTGGCGTATAACAAAATTACAAGCGGTTCAGGTTCTCAAGAAGAAGTAACTGACGGCGATTTTGTTTTATCACACATTTTCGCTACTAATGATATAAATAACTCTGTTTATGCTATTCAAGGACAACAAGTTTATACTACAAGAGCAAAAGCACGAGCAGGTGCAACAGATGAAATTAATAGTATGATTACGATAGGGTTACCTTTTGCAGAGTTTGTTTATTTAGGTAATGTTATTTATCAAACTAAAGATAGTTATACTAACACAATCAAAGCAAGAATAAGGACTAATGATGATGGCGAAGATTGGACTGATTTTAGAAGTTCAGGAGTAAGTCCTTCAAGTGCAAGTGTAACTTCTCATTCAGATTTAACTAATTTGGACGCAGATGACCACGAACAATATTTGTTAAGTGATGGTACAAGAGAATTAGATACAGGTTACACTCCAAGTAATGATTTAGATGTTGCTACTAAAAAGTATGTAGATAGTAGTTCTTCAAGTTCTTCTTTATGGGAAGTTGATGGAACAGAAACACAACTTAAAACAGCTGACGAAATTGATATGCAAAATAAAAAGATTATTAATACTTTAGACCCTACTAATAATCAAGATGTTGCTACTAAAAAGTATGTAGATGACAATAAAGGTGATACTTCTTTATGGGAAGTTGATGGAACAGAAACACAACTTAAAACAGCTGACGAAATTGATATGCAAAGTAAAAAAATTATTAATTTAGCTACACCTACAAATGATTATGATAGTGCTACTAAAAAGTATGTAGATGATAGTATTTCGAGCGGTGGTAGTTCTTATTCAGTAACTAACAAAACAGCAGATGCTACTTTAACAAGTTCAGAGTGTGACGGGTTTCATATTATAAGCAATTCAGGGGCTACTTCGGATATAACTTTAACTTTACCGACAGCAAGTGCAGGACAAAAAGTTATTATTGTTAATGCAAGTTCAAGTTATGAAATAGTGGTTAAAAGTGGAACTTCTGATTATATAGTTTCTAATAATATGCAAGTTGATACTTTTTATTTAAACCAAGAATACGGAACAATGAACTTGAATAATGTTGATGATACTAATTGGGTTATTAACAATGATACAGCTTTGACTTCACTTATTCCTCAAATGAATTATTTAAAACATTATTGGAACCTAAACAGCAATTTAATAGACCAAAAAGGAAGTAACGATTTAACTAATAACGGGGCTACTGACACAACAGGCGGAGTAATTGGAAATTGTTTAAGTTTTGATGGTTCTAACGATTATTTAAGTTTAACAGAAATAACTTTACCTACTGATTTTTCTATTAGTATGTGGGTTAAATTTGATAGTACTTCTTCTCAGCAAATATTAATTAGTGGTACTACTGCAATAAGTTTAAATTTTTATATCCCTGATAGTGATAGATTTATGATTATGAATGATGGTTCAGGATATTTAACTTTTACAGGTTGTTCGTGGAGTACAGGAGTATGGACGCATATAGTTTTAACGCGAGAGGGTAACGAGTGTAAAGTTTATAAAAATGGTGCTTTGATTGATACTCAAACAAGTTCAAGTAACGCTACAATGTATATAAGTAAAATTGGGCAATATGATAACAATTATTATTTAGCAGGTGATTTAGATGAAGTTATGATTTATTATTATATTTTAAAACAAAGTGATGTAACAGCTTTATATAATAGCGGTAACGGGGTAGGTTATTAAAAATGAAAAAGTATGTAACATATAACAGATTTATGGTAGACGAACATAATTTAAAAGACCCTGACAATGAAATTAAAATGTTAGGGGACGGAGTTATTAATTTTAAAGCTACTTCGTACGGAAACGGGTTTAATAAAGTTAATAA
>JALWUJ010000070.1 GCA_027080135.1 Flavobacteriaceae bacterium | reverse complement strand
TTTCAATTGCATAAACTTTATTACCTCCTCCTTTATTAGCAGTTAAATAATAGGCATCTGGCCAAACACTGTAGTGTGGGTAATCTGGAAATGCATCTAAAGAAAATTGATAAACATTGTAAGCTCCTGTAGGGTCATTGGTTACAGAAACTCCTATCGCCAATCCATTATTCACTGATCCAAATTCACTAACAAAATAACGATCTGCTAATTGATCATAAAGAATAATGGGGTCTCCTGAGTTAGAACCTATCCCAAGGAAAGCTCCTAACGAAGTAGGTCCTGCTAATAAAGTACCAGATTTATCAAATATTTTTATACTTGAGTTAACCGAATGAACATAATGATTAGGTCCCACAGCTCCAGTTGGATCGGGAGGGGTTGCACCAGTATTGTCAAAACCAACAAAATTTTGTTCCAAAGCATATGAAGGTATTGGTCCTTTTTCACTTTGAACATTTAAATTAATGTCATTTAAAGGTAATGCATCCTCATTAACCTTTGCATTATACCGAGATCTATTCGGAAAAATAGTCATCGTTTTAACTCCTTCCGAACTATAATCTGTGGTTGGAAAATCTCTTAAAGGAATCGTTGTACCAATAAAAGTACCTTGAATTATCTCCACGGGAGGAAATAATTCTTGAGCAAATATCCCACTACTAAACAGTAATGCAACAAATACAAATAATAAGTTTTTCTTTTTCATAATAGTTTTGTTTTGTTTAAGTTGTGCGAATATAATTCATTATATAAGATTTTTAAAATCATATTTAATAATTCAATAATTATTTTAAAATACTACCTTTGCATTTTTAAAAACCGTGAAAAAATTAAACGATGATTCACTTTTTTGGAGACCTTAAAAACACTGTTTTTACTGTCCAAGCTTCCTCGCAACTTTCAGTTACCGAAATTGAAAAACTACAATGGCTTTTTGGCGACCAACATAAAATAAATGAATCCGTGATAGCGGATTTTTTTATTGGACCTCGTGCAGCCATGATTACACCTTGGAGCACCAATGCTGTCGAAATTACCCAGAATATGGGAATTAAGAATATTATTCGTATTGAAGAATTTCAGCACGTTTCCAAAGATTTTTCAGATTACGACCCCATGCTTTCTCAGAAATATTCTGAACTAAATCAAGATATTTTCACGATTAATATACAACCAGAAGCGGTAATTGAAATTGAAGACATTTCAGCATACAATCAAGCAGAAGGATTAGCATTAAACGAAGAAGAAATTGAATATTTAGAAAATCTTTCAATAAAACTAAACAGAAAATTAACAGACAGCGAAGTTTTTGGTTTTAGTCAAGTGAATAGCGAGCATTGTCGTCATAAAATTTTTAACGGTACTTTTATTATTGATGGAGAGGAAATGCCTTCTTCCCTTTTTAAGTTAATCAAAAAAACTTCTAAAGAAAATCCAAATACCATCGTTTCTGCTTATAAAGACAATGTTGCTTTTGTAGAAGGTCCAAAAGTGGTTCAGTTTGCACCAAAAAGTGCCGACCAACCCGATTTTTATCAGAATACAGATTTTGAATCTGTAATTTCTTTAAAAGCCGAAACACATAATTTTCCAACTACTGTAGAACCATTTAATGGTGCTGCCACCGGAAGTGGTGGAGAAATTAGAGACCGTTTAGCTGGCGGAAAAGGTTCACTTCCTTTAGCAGGAACTGCTGTTTATATGACCTCATATTCTCGTTTAAATGAAGCAGAAAAACCCTGGGAAAAATCTATGCCAGAAAGAGATTGGCTATACCAAACTCCTTTAGATATTTTAATAAAAGCAAGTAATGGTGCTTCCGATTTCGGAAATAAATTCGGACAGCCATTAATCACCGGTTCTGTTTTAACTTTTGAAGACGAAACCAATAACCGAAAATTAGGCTACGATAAAGTAATTATGCAAGCTGGAGGAATTGGCTACGGAAAAAGAGATCAAGCCATAAAAGACATTCCAAAAAAAGGAGATAAAGTGATTATTTTAGGTGGAGAAAATTATAGAATTGGTATGGGTGGTGCTGCGGTTTCTTCTGCAGATACAGGAGAGTTCTCTAGCGGAATTGAACTAAACGCCATTCAACGTTCCAACCCAGAAATGCAAAAACGTGCTGCCAACGCTATTCGTGGAATGGTTGAGGGCGAAACAAATCCAATCGTATCCATTCACGATCACGGTGCGGGAGGACATTTGAATTGTTTAAGTGAATTGGTTGAAGAAACGGGCGGTAAAATAAACATAGACCAACTTCCCGTAGGTGATCCTACCCTTTCGGCAAAAGAAATTATAGGAAACGAATCACAAGAGCGTATGGGCTTGGTAATCGGCGAAGAATATTTGGCTAAATTAGAACGTATCGCCAAACGAGAACGCTCTCCAATGTACGAAGTTGGTGAAGTTACAGGCGATGACCGTTTTACTTTTGAAAGTAAATCTACTTGCGAAAAACCAATGGATTTTAACTTAGAAGATATGTTTGGTTCTTCTCCTAAAACCATTATGAACGATGTTACTGTTCAACGAGAATATCCAAATCCTGCATACGATGCTTCAAAAATAAAAGAGTATTTAATCAATGTACTTTCATTAGAAGCTGTTGCTTGTAAAGACTGGTTAACCAATAAAGTAGATCGTTGTGTAACGGGAAAAGTTGCCAAACAACAATGTGCTGGCCCTTTACAATTACCGCTTAATAATTGTGGTGTAATGGCATTGGATTATACCGGAAAAGAAGGTGTTGCAACCTCCATTGGGCACGCTCCTATTTCGGCATTGGTAGATCCTGTGGCGGGTTCTCGAAACTCGATTGCCGAAGCACTTTCCAATATTATTTGGGCACCTTTAGAAAATGGATTAAAAAGCGTTTCACTTTCTGCCAACTGGATGTGGCCTTGTAATAATGAAGGTGAAGATGCTCGTTTGTATAAAGCTGTAGAAGGAATTTCGGAATTTGCTATCGAGTTAGGAATTAATGTTCCTACCGGAAAAGATTCACTTTCTATGAAACAAAAATACAAAGATGAAGAAGTAATTTCTCCCGGAACGGTTGTGATTTCAGCGGCTGGACATTGTAGCGATATTAAAAAAGTGGTGGAACCTGTGCTTCAGAAAAACGGTGGAAGCATTTATTATATCAACATTTCTAAAGATAAATTTAAACTTGGCGGTTCTTCTTTTGCTCAAACCCTAAGCACTATCGGAAACCAAGTTCCTACTATTAAAGATGCCGATTATTTTGCTTCGGTTTTTAATACCATACAAGGATTAATTAATGACAATCAAATTCTTGCTGGGCACGATGTAGCTTCAGGAGGATTGATTACTACACTTCTCGAAATGTGTTTTGCTGATACCAATTTAGGAGCTGAATTAAATCTTACCGAATTGAAAGAAAACGATTTGGTAAAACTACTTTTTTCCGAAAACAACGGAATTGTATTTCAAGCTTCGGAAGATTATGTAGTTGAAAAATCACTTTCAGAAAGCAATATCAACTTTGTAAAAATTGGAACTGTAACCGAAACAGAAACCCTCAGATTAAAAACAACCAAGATAATTTAACATTCAGTATTCCTGAAATGCGAGATGCTTGGTATAAAACTTCCTATTTATTAGACCAACAGCAAAGTGGTGAAGCGAAAGCAACAGAGCGTTTTGAAAATTATAAAAATCAGCCTTTAAGTTTTAAGTTTCCAAAACAATTTACGGGTGTTTTGGCTCCAGTAAACGACCAATATGTTAGACCAAAAGCAGCCATCATCCGAGAAAAAGGATCCAATTCAGAACGCGAAATGGCAAATGCAATGTATTTGGCAGGATTTGATGTAAAAGATGTACATATGACCGATTTAATTGAAGGTCGAGAAACATTAGAAGACATTAAGTTTATTGCTGCCGTTGGAGGTTTTTCCAACTCAGATGTGTTGGGTTCGGCTAAAGGTTGGGCAGGAGCATTTTTATATAACGAGAAAGCTAATAAAGCATTGAAAGATTTCTTTGCAAAAGACGATACTTTATCATTAGGAGTTTGTAATGGTTGTCAATTATTCATCGAATTAGGATTGATTAATCCTGAAGATGAAGTAAAACCAAAAATGCTTCATAACGACAGTGGTAAATTTGAATGTTCGTTTACTTCGGTGGAAATTCAAGAGAATAATTCGGTGATGCTATCTACTTTAGCAGGAAGTACTTTAGGTATTTGGGCTGCTCACGGTGAAGGAAAGTTTAGTTTTCCAAAAAGCGAAGAACATTATAATATCGTAGGTAAATATGGTTATGAAGGTTTTCCTTCCAACCCCAACGGAAGTGACTTTAACACTGCAATGCTAGCCGACACCACCGGAAGACATTTAGTGATGATGCCCCATTTGGAGCGATCTACGTTCCCTTGGAATTGGGCGAATTACCCTTCAGACAGAAACGATGAGGTTTCTCCCTGGCTGGAAGCTTTTGTGAATGCAAGAAAGTGGCTAGAGAATAAATAAAAAAAAACGCATAATTTATTTTGTTGAATTTCATATAATTTAACAACTAATTTTTCGTTTGTTAATAAAAAATAAAAGCTATGAAAAAATTATTACTCCCCTTACTCTTATTTGTATTTCAGATAAGTTTTTCACAAAACGTACAAGAAAAATACTCTCGTGCTAAAATTAATTACAATCAAATTGAAGATTTATCTAGACTTGAATCTTTAGGAATTCCAGTAGATCACGGAATTCACAAAAAAGGATATTTTGTAATTTCAGAGTTTTCTGCTTCAGAAATTGAAAAAGCCAGAAATGCAGGTTATCAAGTTGATATATTGATTGACGATGCTAAAGAATATTTCCTTCAACAAAACAGTCTTAACAAAACTCCTGTAAAAAACTCTTCTTGTTCGGGAGATGGAGAGGATTATCAAACTCCTGCCAATTTTAATTTAGGCTCGATGGGTGGTTATTTAACCTACCAAGAAATGTTGGATGAGTTGGACCAAATGAAAGTTTTGTACCCAAATTTAATTACTACAAAAGCAAATATTAGCAACTTTTTAACCGAAGGGCAACCCGATAATTCTACGACTCCTTCTATTGGAAGCAATGGGATTAAATGGGTAAAAATAAGCGATAATCCAAACGATTCATCCGAAGGAGAACCACAAATTTTATACTCTGCAATTCATCATGCTCGTGAACCTGCATCACTATCACAATTAATATTTTATATGTGGTACTTGCTAGAAAATTACGACAGTAATCCTGAAATTAAAAGTATTGTGGATAACACCGAGTTGTATTTTGTTCCAGTTGTAAATCCTGATGGTTATTTATACAACGAAAAAACAGATCCTAATGGCGGAGGTTATTGGAGAAAAAACAGAAAAAACGGTTATGGTGTAGATCCAAACAGAAACTATGATTATTATATTAATGGAGACCCTAACAATAATGTTTGGGGAGGTGAAGGAACATCTACCGATCCAAACAGTGAAGTTTATGCTGGTACAGGTCCTTTTTCTGAAGTGGAAAACCAAGCAATGAAATGGTTTGTTGAAAATCACAACTTTGTAATGGCATTTAACAATCATACTTATGGTGACTTATTATTATTCCCCTATGGATTTACAGATAATTTTCCTACACCAGAAAACGATTTATACGAAACAATATCTTCAGAATTAGTTTCAAAAAATGGTTTTAATAATATGATTTCTTCTGGTTTATACCCAGCTGCAGGTGATAGTGATGACTTTATGTATGGAACCGTTGGAACGCATAATAAAATTTATGCTTTTACTGCAGAAATTGGTTCTTCCTTCTGGCCACCTTCAAATCAGATTGAAAATATTTGTAAAAGTATGATGTACCTAAACTTAACAGGAGCAAAAATGGTAAATAATTATGCTTCGGTTTCCGATACAACTTCAAAATATATTGGAGAGCAAACTACGGTAGATTTAGATTTCGATTTGCAACGATTAGGAGTTGTAGGAAGTGGGAATTTTACTGTAAGTCTTCATCCTGTTTCATCGAATATCACTTCGGTAGGAAATCCTGTTAGTTATAATAACCTTGACCCAATGGAAGTTGTTAACGGAACTATTTCGTACAACCTAAACGCTTCGATAAATGTTGGCGATGAAATTGTTTTCGAGTTAATTGTAAACAATGGTAGTTATGACAATTCAACTTTAATTACTAAAATTTACGGACAATTACTTCCTGTTTTTGAAGATTCAGGAAACAGTGTAAACGATAATTTTAACAATAATGGTTGGGGAACAACTAATTCTACTTATGTTTCACCTTCTAGTTCGATTACAGATTCACCCAATGGAAATTACCAAAACAATGCTTATAAAACTATTGAAATTAGTAATCCGATAGACTTAACTTCTTCTTTAAGTGCAAATATTACGTTTTATGCAAAATGGGATATTGAAAATAATTGGGATTATACGCAATTAGAAGTGTCGATAGACAATGGAAATTCTTGGATTCCACAATGTGGAAAATTTACCAACGCCGGAAGCAGTAATAACGGCCAGCCAACAGGAGAACCATTATACGACGGAACTCAAAACGATTGGGTGTTGGAAGAAATTAGTTTAAGTGACTATATAGGTGAAACCATTTTGGTTCGGTTTGAATTTGAATCTGATGGATTTCAATCTGGAGATGGTTTCTATTTTGATGATCTAAAAATTAATGTAATTGATGATAGCTTGGGAACACAAGATAATATTGAAACTTCTTTTTCAATTTACCCAAACCCTGTTTCCAATTTACTAAATATTGTAACTACAGAAACAAATTTTTCAGTTGAAATATACAATCTACAAGGGCAATTAGTTCAAGAAAACAAAAATGTTTCAGAAACAAAAATGGTAGATTTTAGTGGTTTTACAAGAGGTGTTTATTTAATGAAAATTACTTCAGAAAATTCAACTAAAATTGTCAAAGTTGTAAAACAATAAAAAATGTTTTATTTAAAATCAATAATAAGGAGTAGCTTAATAGTTGCTCCTTTTTTATTTTAGATAATGAAAGAAATTTCATATTTTGCAGTCAATAGAAAATAATACAAAAGCTACGATATATGACCGATGTAAAACGCCTCTTCGACTTTCCATATTATCAATTAGAAAAATTCAACCTTGAAGAATCATTAGTTACAAAAAATAATGGTACTTGGGAAGCAACTTCAACTAAAGAATACATTGACAAAGCCAATGCAATAAGTAGAGGGTTAATACGTCTTGGAGTTCAACCCAACGATAAAGTAGCAATAATTTCATTAACCAATCGTACCGAATGGAATATTTGTGATATCGGGATTCTTCAAACGGGAGCTCAAGATGTTCCTATCTATCCTACCATTACCGAGGATGATTATTTGTATATTTTAAACCATAGTCAATGTATTTATTGCTTTGTTTCCTGCGAATTTGTATTGGAAAAAATTAATAAAATTAAAGACCAAGTTCCAACATTACGTGGTGTTTATTGTTTTGATGAACGCGACGATTGCGATCATTGGACCGAAGTAATTAAATTAGGTAAAGATGATAGCAATCAAGATGAAGTTGAAAAAAGAAAAGCGGCGGTTGTTGAAACCGATTTAGCAACCATTATTTATACTTCAGGAACAACGGGAAGACCTAAAGGTGTGATGCTTTCACATAAAAACATTGTAAGTAATGCTATTAATAGCACCTATAGATTACCTATGGTTTTAGGAAATTCTAAAGCATTAAGCTTCTTACCTGTTTGCCATATTTTTGAACGTATGCTTTTGTATATGTACCAATACACAGGAGTAAGCATTTATTTTGCCGAATCTATTGAAGCGATAAGTGCTAATTTACAAGAAGTAAAACCACAAGTAATGACGGTGGTACCAAGGCTTTTAGAAAAAATATACGATAAAATTTATGCCAAAGGTGCCGATTTAACAGGTATAAAAAAGAAACTATTTTTCTGGGCAATCGATTTAGGGTTGCGTTACGAACCTTATGGGCAAAACGGTTGGTGGTACGAAAAACAATTAGCACTTGCACGTAAATTAATTTTTAGCAAATGGCAAGAAGCATTGGGCGGAAACTTAAATGCTGTAGCTTGTGGAAGTGCTGCTTTACAGCCAAGATTAGCAAGAGTTTTTAATGCAGCTGGCATACCAATAATGGAAGGTTATGGTCTTACCGAAACCTCGCCGGTAGTAACAGTAAATGATATGCGAAATTTCCATTTTAGAATCGGAACCGTTGGAAAAGCCATAAAAGATACCGAAATTAAAATTGCCGAAGACGGAGAAATTCTTGTTAAAGGCCCACAAGTAATGATGGGCTATTACAAACAACCCGATCTTACCAAGGAAGCTATTAAAGATGGATATTTTCATACAGGAGATATTGGTGAAATAGATAATGATGGTTTCTTAAAAATTACCGACCGTAAAAAAGAAATGTTTAAAACAAGTGGAGGAAAATATGTTGCACCCCAATTACTGGAAAATGCAATGAAGGAATCATTCTTTATTGAACAAATTATGGTCATTGGTGATGGTGAAAAAATGCCAGCAGCTTTTATACAACCCAACTTTGAATTTGTAAAAGAATGGGCTCACAGAAAAAATATTAACATAGGAAGCACCAACGAGGAGATTATAAGTAATCCAAAAATTATAGAGCGTTTTCAAAAAGAAGTTGAAATTCACAATGAAGATTTTGGAAAATGGGAAAAAATTAAACGTTTTGAACTTACACCAGATATATGGAGTATCGATTCCGGACATCTTACCCCTACAATGAAGTTAAGACGTAGAATTATCAAGGAAAAATACTTAGACCTTTACAATAAAATTTATGGTCATAATAATTAAAAAACTACTTAATTTAAATCTAATACTCCCACTTACGTTTTAAGTTATCCTCTTCATATTTAGCTAGTTCATCCTTAGGTATCACATTTAAAAAGGAAGGATGTTGCTCTATAGCGTATTGAAGTTTTTCAACTATAGCATCTACATCATCATTTTCATAGTCAATTTCTAAAGGTTCTTTAATTATAAAAGATTGCAAAATGCCTCTTTTCTTAACTCGAAGACCTTTTTTATCAAACGATCTTCTAAAACCATCAATTACAATAGGTACAACAATAGGTTTATTTTTTTTAATAATATGGGCTGTTCCTCTTCTAATAGGCTTCCAAGGTTTGGTTGTTCCTTGTGGAAATGTAATTAACCAACCATCCTGCAAAGCTTTGGAAATATTACTTACATCGCTCATTTTTACTTGACGATTCACTTCTTTACCTTGAGCACGCCAAGTTCTTTCAATACTAACAGAGCCAGCATAAGCCATAATTTTTGGCAATAACCCAGATTTCATAGTTTCTTTAGCAGCTACAAAATATAAATTAAGCTTGGGTCTCCAGATATAACCAATGTTTTTTATACTGTCTGTTCTTCCACTTAAACTAGCGTTAAAAACGTGAAACATAGCAACCACATCGGCAAAATAAGTTTGATGATTAGAAACAAAAAGTACGTTGGTTTCGGGAAGACCTCTAAGAATTTCACTTCCTTCAATTTGAAGTTCATTAAAACCTTTAAACCTTCGGTGAGAAAGCATTCCCAAAATTCTGATTATCCATAGTTTGATGAATAAGATATGCCCAAATGGATTTTTTTTAAATAGCCCCATATTTTCAGTCTTCAATCTTCAAATTCAGCATATAATAATTGATATTTGTATTGAACAAAACAAGAATGCTAATATACAAAAATACCCTTTTTAGAGTATCTCTTTTAACATTTCTCTTATTTCGTTGAGCATCATTGCTGTGGCTCCCCAAACTAAATGACCATTTAATATAAAAGCAGGAACTTCGATGTTTTTTGCATAAGATGTAGATAATGTCTGAGCTGTTTTTATTGCATCGTCCATAAAATGTTGCAACGAAACTTCAATCAATTCCTCTACTTCTTCTTCTTGTATTTTAAATTTTGGAGTCTTAGAAACCACACCCAAAAATGGCTGCACAAAAAAATTACTTGGCGGAATATAAACGTTAGTTAATTGTTTTAAAACTGAAACCATTTGCTTTGAAACACCTATTTCTTCTTCAGTTTCTCGTAATGCAGTTTCTTTTAATGTTAGGTCTTGTTTCTCGTATTTTCCTCCTGGAAAGCCTATTTGTGCAGAATGTACACCTTTATATGTCTTCCTTAATATTAATGCCAAGTTAGTATTATTTTCTGTTGAAGGGTAAAACAAAGCAAGAACCCCAGCTTTTTTTGCGGTGTTTTTTTGTTGGGCAATTCGTTTTAATTCTGCCAATCGTTCAATAGGAGCCATTTTAAACTGAACTGCTTCTCCTAGAAGCTCCATTTTTGTTATTTTTACAATCTTATTTTCAAATTCTTGAAATTTCATCTATGAGAAAAAACTTGTTGTTATTGTTAATTTTTATTTCGGTTTTAAGTTGTGAAGATACTAAAAAGAGGTCAACAAAAGAGAAATTAATCACTCCTACTTCTGAAGGAAAAATTGAAACTAAGGTTAAAAAAGATACTATTTCAAAAATAAAATTATTTCCAAAGATCACTCAAGAAAATGTTATTTCCTTTTTAACAGAATATGGAAAAAACAACCCTGAAACCAAAGCAATAATAAAAACCCAATTTGGAAATATAGAGATTAAACTTTTTAAAGATACTCCATTGCATAGAGCAAATTTTATTTATTTAGCAAAACAAGAATACTATAACGAAACGTTTTTCCATAGAGTAGTTCCTAATTTTATTATTCAGGCGGGAAGTAGCGATTTAGTTTCTACTTCAAAAAAAAGAAACAATATTGGTGAAAATTATCGATTACCTTATGAAAAAGGAAATGGAAGATTACATACTAAAGGGACATTATCGGGAGCCAAATATTACCGAAAAAACCCTGATAACATGAGTGTTCCATTTGAGTTTTTTATTTTTTTAGGCCCTAAATCTAGCACTGCACACCTCAACGGAAAATATACCATTTTTGGAAAAGTAACCAAAGGAATGGATGTGGTTGAAAAAATATCTAATCTCCCAGCTGATAAGGGAGAGTGGCCTTTAGAAAATGTATATTTAAAAGTAGAAGTGATTGAATAAATATTAGCTACAAAGTAAAAGCTATCTCGTAATGACACTAAGTCGCAAAGAGTTATAGAAACACGTGTGATACAGGTTTTACAGTTTTTCTGAGGATGTTTTCATGTATCCCGAAGCGTTGGGAGTGTAATTAGTGTCTTTTTTTTTCTCTATGAACCTCAGTGCTTTCTTTGTGTAACACTGTGTAATATTTTTTTATCACAAAAACTTTAAGGAGCAAAGATTTTTTGCAACAATTTAGCATTACACCCTATTCCTCTATTTCCTCAGTAGTATATATAGAAGGTAGTTGTAATTTAAAAACAACAGCTAAAACTCTTATTGCAATTACAATTCCGCCAGAAATAAACACAATAAAATTATTATTAATTGGAGTGTTCATCAACAAAAAATAAGTGACAGCACCAGCAATACAAGCGGTAGCATAAATTTCTTTTCTAAATATAATAGGAATTTCATTACATAAAATATCACGAATTACCCCTCCAAAGCAAGCAGACATTACTCCTAGTGAAATGCAAATTATGGGTGAAAATCCTGTATTAATTCCTTTTTCTACACCAATAACCGTGTATAAAGCAATACCTATTGTGTCGAACAGAAAAAGTGATTTACGAAAGTAGCCTAATTTTTTCCGAAAAATAATTGCCAAAACACAAGCTCCTGCAATAATATAAATAAAACGCAAATCGTCCATCCAAAAAACAGGAGCATCAATCAACATATCTCTTAAAGTACCACCACCAACAGCTGTTACAAAGGCAATGATAAAAATTCCGAAAAGATCCATACGTTTTTTAACTGCAGTTAAAACTCCAGAAATAGTAAACGAAATAGTTCCTAAAATATCTATGATTAAAAATAAACTCACATGCTTTGTGTAAAATAATTATAATCTTTTAAAACTGTGTCTATAAACTGTCGGTCGTACAAATCGGATTTTACATCCAACACACTTTCTACTTTTGCCCTTAAAGCTTTTAAAGTTTTAAAATCGTTGGAGCGTTTAGCTATTAAAAAAGTTTCCTTAATTAACCGAACATCTTTATCGGTAAGTTTGGTTACCATGATAAATTTGGGTTGGTAGGTGTCTTCTACTTCTTCTAATATAGTATGAGAAATTTTTACTTGGTTTTTAGTACTTATGACCACCGTACCAGCAGCAGCATCTCCTAAACGTTGCCTTTTATCTGAAAACAATATAGAAAGAACACTTATACTTCCTGCAAAAATCCATAAATCAACTATTCTAAGCATCCACCGAATCAAAAAATTAGACCAATGCACTGGCGAACCATCAACCTTTACAACACGGGTTTTTACTATCATTTTACCTACTGTTCTTCCGTTAAAAATAATATGCATATATAACGAGTAAAACATTACAGGAAGCATTAACAAAGATTGAATTCCAAACAAAGTCCACCTATCAGTAAATAAATCGTCTGAAATAGACATCACCACATCCAAAATAAAAAAGTAAAGTAAGAAGATAAACAAATCGATAACCAAAGCTAAAATTCGTTCTCCTATACCTACAATTTTATAATCGAGATTTACATTTTGGGTAGTATTTATTTTAAGTTTCGCCATATTTTAGTTTTTAGGTTTCTTATTCTGTTTCAATTTTTACTTCATATTAACTCTTCATTGCATATTCAATCTTAATCTATTAGATTTGCAACAGACCTATTTTTATACTTTAAGGTTATTCAAAACAAAAAGCTAATATAATATTTAATGCGAGAAGCAGCATTCGTTAAACAAAATAAAGAAAAATGGGTAGCATTTGAAAAGGCCATGTCTTTAAAAATTAATTCGGATCCCGATAAACTTTCAGACGATTATATTCAGCTAACTAACGATCTTTCCTACGCTCGCACTTATTACCCAGACAGTAAAACACTTTTATATTTAAATTCATTGGCTTCACAGGCACATCAAAAAATTTATATTAATAAAAGTGAAGACAAAAATAGAATTATTCGGTTTTGGAAATCAGAATTTCCTTTGTTTTTTTATCACCATCAAAAAACGTTGTTGTACGCTTTTTTAATTTTTGCTATGGCAACTGCTATTGGAGTAATTTCTGCTTTAAACGACGATTCGTTTGTTCGGTTAATTTTGGGAGATGCCTATGTAAACGAAACCATTAATAATATAGATAAAGGCGACCCTACAGCCATTTATAAAAGCGGAAGTGAAATAGGAAGTTTTCTAGGAATTACCATCAACAACATTAGAGTTGCCTTATTAGCCTATGCTTTTGGCGTAATTACATCTTTAGGAACTGCCTATTTATTATTTTCTAACGGTGTTATGTTAGGTGCTTTTTTTACTTTTTTCTATACTCGAAACCTTTTATTTGAAGCTTCAAAATCTATCTGGTTGCATGGAGTTATTGAAATTTCTGTAATCATCGTTGCCGGTTGTGCAGGTTTGGTAATGGGAAATAGTATTTTATTCCCGAAGACATTTTCCAGAAGAGTTTCTTTTATGAAAGGAGCCAAAAACGGACTTAAAATTGTAATTAGTACTCTTCCTTTTTTTGTCATAGCTGGATTTATAGAAGGTTTTATAACTCGTTATAGCAATATGCCTGTTTGGTTAGCAATGACTATTATTTTTAGTTCGTTAACTCTAATTGTTTACTATTATATTTTGTATCCCATAATTTTACATAAAAAGTATGCTTCAGAAAAAAATTGAATTTAGACAACAAATGGGTGTTGGAGATATCGTTACTTTTTATTTCGATTTTCTAAAACAAAATTTCAAACAATTTACTAATATTTTTATTAGTTATAACGGAGTTTTTATCCTTGCTTTTTTAGGAGTTAGTTATTTGCTAATTACTGGATTTGTGGGTATGGCAACCGATACTAACGAAACCGAATCTATGATGTACATAGGTTTTGGAGGTTTTTTATTTTTGGTAGTATTCGTAATAATGGCATCGTTAAATTATAGTTTATCGGCTTCCTATATTTCAAATTATGTGTTGAGTGATACTATTGAAATAGAAAAAGTAGATGTATGGAAAAAAGTAAAAGACCACCTTGGAGAAATTATTATTTTCGTTCTTTTACTTATGGTAATTTATGTAGGTTTTTTTATTGTTAGTGTCATTTTAGCTATAATCCCTTTAATTGGAAGCATTGCCCAATACCTTTTAAACTATGCCATTTCGGGATGGTTTGGAGTTTCATTTATGGTATTGCTACATGAAAATCAAAAAGTAAGCAATTCTTTTAGTGAGGGTTGGCAATTGGTTTTTAAAAACTTTTGGAAAACCATTGGGGTTAATTTTATATTGGGTTTGTTAAATGGAATATTAATACTTTTAGTGCTATCTATTCCTGGTATATTAATAGGTTTTTATGCTTTTCATGCGGTAGATTCAGGAACAGACATAAGTACTTCGGTAGTAGCAAAAGTAGTTTGGATCATCGCATTATGGATATTATTAATCGTAGTTACCTACTCCCAAGCTTTAACTCAGTTTGTCAACGGAATTCTTTATTTTTCATTACACGAACAAACGTATAACGAATTTACCCGAGAAAAAATAGAACAAATAGGAAAAGACATTGAACTTTAATTTAAAAACAACATATTATTTTATTTTGTTCCTGTTTTTTGGGCTAATAAATGCACAAGAAAGAAATGAAATTACCATAGATAGTAGTGAAATTTCTGTAAAACAATTTTCCTCTTCAATTCCTGAAAAATATGCAAATAAAAAATTTGATTATTCGGTTGAAACAGGACAATCTCAAAACTACTTATTAAGAGCCATTGAGTGGTTTTTCGAAAAATTAGGTGCTATTTTCGGAATTGATGTAGATCCCGGACTATACAAAACAATCGAGATTTTAATTTATGTTATTCTTATCATTATTGCTGTTTATATTATAACCAAATTATTTTTAAATACCCAAACATCGTCTTTCTTCGGGAAGCAAAGTAAAGACCTTGCTCCTATCATTTCTTTTGAAGAAGACCATATAGAACAAATTAACCTAGACGAACTCATAAACAATGCTCTTTTACAACCCGACTATCGTTTAGCAATTAGGTATATGTACTTAAAAGCATTAAAAAACTTATCGTTAAAAAACTTAATTAATTGGCATTTTGATAAAACCAATTACGATTACCAAAACGAATTAAAAACTCTTCAATTAAAACAGTATTTTAGCTCGGTTTCATATTTATACGACCATATTTGGTATGGAGAATTTGGATTAGATGAAGAAAGCTTCAAAAAAGCAAAAAACCAATTTGACCAACTAAACAAAGCAATAAACTCTAATGGATAAAAAGTCGAAACGTATCTTATTAGCCTTTGGTATTGCTTTGTTGGCAATTATCATTACAGAGATAATTAGACCAAAACCGTTAGATTGGAGAGAATACTATACCGTAGAAAGCAAAGACCCTTTTGGTTGTTATATATTTTCAGAAGAAATAGCATCTCTCTATGGAAATAATTTAGAGAATAATATTGTAAAAAAAGACCCTTTTGAGTTTTTAAGAGACAGTACTTACCAACCCAATTCAATGTATTTGATGGTAAATTCAAGTTTAAAGTTAGATAAAAGACAATTCGAAAAGCTAAGTAATTATGTAAAACAAGGTAACATTGCTTTTTTATCTGGAAGAAGTTTTGGAAAAGTTTTGAACGATTCGTTAAATATAGAAACTTACACCTATCGATACTTGCAAGAAAAAGAAGTATATCCTGCTTTTTTTAGTAAAATTTTGCTTAAAGACACCCTAAAATATAGTTACCAAAAAGGAGTTTACCAATCTAGTTTTACAGCAATAGACACTTTAAAAACGGAAGCTCTTGGATTCTATTCAAACAAAGAAGACAAAAATACCGAAGACCTAAATTTTATAAAAATACCTTACGGAAATGGTGCTTTTTACCTTCATACTTTTCCCGAAGCTTTTACCAATTATTATTTAATGAAAGGCAACCAACAATACGTTGCCAACCTACTTTCTTATACCAATCCATCGTCAATATATTTTGATAATTATTTAAAAACAGGGAGAAAAGTTGTGACTTCGCCTATGCGTTTTGTATTAAACCAAGCATCTTTAAAATGGGCGTATTACCTTATTATAACAGGTTTATTGGCATTTGTAATTTTTAGAGGAAAACGTGAACAACGTATAATTGAAGTTATAGAACCCTTAGAAAATTCCTCCATAGAATTTACCAAAACCATTGGCGACTTACATTTTCAGCATAAAGACTACGGAAATATAATTCAGAAAAAAATTACTTATTTTTTGGAAAAAGTTAGATCACAATACTATCTTAACACCAATAATTTGGATAAGGAGTTTTGTAAAAAATTAGCACAAAAAAGCACTCACTCTTTAGAAAAAACCACCACATTAATCGAAACAATAAAAATGCTGAAATCAAAATCGTTCCACAACGAACAAGATCTTATTCAGCTAAATAAATTACTTGAAGAATATACAACATAATATTATGGAAGAAAATAACGAAATAGAACAAAACAACAATCAGCCCTTAGAGTTTAACTCACGTTTAGACCTAAAAAAATTACAGGAAGCTGTTCAGAAAATAAAAGAGGAAATAGCAAAAGTAATTGTAGGTCAGCATGAAATGATTGATTTGCTAATCATTTCAATTTTAGCCAATGGTCATTCTCTAATCGAAGGAGTACCCGGAGTTGCCAAAACAGTAACTGCAAAATTATTAGCAAAAACATTAGATGTAGATTTTAGTCGAATTCAATTCACTCCCGATTTAATGCCTAGTGATATATTAGGAACTTCCATTTTTAATATCAAAACCCAAGAATTTGAATTTAAAAAGGGGCCTATTTTTTCAAACATTATTTTAATTGATGAAATTAACCGTTCGCCAGCAAAAACCCAAGCTGCTTTGTTTGAAGTGATGGCAGAACGCCAAATAACCATAGACGGAATTAAAAACAAAATGGAAGACCCTTTGTTGGTATTTGCCACACAAAACCCCATAGAACAAGAAGGAACTTACCAATTACCCGAAGCACAATTAGACCGTTTCTTGTTTAAAATAAACGTTCCTTACCCAAATATTGAAGAAGAAATTCAGATTTTAGAAAACGAACATCATAGAGAGTCTGTAGGAATTTTAGATTTAGCTAAACCTATTCTTACCGCAAAGGAAATAAAAGAATACCAAGAAACCATCAAGAAAATTATAATCGAAAAACACCTTATTAAGTACATTGCTTCCATTATTGATAATACACGAAACAATGCTAACTTATATTTGGGAGCTTCACCAAGAGCCTCTATTGCAATAATGAATAGCGCCAAGGCTTTTGCTGCCATTCAAGGAAGAGATTTTGTAACTCCAGACGATATTAAAAAAGTAGCAAGTCCAGTACTTCGCCATAGAATTATTGTAACACCAGAGAGAGAAATGGAAGGTTTTACAGCAGATAAAGTGATACAGCAAATTATTGAAACTTTAGAAATTCCGAGGTAAATTAAAAATAATAGAAACAATAATTTGAAACAACTCTTTAAAAATATATACCTACAACCACGCTTCTTTTGGGCATTTTTTACTATTGCCTTTCTGTTTTTGGTATCCTATTTTGTAGAAAATCTTTACGGAGTTTCTCGCTTATTATTTACCATTTTAATGGTGTTTACTCTGTTTGATATTTTATTGCTTTTCAGAAACAAAACAGGGCTTCAAGCCACACGTATTGTCCCTGAAAAATTATCTAATGGCGACGAAAACCCTATTGTTATTACAACGGTAAATAGATTTTTGTTTAAAGTTTTTATTACTATTATAGACGAATTACCCATACAATGGCAGATTCGTGATTTTAAAATTAAAAGCAGTTTAAAACCCTCTGAAGAAAAAGATTTTACCTATAAAGTAAGACCAACAGAACGAGGAGAATATCATTTCGGAAATGTAAATATATTTGTTTGTAGCCCTTTAGGAATTATTGCCAGAAGACAACAATTCGATTATAACAAAATGGTGCCCAATTATCCGTCTTTTCTTCAGTTAAAAAAATACGAATTTATTGCTTTTACCAATCGTTTAAAGTTTTTTGGGCTTAAAAAAATACGAAGAATTGGAAATACTTTGGAGTTCGAACAGATTAAAGATTATGTAACGGGCGATGATATTAGAAACATTAACTGGAAAGCAACTGCAAAGAAAAACAGTTTAATGGTTAATCAATACCAGGATGAGAAATCGCAACCCGTTTATTCGATTATCGATAAAGGACGGGTGATGAAAATGCCTTTTAACGCTCTGAGTTTGTTAGATTATGCAATCAATGCAACGCTTGTGATTTCAAATATTGTACTTCGTAAAAATGATAAAGCAGGAATGTTTACATTCTCCAGAAAAATAGAAAACAGAGTCGCTGCTCAACAACGAAAATCGCATATGAGTATTATTTTGGAAACTCTTTATAATATTGAAACCGATTTTGCTGAAAGCGATTTTTCTAGATTATATGTGGATATTAAACGCTCTTTAAACCAACGAAGTCTCCTATTGCTTTACACCAATTTTGAAACCTTAGACGCTTTACATAGGCAACTCCCCTATTTACAAGCTATTGCCAAAACCCATTTATTAGTGGTCATCTTTTTTGAAAATACCGAATTAAAATCTTTTACTGAAAAAGAAGCCATCACCACCAAAGAAATTTTTGATAAAACCATTGCTGAAAAATTTATCTTCGAGAAAAAACTCATCGCTACCGAATTAAGAAAACACGGTATTCAAGTAATCCTCACCGCTCCCGAAAACTTGACGGTAGATACTATAAATAAATATTTGGAGATTAAGGCTCGAGGGATGTTGTGATTTTAAACACAACATATTTGTATTGGTAGTAAATTTATAAATCCCTTATCGGCTATTGTTGTTTTAAGCAGTTTTTGACTGTACTCAATTGTAATTAAATTGGTTACAACAAACAGTTGTTGTTGTAATACAATACTATTTCAATAAAATCAGATTGTCTAAACTCCTTTGCTTTAATTTTATTCACTAGAGAAGGACAATCTTTAAAATAATCCATTGAGACCTTTTTAAAACTTTCGGTAAGTGGGTTTCCCATCCAATAGTAACTAGCTTCTAAATCAACATTTTTTTTAATATAAAATTCATCATTCAGGTCAGGACCAATAGCTAATATTCTGTTTTTCTTAGGAATAAAAGGAGGGCTTTGCTCAAAACCATTATCGTCTATTCTGGTAGTCTTAACATATAAACTCGTTGGTCCGTGAACTAATATTTCCAAAATCATTGGCTTGTCAGATTCGGCGACTTTAATAAGTGCATAAGCGTGCATTTTCTTCTTATATTTCAGAAGAACGCTATCAATCTTTGTAAATTCAATTTCTTGGCTTTCACTTTTTTTTGACACTCTAAATTTAACTTTGTCTTTAATGATTTTTCCATAACCTTCAAGAATACTACCATCTTTAAAATAAATTTTAGACGGTCTGTTCTGTGAATATGAGTTAGAACCAAAAACTATTAGTACTAAGCTTAAAAATAAAAGACTATTTATTTTGTTCATGTGCTGTCAAGTTACTTACAACAAAAGGATATCAGCAGTTTCCCTATTGGTATTGACTAATATACAGTGTTGAAATTTAGTCCAAAGTAGTTAAAAAGTCAAATACAAACAAAGTTAATCTTTAAAACACACTTCATCCTAAAAAATAAACAGTTCAGTAATTCCTATTATTTTCTAGGCTTCATTTTATAGACTTTTGAGGCAGTAATCAAATAAATCTAAAAAAATGAAAACAATTCTATTTACACTAACACTTGCCATTACAAGCTTTATTTTAAATGCTCAATCTGTAGTTTCTGAAAATTCAGACAAAGGAACTTCTTTAAAGGTAACCGTAACCTTACGAGGTTCTGGAGGACACATTTTAGTATCATTACACAACGAAGCCTCTTTTATGAAACAACCTTTACAAGCTGCTAGTTTAGAAATTAAAGATGGAAAAGCAGTTGCTACTTTTAGCCATTTAGCTCCAGGAGAATACGGAGTGGTGGTTTTACACGATAAAAACGACAACAAACAAATGGATTTTGAACCCAACGGAATGCCTAAAGAAGCTTTTGGAATTTCAAATAACGTAATGTTAATGGGATCTCCACAGTGGAACGATGCTAAGTTTGAAGTGGGAGAAACTCCTGTTGAAATTGAAATTAGACTCTAGTTAAAAACCAAAATTTCAAATAAAACCTCTCACAAAGTTTTAAAATTTTGTGAGATGTATTATTTTATGCTTTAAATGAGATTAATAAAAAGGTTTTAAAATTATTTCTTTACCATCCTTAGATGGAACAAAAATTAAGCAATTATTATATTCTTTAATATCAATAATATATTCTTTTGAACTAGAATCATATTGGAATTGAAAAAACCCGTTGTTATCTACATCTTCTTTAAAAGGAAAATATTGGTGAATTCCTTTTCGGTCAGCAAATTTTTTAAAATCATCACATGATGAAATAGATTTTCCTTCCTCGGATGATAGATCTAATACCTCTATATTTTTGGTTAAATTTACTTTTTTACTGAAATATTTGTAAGATAAATTTTTGTTTACACCATTAATAATAATTGTCCAACTATTCTTTATTCTATTATCAACTTCTAATTGTGTCTCTAAATTTTCTTTATATAGTTTAGCATTATGTTCTATAGCTTTGCGTTCTTTTTCAATATGTTTTTTAAATTCTTCAGTAGTATTTTGAGCATAAACACCTAATTGCATCATACAACAAAAAATAGTAAGTAAAAGATTTGTTTTTTTTGTAATTACCATTTTAAATAAATTTAATTTTTTCAAAAATAATTAATTTCTTAATTTTTAAACAAATAGATTAAAACTTTTTATTTTATAATTATCATAAATTTTATTGATAATTTTTTTTATCTTTGTTTCAAACATTTTAAAATGACTATAACTCAATTAAAATACGTATTAGCTGTAGCCGAACACCAAAATTTCACCAAAGCAGCTGAGCATGTTTTTGTAACTCAACCTACATTAAGTATGCAGATTCAGAAATTAGAAGATGAATTGAGCATCCTTATTTTCGATAGAAGTAAAAAACCCATAGAACTTACCGATGTTGGGAAAAAAATTGTAAACCAAGCTAGAAACATTGTCAATGAATCTGCAAGAATGCAAGATGTGGTAGATCAAGAAAAAGGTTTTATTGGAGGTGAGTTTAAATTAGGAATTATTCCAACCATTATGCCAACATTGCTTCCTATG
>JALWUJ010000069.1:3538-21666 GCA_027080135.1 Flavobacteriaceae bacterium | reverse complement strand
AAAATCCAACAAATAAAAAGAAATAAATTTTGTTATTTTGTTTGAGGTTTATAAATAAAATTACATTTATATTTTTTATGAAAATAGGGGATAAAGTTTCAGTTATTGATGAAGATATTTCTGGTAAAATTAAAACCATAATAGGCAATAAGGTTATTTTGGAAGATGATGATGGGTTTGAGTATCAATTTGCTAAAAAAGAGTTGGTTAAAGAGTTGGAAAGTATAAATCACCATGATTTTACACCCAAAAATATTTCTAAAATTCTTTCTGAAAAAAAATCAGATTTGAGAAAAAAATCTCAAAAAGTAAAGCCTAAAGAAAGAAATCTTCCACCTATGGAAGTAGATTTACATATTCATCAATTAACTTCAAGCACTAGAGGGATGGATAATTACGATATGCTTACCTTACAGTTAGATACGGCAAAACGCCAATTGGATTATGCCATTTCAAAAAGAGTTCAAAAAGTTGTGTTTATTCACGGTGTTGGATCCGGTGTGCTCCGTACCGAATTAAATTACCTCCTTAAAAAGTACGACAATATAGATTTTTATGATGCGGATTACCAAAAGTATGGAGTAGGTGCAACCGAGGTTTATATCTATCAGAATAAAAAATAAACAGTTTAAAAGTCAGGTGTTACAGAAATGGTCGTGTTAATAACATCATTTTTGTTTCCTAAAACCATGGTTTCTTGCGTAATTTGTTCTTCGCCATTTACTAAAACTAAGTTTCTAATTTGTAAGCTAATATTGCTTATTAAAGTGTATTCGTGCACTCGATATTGTTCAATAATATTACTATTTGAAACTGCAGAGTTTAAATAATTAGGTCCAAAATTTGGGTCTGAAATGTCGTTGGTGGGATCTAAATCTCCGTTAGCATCTTCGTATCGGGTCAAAATACCGTCGTCGTCATCGTCGTCATCTAAGTAATCAAATATTCCATCATTGTCCGTATCTAGTGGATTTTCAGTATTTCCAGCTAAAAAATCGGAACCTAATTCAATTACAGTTGGTACATTGTCGCCATCGTCATCATCATCGAAAAAATTTAATAATCCATCATTATCGGTGTCCAAATCGATAGTTGAATCTTCTTCAATTCCGTCGTTATCGTCTTTTGTTGCTATTGTTGTAAGTTCGGCAACTCCAGATTCTCCTATATACTCAATTTCAACATTTGGAGTAGTTGGAGGAATATTACTACAAAAATAATCGTTTGTAACATCACTCGAGTATTTTCGGTAATTAACAATATTTGTAGTTCCGTTAAGTACAAATTCTTCTGTTCCTGAGTCTAAAAATAGAATGTCTGTGGTTCCTAAACGAAGTGAAATACTTTCTGCTAAAGAGGAATTATTGATGTTAAAAAATACATAATCACCAGCAATACCACAATTGTCTAAGTTTTCTGGGTCAAAATTAAAATCGGTTACAATTATATCTCCATCATTACAGGAAATTAATATTGAAGCTACTAAGAATATAAAAAGTAATTTTTTCATAAAAAAAGAATAATGACAAAGTAACAATTTTCTTTATTAGAAAACTATAAATAAGCGTATTTTTGAAATCTATGAAAAAAGTTTATTTTGATAATGCTGCAACAACAAAAGTTAGAGATAAGGTAGTCCAAAGAATGACAGAGGTTTTGTCTCAAGAATTTGGTAATCCTTCCTCCTCACACTCTTTTGGAAGAAGTTCAAAAACGATTTTAGAAACTTGTAGAAAAGAAATAGCTACTTACTTTAACGTTTCTGCTTCCGAAATTATATTTACTTCAGGAGGAACAGAAGCCGATAACTTAATTTTAAATAGTTGTGTTCGTGATTTAAAAGTAAAGCGATTAATTACCAGTAAAATTGAACATCATGCAGTTTTACATACACTAGAAGGTTTTGAAGAATTATACAATATAGAACTCTTATACGTAAATTTAGACAAAAAAGGAATGGTAGATTATAACCATTTAAAAACTCTTTTAAAAGCTTCAAAAGAAAAGACTTTGGTAAGTTTAATGCACGTAAATAATGAAATTGGAAATAAATTAGATCTTCTAAAAGTGGCTGATTTATGTAAAGAATATAACTCTTTATTTCATTGCGATACGGTACAATCTGTTGGACATTTTGAATTAGATTTTTCTAAAATCCCAATTGATTTTGCCGCTTGTTCTGCTCATAAATTTCACGGACCAAAAGGAGTTGGATTTGCTTTTGTTAGGAAAAACTCTGGGTTACAACCTTTAATAGTAGGAGGTGAGCAAGAACGTGGGTTGCGAGCCGGTACCGAGGCTGTTTATGCAATTGCTGGGCTTTCAAAAGCTCTTAAGGTGTCCTACAAAAATTTAGAAAAAGAAAAAAAATACATTACAAAAATAAAAGATTATTTTAAAGAACAACTTTTTCAGGAAATTCCAAACGCTTCTTTAAATGGTTATTGCGGAGATAACCAAAATAGCACTTATACCTTGTTAAATGTATTATTACCTATTTCTAAAGAAAAAGCTACAATGCTTTTGTTTCAGTTAGATTTAAAAGGAATTGCTTGCTCCAAAGGGTCTGCTTGTCAAAGTGGTGCGTTGAGCGGTTCGCACGTATTAGCCGAAATTCTTTCTGAAAAAGATATGCAAAAGCCCTCTGTTCGGTTTTCATTTTCTAGCTATAATACTCTAGAAGAAGTAGATTATGTGATAAGTGTTTTGAAAGAGTTTATTGAAAAATAAAGCAATTAAAATTAAGACTTTAAAGCTTTAAGTTTAATAATAAAAAGTTGCTTTTCTAATTAAATACTCAAGATGTTACATTGTTTGTTAGAAAACTATTAAGGTAATAAGCGAAAAATTATTCAAATTATCTTACAAATCTTATTATTTGAATTTTCTTAAATTAAAATTTAGAAGTAACTCTAACATTAAAAACTCTGGGTGATAAATAATTTGGAATTGCATACTGAACTTTAGTATAAACATCTCTAACAAAAGTATTAGTAATGGAGTTTTGAACATCAAAAATGTTGAAAATTTCGAAGCCTACAGAAAGTTCTTTAAAAGGTTTTCTCCAGCCCGAATCAAACGTCTTTTTTTCGTGAACCAAGACATATGAAAAACCTAAATCTACTCTTTTGTAATCAGGCAGACGTGTTTGATAATCGTAAGGGTCTGCATAACTTGGTGAACCTCCTGGTAATCCTGTGTTGTATGTCAAATTAAGGTAAAGTTTTAAATCTGGGATAAC
Source organism: Flavobacteriaceae bacterium (assembly GCA_027080135.1). GTDB lineage: Bacteria > Bacteroidota > Bacteroidia > Flavobacteriales > Flavobacteriaceae > Marifrigoribacter. Next base: position 18,425 of record JALWUJ010000069.1, on the reverse strand, counting down.
CTTTACATAATCCTGAAATAAAACAGCGAATTTTAAACGTTGATCGGTAGGTCTAAAAATATAACCGCGATTGTCTATATTTTCTTCGGTTTTAAGATATCCGACACTCACCCAACTTTCTGTTCCTGGTACAAACTCACCAGCCAATCTCACATCTGCTCCATAAGCATAAGCTTTTGCATTGTTTTTTGCACGATAACGAATGCGAACGTTTTCTAGGGTATAAGGATTTACATCGGAAAGAATTTTGTAATATAATTCAGAGTTTAAAGTAAAGGGCCGATCCCAAAGTTTAAAACTATAATCGTTTCCTAATACTATATGAATAGATTGTTGTGCTTTTACTTCTGGATGAACAATACCTAATGAATCTCGTAATTCTCTATAAAAAGGGGGTTGATGATAAAATCCTCCAGATATTCTAAATAACATATCTGCTTCCCAATTTGGTTTTAAAGAAGCTTGAACTCTTGGGCTAAATACGGTTTGTGTATTGCTTGTTAATCCTTTTCCGCTAACAGTCCAATTATGCGCTCTCACTCCCGCATTTAACCATAAATCACTTTCTCCAACGGTGGTTCTTCGGCTCCATTGTGCAAATCCTGAAATTCTATTTATTTGAACATCATTGGTTGCTCTCACAGAATTATAAGGAACAATTGGTGAAACAAAAGGGTCGTAAGGTTCGTTATTTCCAGGATCACCACCTATTGGAGGACGAATTGAAAAGCCTGCTGAATCGATGATTTCATATTCTTGAATCCGATCACGAATATCTTCGTGAGTGTATTTTATTCCGTAATCAATATTATTATCACCAATAGATAAAATTCCTTTGTGTTCAAGGTTGAAAATTAAAGCGTCTAAATCGTTTCTAGCGTGGGTTAATTGTGAGCCAATTCCTTCTGTAAATTCTACTTCACCTAAATCTTCACCACCTATATCGGTATTAACATCTCCCAAGCGGTATTCGGCAAAAATGTCGAAATATTCCTGTTCTTGAGTTTGATATACCGAACCAATTAATTTAGCGGTATAATTTTCTGTAACTACATAAGTCCCTTTTAAAGCTCCAAAATAGGTATTGTATCTGTCTTTTTCTTGCCCTTCATAAAAAATTAATAATGCTTTTGGGTCTGCTATTGTTCCAAAATTGGTTTGACGGGTTAAAGGTTCATATTTGTAATCGTTTATAGAGATGTTTCCGAGGAAACCCAATTCAAATTTATTGGTAAATTTATATGTGAAATATGTTTGAGCATCTGCAAAAACAGGTTTAAAATTAGTTTCGGTTTCTTTTGCATTTACAAAAAGACTATTATCTCTGTAACGAACACCAACAATTCCGGTAAAACGCCCATCTTTTGAAGCACCACCTGCCGAAACATTGGCACCTAATAAACTTAAATCTGCCGAAGCTTCAAAAGCAACAGGCTTGCGATACGAAATATCTAACACCGAAGACAATTTGTCGCCGTATTTTGCTTGAAATCCTCCCGCAGAAAAATCTACTTTCGAAGTTAAATCGGTATTTACAAAACTGAAACCTTCTTGCTGACCGCTTCTAATTAAGAAAGGTCTGTACACTTCAATTTCGTTTACATATACTAAATTTTCATCATAATTTCCACCACGAACGGCGTACTGCGTACTTAATTCGTTATTACTATTTACCCCTGGAAGGGATTTTATTAAAGTTTCTACCCCAGCATTGGCTCCTGGAATTAACCGGATGGTTTCAGGGCTAATGGTGGTGATTCCTTCCACACGTTTTCTTTTTTTTCTAGAGATTACTACTTCACCAATTTGTGCCACGTCTATTTTCATTACGGGGTTTATTTCAAAATTTGAAAACGGACTCAAAGATTCGATAGTAACTTGTACGTTTTTAAAACTAAGGTGAGAAAAAACCAGTACAAGTTCTTGATTGGAAGGGACTTCTAAAGAGAAAAATCCGTCGAAATTAGTTTGCGTTCCATCGCCACCAACGGTAACATTTACACCAGAAACAGGTGTGTTGTTTTCATCTAAAACAACGCCTTTAATAATAGCGTTTTGGGCTAAAAGGGAACTTGAGGTTACAAAAAATAAGAATAGGAGGAGTAAAGTAGAAGTTTTCAAATGTATTATGGGTTTTATTTTCTGAAAAATGTTGCTTCAAATGTAGCATTATTTCCAACATTATCAATCACAATTAGTTTCAAATTATTTTCTGCATCTGAAATTATTTCGTCTGCAAAATCATAAGTAAGAACGTCTTTTTTGTAATTATATTCCATTAAAATAAATTTTCCGTTAATAGTTGCTCGGTACGAACTAATTCCACTAAGATTATCGGTGATTTTAATTTTTAAAGTTTTGTTCTTGCTTACCCATTTTTTATTCTGAAAATTAATTGGTTTAATCGTTGGTGCTGTGGTGTCTGCCACCAAAACATAAGAACCAAAAGTTTTAGTTTTTGCAGAGAGCTTGTTGCCTTTTCTGTAAGTGCGATTGTAATAGGGTTCGCCTTTATAGTTAAGTCTTCCAATGTAAAGTTTGTCTATATCTCCACCTTTATAATTCGAAATATCTGTAGAAATAGTAATGTTTTTATAAAGCGGAACCACATCCTCGTGTAAAACTAAAGTATCTCCTTTTGCTTTAATATTTAAGTAGGTATTTTCATAAAGACTGTTTGCTGGAAAGTAAACACTAAATTTTCCTTTTGTGATAGATGTCCCTTCGTTGGCGTAAATAAAATCTTCCGTTTTATTGTTTTTTCTTGGTTTTAAAATTTCTAATTCCTCTCCTTTTATTGGGATTTGTATGGTTGTTTTGTTGTTTTTAAAATCGGTAACTTCTATGGTGTAAACAGAATTTAATCCATCGTCTATTAAAACACAACCTTGTTCATCTTCCTTTTTAATTATACTTAAGGGATTATTTGGTTGTCTAAAAAGTTTTTGAACTCTGCTTCTGTTGTTTTTATAATAAGAATAATCGATATATCTATTTAAGTAGCGAGTTTCTGCGAAAGAAAATTTTTCGAATACCACCTCAAATTTTTCTTTTCCATTACAAAAAGTTTCAATTTTATAAACTCCGTTTTTATTGGAAGCACCATTTTGCTGATCGTGGGTAGAAACTCCAAAGCCAATTTTTCCGAAGGCGGAAATGTTTTCAGCTTTATAAGATCCGTCTTTTTGAAGTGTTAATCGTAATTTAATCGGGTTTTGTGACTGATTAATTTGTGCCTCTTTTCCTAAAGGATAGGCGATGACGCTATTGATAATGGGTTTTTTGGTGTCAGGAATTTCAATTCCAAAAAGCAATGGATTCATAGGACGAGAGTTGGTATCTCTAATTTCAAAGTGTAGGTGAGGACCCCCACTACTTCCAGTATTTCCTGTATAGGCAATTAAATCTCCTTTTTTCACAGGAATTTCTTTGGACTTTGGAAATAATTCAATTTCGTATTTTTCTTTTTTGTATTGCTCGGTTTTTACTATTTTTTGAATAGTATCTCCATATTTTTTTAAATGTGCATATACCGTAGTATATCCATTTGGATGCTTTATATATAGTGCTTTTCCGTAGCCATAGTGCGATATTTTAATTCTACTTATATAACCATCTGCAGGAGCATAAATTGGGATGCCTTCCTTCTGTTGCGTTTTAATATCGAGACCACTATGAAAATGGTTGCTTCGGAGTTCGCCAAAACTCCCAGCAAGCACCAAAGGAATTTTAATAGGATTGCTAAAGTAACTGGTTGGAATACTGTCTTGTGCGAAGGTTATTCCTCCGAAAAGTAATAGAATGTAGCTGTAAAATTTCATCACGTAAAATTAAGAATACGCTATAAATAAAGAAGGGAGAAAAGATTATTTTTTGAATTGATTCTCAATAATACAAAATATTTTAGAAAAAATAAGGTTTTCAATTATCGAATTGTTAACTTTGTAAACATAGTATTGAAATAAATTTTAATGAGCAATCTTTCAGAAATTGTTGATTCTCTTGAAAATAGAGTTAGCAAATTACTTCAGAATTATGAAAATCTGAATAGTAAAAAGAAACAATTAGAAGATGAGTTAGTAATTTCGAAAGCACAACAAGATCAATATAAAATTGAAATTGAAAAATGGCGAGAAGAATGCAATACTTTAAAGTTAACAAATTCGATACTTGGCAGTAATGAACATAAACGAGAAACAAAACTCAAAATAAACGAATTAGTTCGGGAAATTGATAAATGTATTACCCAACTTTCCGAATAAATTTTAAAAAATGTCGAACACACAAAAAATTAAACTATCTATTGCAGACAGAGTTTATCCGTTAACGACAACTCCAGAACAAGAAGAAGGGCTTAGAAAAGCAGCCAAGAAGATAGAAGAAATGATTAAAAAGTTCGAACAAAGTTATGCCGTTAGAGACAAACAAGATGTATTGGCCATGTGTGCTTTACAGTTTGCAACTCAGGTAGAACAAAAAGAGATAAACAAAACAAACGATAGTCAACATATTGAAAAGAAACTAGAAAAGCTTAATCAAATGTTGAACGAATTTACATCGTAACGTTCTTTACATATTAAGGTTACTGCCTACATTAGTACTACTTTTGGTAAACTCAACGCGAATTCTTTAAAAAGGGTGAGTTGTAGTTGTAAAAGCGTGCCGTGTCCACCTTAGGTGGAGAGCGGATACTTGACCAGCTTATTAGCCCTAAACTTGTTTTAAGGAGTTTATACAAAACAAAGCTATTAATGTAGGCTTTTTTTATGAACAAAACTGAAGTTAAAAATTACTTGTTTTAAAACCAACAAACAAAAATGAACCAAACAATATTACCCATTATAGTAGGGATAGTAGCACTTTTAGTAGGATTTGCTATTGCAAAATTTCTTGAGAAAAACAAAGCCTCTCAGATTATTAAGTCTGCTAAAAAGAGAGCCAATGCAATTACAAAACAGGCAGGAAAAGATGCAGAAGCGTTGAAAAAAGACAAAATGCTTCAAGCAAAAGAAAAGTTTTTAGAACTTAAAGCTGAACATGAACGCGTTATTTTAAAAAGAGATAAAAAAATCTCGGAAGCAGAAAAACGCACCCGAGATAAAGAGTCTAAAGCTACTAGTGAATTAGCAAAAGCTAAAAATTTAATAGCCGATACTGAAGCTAAGAAAAAAGAATACGAAGAACGTCTTGCTTTTTTAGATAAAAAACAAAAAGAAATAGACAAAATGCACCGTAGACAAGTGGAACAATTAGAAGTTATTTCTAGTCTTTCTGCTGAAGATGCCAAAGCTCAATTATTGGAAAGTATTAAAGATGAAGCCAAAACAGATGCGATGGCTTACATACAAAATTCTCTAGAGGAAGCAAAACTAACCGCACAACAAGAAGCTAAAAAAGTAATCATTAATACCATACAACGTATTGGAACCGAAGAAGCTATTGATAATTGTGTATCGGTATTTAATTTGGAAAGCGACGATGTTAAAGGTAGAATAATTGGTCGTGAAGGTCGAAATATTCGTGCTATTGAAGCAGCAACAGGAGTAGAGATTATTGTAGATGATACTCCCGAAGCTATTATTATGTCTTGTTTTGATTCGGTTAGAAGAGAGATTGCACGATTATCATTACATAAATTAGTTACTGATGGGCGTATTCATCCCGCCAGAATTGAAGAAGTAGTTAAGAAAACTACCAAACAAATAGAAGAAGAAATTAAAGAAGTTGGTAAACGTACGGTAATCGATTTAGGAATCCACGGTTTACATCCCGAGTTGATTAAAGCGGTTGGTCGTATGAAATTCCGTTCTTCTTACGGACAAAATTTATTGCAACACTCCCGTGAAGTTGCCAAGCTTTGTGGTGTAATGGCTTCGGAATTAGGACTAAATCCTAAACTAGCCAAACGAGCAGGATTGTTACACGATATTGGTAAAGTTCCTGAAACTGAAACTGAGCTTCCTCACGCTTTATTAGGTATGCAATTGGCTGAAAAATACGGTGAAAAACCAGATGTATGTAATGCCATTGGAGCTCACCACGATGAAATAGAAATGACCACCTTGTTATCTCCAATTATTCAAGTTTGTGATGCCATTAGTGGAGCAAGACCTGGAGCAAGACGTCAAGTATTAGATTCGTATATTCAGCGTTTAAAAGACTTGGAAGATGTAGCCTTTGGGTTTAAAGGTGTGAATAAAGCCTATGCAATTCAGGCAGGACGTGAACTACGTGTGATGGTAGAAAGCGAAAAAGTTAGTGATGAAAAAGCTGCTGAATTATCGTTTAGTATTTCTCAGAAAATTCAAACTGAAATGACGTATCCAGGTCAGGTGAAAGTTACGGTTATTAGAGAGACTCGTGCGGTGAATATTGCGAAGTAAGTCACTAATTTCACGGATTATCTCAAAATTTGTTGTTACGCTGAGATTTAGGGAGGTGTGCTGAGATTTACTGAGGTTTGTTTTAAGGAGGTATTATTTTATACATAAAAATTTAAATCCGTGACATCGGTGTTCCTGTCTATTTTCGTGGATGAAAATTATTCATAACCTCGCTCAAATAACTTTTGTCAATATGTGTGTAAATCTCGGTAGTAGTAATGCTTTCGTGACCTAACATTTGCTGAATGGCACGAAGATCTGCACCGTTTTCCAGCAAATGAGTCGCAAAGGAATGACGAAACGTATGCGGACTTATTTTCTTATTAATTCCAGCTTTTTTGGTAAGCTCTTTTACAATATGAAAAATCATTGCTCTAGTTAAACCTTTACCGTTTCGATTCAAAAACAAAGTATCTTTTGCATGGGGTTTAATATTTTGATGATTTCTAATTTCTTTTCGGTAGATTTCAATATACTTTATGGTAAGAGTCCCAATAGGAACAAAACGTTGTTTGTCTCCCTTTCCAGTTACTTTAATAAAACCTTCTTCAAAAAATAAATCGGATATTTTTAAGTTTGTTAATTCTGAAACTCGGAGACCACAACCATAAAGAGTTTCAATAATCGCACGATTTCGTTCGCCTTGTTGTGTAGATAAATTGATGCTTGAAATTAACAAATCAATTTCTTCAATAGAAAGCGTATCGGGGAGTTTTCTTCCTATTTTAGGACTTTCAATTAAATCGAGTGGGTTAGTAGTTCGGTATTCTTCAAAAACTAAATAATTAAAAAAACCTTTTAATCCAGAAATAATCCTGCTTTGCGACCTTGCATTTACCTCCTTAGCAATATAATATATAAATTGCTGAAGAGTTTCTGTTTCAATTTTAATCGGAGAGATTTCTATATTATTTTCAGATAGCCAAGTAGTTAGCTTTTTAATATCGAAAGAATAATTGTAGATAGAATTTTTGGACAATCCACGTTCAATACGAAGGAAATTTTGATAGTCTGTGATAGCTTGTTGCCAATTCATAAGGCGATATTAATCAATAATAATTATAAATTAAAAATTTATTAAACAATTTGTATGTTTTATTTTATATTTGAACTACTAATTAACTAAATATAAAATTATGAAAAAACTTATTTTAATTGTCTTTACGGTATTGGTTTCTGCAACAATATTTGCACAAGGGATAGATGTAGGGATAAAAGCAGGTGCAAATTTTGCAAACTTAACAGATGTTTCTGATACTTCTACTAGAACTGGTTTTTTAGTGGGAGGATTTGTCTCTTTAAAATTCACAGAAAAAATGGCATTACAAGGAGATATTCTTTATTCGCAACAAGGAGCAAACGGAACAAATGGTTATAATGATATAAAATTAGATTATCTTAATTTTCCTATAGTTTTTAAATATTATATTATTGATCGTTTAAATATTCAAGCAGGACCACAATTTGGGACTGTAATTAACGATAATTTTAGTTTTGGAAATTATGATTCTTTTGATGTTTCTGGTGTAGTAGGAATAGGAGTAGATTTACCAATGCATATTAGGGTAACAGGGCGTTATAATTTTGGATTAACAGATATTGGATTTGAAGGCTATTATGGAGGTGTTACAACTTCTGCCAAAAATAGTGTCTTTTCTTTAACAGCTGGATTTACATTTCTATAAATAAATTATTAAATAAAATGAGTACCTTTGTATTTTAAACAAAAACAATTATTACAATGAAAAAATTATTAGTATTAGCTGCATTTGCAGTATTTGGATTATCAACAGTAAATGCTCAAGATGTTGCTGCCAAAATGAAAAGTGGTGGTTTTAAAGTAGGAGCTAATGTTGGATTTTCGTTATTAAACAGTAACCGTTATTTCTTTTATGTAAATGAAGCAGATGATTTTGGCTCTTTCAACTTTGGGGTAGATTTTGCTTATTTATTTGAAGTTATCCCTAATCTTGAAGTTGGTGGATTAGTAGGATATACTCAATATGTTGCAAGTGGTGGGTATGATTATATAAATGATAATGGAGACCAAGTAAGATTTGATTATAAAGATGCCGGTTTTGTACCTATTTCTTCAACTGCAAGATATTATTTTGCAGATAAAAAGTTTTTTGGAGGTGTAGATTTAGGTTATGCTATTAATGTAATAGGAGATGATAATGTAAATGGAGGATTTTATTTACGACCAAAATTTGGTTTTAACCTTGGTAATATAGCTTTAATAGCTTCTTACCAAAGAATTTTTGGAAATACAGATTATAGAACAAATGGAAATACATATTATTCATTAAGTGGTTTTGCTTCATTTAACGTAGGAGCAGAATTTAGTTTTTAACCAATGAAAATAAATTATTAAAGCGGAAGATTATTAGCTTCCGCTTTTTTTATGCATTTTTTTGTAATTTTACTAAATGAAAATTATCATCATTAACGGCCCAAATATTAACTTACTCGGTAAAAGAGAAACCGATATTTATGGAGATCAATCTTTTGAAGAATTCTTCCATATTCTTAATAAGAAATTTCCAAATTTTGAGTTGTCTTACTTTCAGTCTAATATTGAAGGAGAATTAATAGATAAGTTACAAGAAGTGGGTTATGAATACGATGGTATCATATTAAACGCTGCGGCATATACACATACTTCTGTAGGAATTGGTGATGCCGTAAAGGCAATTTCTACTCCTGTGATTGAGGTACATATTTCTAATACCTTCTCTAGAGAAGAGTTTAGACATCATTCTTATATTTCACCCAATGCAAAGGGTGTGATTCTTGGTTTTGGTTTGCAAAGCTATGAATTGGCTTTGTTGAGTTTTTTATAGAATCGAATTTTACTAAGAGTTATTCCACAGAGATGCACTGAGATTTCACAGAGGTTCGCAGAGTTTTCAGGACGATTAATCTCAATGATTGAGATTGTTTTTTAAAAGATTACTTCAGTTTAAAAGGGCTTTGCAGAGACAAGAACTTTCAAAAGATGTGCTACTTATAAATGAATCACCTCATCATAAGCATCAGCAACGGCTTCCATTACGGCTTCACTCATTGTTGGATGTGGGTGAATTGCTTTTAAAACCTCGTGACCTGTAGTTTCTAGTTTTCTTCCTAAGACTGCTTCCGCAATCATATCGGTTACTCCAGCACCAATCATATGGCAACCTAGCCATTCGCCATATTTAGCATCGAAAATTACTTTTACAAAACCTTCTTTGGTTCCGGCAGCACTTGCTTTTCCACTTGCTGAAAAAGGAAATTTTCCAACTTTAAGCTCGTAACCTGCTTCTTTTGCTTGTTTTTCTGTCATACCAACCGAAGCAATTTCTGGTGTGGCATAAGTACAACCAGGAATATTTCCGTAGTCGATAGCTTCCACGTGCATTCCTTTAATTTTCTCCACACAAGTAATTCCTTCCGCAGAAGCAACGTGTGCTAAAGCGGGTCCAGGAACTACATCACCAATGGCATAATAACCAGGAATGTTGGTTTGGTACCAGTCGTTTACTAAAATTTTATCACGGTCAACAACAATACCTACTTCTTCTAATCCTATGTTTTCTATATTCGATTTAATTCCGACAGCAGAGAGCACGATATCTGCTTCCAAAATTTCTTCTCCTTTTTTAGTTTTCACCGTTGCTTTTACTCCTTTTCCTGAAGTATCCACGGATTCAACAGAAGAATTTGTCATTACTTTAATACCTGCTTTTTTGAAAGAACGTCCAAATTGTTTGGAAACATCTTCATCTTCTAAAGGAACTAAATTCGGTAAATATTCTACAATAGTTACCTTGGTTCCCATCGTGTTATAAAAATGAGCAAACTCCACTCCAATAGCACCAGAACCCACAATAAGCATACTTTTTGGTTGTTTTTTTAAAGTTAACGCTTCTCTATAACCAATTACTTTTTTACCATCTTGTGGTAAACTTGGCAATTCTCTAGATCGAGCTCCTGTAGCAATAATAATATGGTCTGCGGAATATTCTGTTCCGTCAACATCAATCTTTTTTCCTAGTTTCAAAGTTCCGAAACCATTAATCACGTCAACTTTATTTTTCTTTAACAAAAACTGAACTCCTTTACTCATTCCTTCAGCAACGCCACGGCTACGTTCCACTACTTTGGTAAAGTCTTTATCTGCTCCTTCAACGGTTAATCCGTAATCTCCAGCATGTTTTAAATAATCGAATACTTGAGCACTTTTCAGTAAAGCTTTAGTGGGAATACATCCCCAATTTAAACAGACACCTCCAAGGTTTTCTTTTTCAACAACTGCTGTTTTAAAACCTAATTGTGAAGCTCTAATTGCGGTTACATATCCTCCGGGTCCTGATCCTAAAACTATAATATCGTATTTGCTCATGATGTAAATTTATTCAGATTTTTAAAATGCGAAATTACAAAATGTTAGATTAACCGAGCAAATTAGTTTGTCTTTTGTGAAGTATTTTTTAAATTTTAACAACAATATATCCCCTTGCAGTTTTGCGGTGATAAACTCCATTCCATTTGTAATATTTTCTTCCATTTACAAACACCACTTTATGGTGATTTGGAACCTTTTTTACAACAACAGTTTTGTTATCAGGTTTTGGATCAACAACCACTTTAGTTGCACAAGAAGTTGTTAAAATGCCAGTAAATAGTAAAATGTAAAATAAACTTTTCATAATTATTTGTTTTTAAGTTTTTCATATAAGACAAATAAAAATGTAAAAGGTTTAATTTAGTTTTTTATAAATTGTAATGAAACAGAATTTATACAATAGCGTTGACCAGTTTCGGTGGGACCATCGTTAAATAAATGCCCTAAATGTCCACCGCAGTTGTTGCAAACAACTTCGGTGCGGAGCATTCCGTGAGATTTGTCAAGATTATATTCGACACTACCTTTGATAACATTATCAAAAGAAGGCCAACCGCAGCTACTTTCAAATTTTTGATTGCTTTTAAAAAGTGGAGTATTACAAGCACCACAATTATAGGTGCCATTTTCAAAATGTAGATTGTATTTTCCAGTGAAAGGTTGTTCGGTGCCTTTTTTTCGAAGTACTTGAAATTCTTCTTCGGAAAGTTTTTCCTTCCAGAAATCTTCGGACTCTTGTTTTGGAAATTTCTTATTCATTTTCTGATGGGATAAAATCCAGAGCAACACCGTTAATGCAATGTCTTTTTCCTGTTGGTTTTGGGCCGTCATTAAAAACATGGCCTAAATGTCCTCCGCAAACAGCACAATGTTCTTCAACCCTTGTGTAACCTAATTTTTTATCTGTAGAAAAAGCAACATTTCCTTCGATTTCTCTATCAAAACTTGGCCATCCTGAACCGCTATCGTATTTGTAATCGCTTTTAAAAAGAGGAGTGCCGCATGCTGCACAAACGTACACTCCTTTTTTGTAGTTTTTATTTAATTCACTTGAGAAAGCACGTTCGGTTCCAGCTTCTCTTAAAACGTAATATTCATTTGGGTCAAGTTCAGACTTCCATTCTGTATCTGTTTTGGATATAGTATATTTCTGTTTCTTTTTTTTGTTTTGAGCTGAAGTATTACAGCTAAAAATAAAAATACTGACGAAAATAAATATTAGTTTTTTCATAAATTAATTAGGTAAAATCTCTATATCTGATGTTTCAATATGTAAGTTGTTCATTAATTCATCCATGGTTAAATCTGCATTTGCATATTCGGAAGGAAGAATTGCGATTCGGAAAATTTGGTCGTTTGTAAAATCTGAACCTAACGTGTTTAAGTTAAAATTTGCATCTAAAAAGATATTTACATCAAGAAAGGTATGGTCGAAAGTATATAATAGAGTTCCTTGGTTTAAAAAATAAGTTTGAGGAAGCGGTGTCCAAACATCATAACCATTAACAACATCTTCAAGTAAATAAACCAATACAACATCAGATTCGAAGACTTCAATGTTATTTGGAAAAGTTATTAATCTACTATAATTATTTCCTTCATTAAAGTTAATGTTTGTTTCAAATACTTGTCCTAAATTATCGTAACCTGGAGGTCCTGGAGGTCCTTGTGGACCTTCACAAGAAGAAAATAAAAAAGTTACGCTAATAGCTAAAAGTAAAAATAGATTTTTCATAAGATTTTTTTTTATTTGTTCAACATTTGCAATATTCATTCCAAAAATGGATGTTTATTAAGAATGTTAAAAATATAGAAAAAATAGTATCTTTAAAACCTTTTAATAAATTAATTCTTATGATTAAAATAAAATCCTCACTACTACTTGTACTATTAGTGGTATCGTGTAGTACAAATCCATTTACAGGAAAACAAACGCTGGCTTTAGTTCCAAATTCGGAAATATTGCCTATGTCTTTTCAGCAATACAATCAGTTTTTAAAAGAACATACAGTTATAAAAAACACTTCGGAAGCACAGAAGGTAAAAAAAGTAGGACAAAAAATTGCCAAAGCTGCAGAACGCTATTTAACAGCAAATGGGTATGCAGGCTATTTAAAAGATTATCGATGGGAGTATAATCTAGTTGAGGATAAACAAATAAATGCGTGGTGTATGCCGGGAGGTAAAATTGTAGTTTATACAGGGATTTTACCTGTAACAAAAACAGAAGCAGGTTTGGCTGCTGTAATGGGGCACGAAGTTGCACACGCACTTGCCAATCACGGGCAACAACGCATGAGTGCTAGTCAATTGCAAGCGATTGGTGCAGTTGCTGGAAATATTGCATTTATGGAAAACCCCGAGAATCAAGCTTTGTTTAATGTTGCTTATGGAGTCGGGTCTGATATTGGCGTTATGAAACCCTTTAGTAGAGGACATGAAAGTGAGGCTGATAGAATAGGATTAACACTTATGGCAATTGCTGGATATGATCCTTATGAATCTGTAAAATTATGGGAACGAATGAGCAAACAAGCAGGTCAAGCTCCACCAGAAATTTTGAGTACCCACCCCTCCAACGAAACTAGGATTACTAATATTAAAAGTTGGGTTCCTGAAGCTAAAGCAGAAGCAAAAAAGTTTGGGGTAACACAATTTGTAAAATAATTACCTACATTCGTGGTCTTGAAATTTATTTAATTAAAACCTTTACATGCAACCATTAGAAAAAGGAAGTCAAAAACTTCTCAATGCTTGGGCCTTTTATGACTGGGCAAATTCGGTTTATAGTTTAGTTATTGCCTCAGCAGTTTTTCCAATTTTTTATCAAGCATTATTCAAGTCAGCAAATGTTGAAACCATTACCATATTTGGAGGAGAAATTAGGAGCACACCATTAATAAGTTATACCACTGCAGCAGCTTTTGTAGTTGTTTCAATTTTAATACCCATACTTTCAGGAATTGCCGATTATGTAGGAAACAAAAAGATTTTTATGAAATTCTTTTGCTATTTAGGAGCACTTTCTTGCATGGGATTTTATTTCTTTAGCTTGGAAAATATTGTTTTAAGCTTGTTTCTGTATTTTTTAGCATTAATTGGCTTTTGGAGTAGTTGGGTTTTTTATAATTCTTATTTACCCGATGTAGCATACCCTGAGCAACAAGATAAATTAAGTGCTAAAGGTTTTTCATTAGGTTATATAGGAAGTGTAATTTTATTAGTGTTTAACTTAGTAATGATTATGAAACCCGAATTGTTTGGATTGGGAGACGATGGTGAAGCAAAAATGAAAGCTATGAGAATATCGTTTATAACGGTAGGAGTGTGGTGGATTGTATTTAGTCAATACACCTTTTATTATATGCCTAAAGGGAATAAATCTAATAATAAAGTAACAAGTCAGATACTTTTTGATGGTTTTAAAGAACTGCGAGGTGTGTATCGTTCACTTTCAGAAAATTTAATACTAAAAAGATATCTTTATGCTTTTTTTATTTACAGTATGGCGGTACAAACAGTTATGCTGGTGGCTACTTATTTTGGAGATCAGGAAATAAATTGGGGAGGAGAAGATAAAAAAACATTAGGATTAATATCAAGCATATTAATTATACAATTGGTGGCAATATTGGGAGCACAGTTAACATCCAAAGCATCTAAAAAATTTGGAAACATCCCAACCTTAATTTTTGTAAACAGTATTTGGGCAACAATCTGTATAATTGCCTATTTTATTACAACTCCTTTTCAATTTTATGCTACTGCAGGAATGGTAGGGATGGTAATGGGAGGTATCCAAGCTTTATCTAGATCCACCTATTCAAAATATTTACCAGAAACCAAAGACACTACTTCCTATTTTAGTTTTTATGATGTTTCTGAAAAAATTGGAATTGTTATAGGAATGTCAATTTACGGATTTATTGATCAAAAATCTGGAGGAATGAGAACTTCCATCCTTTTTTTAATGGTATTTTTTGTTTTAGGAGCAATTTTATTGCTTAGAATTCCAAGAAATAAGTAATTCTTCACAATTTTTATTTATGTTTGCTGTTATTACCAAATAAACCTACTGTCTTATGAAAAAGAAACATATTTTTAACTTTTTATTTAT
>JALWUJ010000069.1:0-3528 GCA_027080135.1 Flavobacteriaceae bacterium | reverse complement strand
TTTATTTATAGCACTAATTGCATTTCAATTTACATCATGTGAAGACGAACCTTTGGTTGGTAATTTTCCACAACCAGATGATCCCGATTTATTAGAAGATGGTGCTTTCCAAGCAAAAATTGGAAACCTTACTTTTATTGCCAATGAAGCAAGTGGAAATTTAAACCAAGAAAATACCCTAACTATTACAGGTGAAATTGCTGAAACTGGAGAACGAATTATTTTAGTTGTAGAAGATGCTGCTGTTGGTACATTTAGTATTATTGCAGGTTCTGGATCTGATAATGGAGGATATTATTACGAAACTACAGACGACACAAACCCTTATGTATCAACAAGTGTTTATGGAGGATCTGGTGTTTTAGACATTACAGAATTGGATTTGCAAACTCAAAAAATGACTGGAACTTTCAGTTTTAATGGAGCAAGACTTCAATTAGATGCTGACGGAAACCCTATCTTAGATGGAAGTGGAAACCCAATTATAGAAAATGTTGAAATAACTGAAGGAATTTTTAAAAAAGTTAATTTTACTACAGAAGATGAAGGAGGAGGAGGAACTCCAATTGAAGATACTTTCTTTGCCGTGGTTGATGGAGTAGATTTTGAAACACAATCTGTTACAACTACATTAAACATAGTATCTGGAATTCCAGTTGTAAAAATTGTAGCTGTTACCGAAGATGGAAAAGTAATGCGAATAGATTTGCCTGAAAGTTTAGGAGTTGGAACTTTTGATATGGAACAACTTTCAGATGGAACCAAACTTATTAGTCTTTATAACCCAGCAACAGGAGGTGAAAATTTAACATCTAACCCAGGAACTATTACCATTACAAGATTTAATATTAACACAGGTATTGTTGAAGCTACTTTTAATTTTACAGCTACAGATCCCTTAGGGATAGATCCAACAATTGCCGAAGTAACTGAAGGAACTTTTAAAGTAGATTATATTGCAGATCCAGGTGATTTAACTTCTACATTTACTGCCGAAGTAGATGGTACTTTTTTTGACCCAGATTCTATTTATGTGGGTGAATCGGTTTTTAACGGAGTTTCAAGATTTGTAATTACGGTTGTAAATTCCAGCACAGGAGAGAGAATGGGATTATATTTTCCAACAGATATTGAAATAGGTACTTACCAAATGGATATGTCATTAATTGATGGAAGTGAGATTTTTGGTCAATATACTCCTCAATTTGGTGTGTCACCAACTTTTATATCTAATCCAGGTACTTTAACTATTGTTGATTATGATGCTGTAAATAAAATTATTGAAGGAACTTTTTCTTATTCAGCTACCGATCAATTAAATCAAGATCCAACGGTTTACGAAATTACTGTAGGAGAGTTTACTTTAGAATATTAAGAAGTATTCAATCACATAAAAAATCCCTTTTGAATTTACCACAAAAGGGATTTTTAATTCAAATAAATAGCTTGTTTAATGGGAGCTAATATCTCCCGAACCCAATACCTTTGTACTAGTAACTTCGGGATTTCCATAGTAATCAACATCACCAGAACCGTTGACTCTCGCTTTAATGCTTTTTGAAGCATTTACACTAGCATCACCAGAACCAGAAACGTAAGCCTGAACGTTTTGAGCTTTTAAATCTTTACCTACAAAATCACCGCTTCCAGTTACTTTTATTTCTAAATCGGTTGCTTTTCCTGTAAGTTTCAAATCTCCAGATCCTGTAATTTTTGCATCTACGGTTGTTGCAATGTCTATTTCAAGAACCATATCTCCAGATCCCGTTAATTCAGTTTCAAAAGTGTTGCTCTTAATAACATTTTTAGTAGCTACATCTCCAGATCCTGTTAATTGAACACCGCTAATGTCTGTAAAAGGAACGGTAATATGAACACCGTTTTTAGTGCTAATACTAATGTTGTTTTTCACTTTAATAGTTAGTTTTCCTTTTTCTGAAATAATTTTAATGTATTCTTGAATGTTTTCATCTGTAGTTACGGTTATGCTTCCCTCTGTGCCATGTACAAGTGTTACATCCATAAAACCTACAACATTAACCTTTGAATAATCTTCTGTAGAGTGAGTTTTAGTGGTGATATTTCCATTTCCTTTTACTCTTTTGGTTTGAGAAAATCCATAGTTAAAAGTTAATAATGCTATTGCAATGCTGATGTGAATGATTTTTTTCATTTTTTATTGATTTTTAATATTTAGTTAATGTTAGATTTCCGTAATCGGAATTAATGTTAATTGTATTTCCTGAATTTTGACTTCCGTGGTAACCAGATAATTTTTTGCTAGAATTTCTTGATTCACTATGTTGTACATTCAAATCTCCTTCTCCACTAAGATTTGCGTATCGTAAGTCGATGATAAAGTCAAAATTTAATCCATTTTCATAACCTACTTTTATACCTGTGTAATCCGATTTAATAATAACATTTTTTACTGAGGATGTTAAACGATCGACCTTAATTGAACCATAATCGGCATTAATGTTTAAGCTATTAGAAACGGTTCCGATTCTATGGCTTATATAATCACCTGTTCCATCAATAATTCCTGTGTTTTCAATAGTAATCTTTCCATAGTCACAGTTGTAATAAATTTCATTTACTTCAATTATTTTTGAATTGGTATAATCGGCATTTAAATCTAATCGTTCTGCTTTATCTAAAGTAAAATCAGAATAATCGGCGTTTATTTTTCCGCTTTTCATATAAGCAATAGTAGATTTAGAGGTGTAATCGAAATTCAATAAATTATCGTCAGCCATTAAATCTCCAATAATTAATTGACCGTAATCACAGCTTATTTTTGCGTGACCTTCTAACTTATTCAGGTTGATAGAACCATAGTCGTTGCTAAGGTCTAAAGAATTTGAAACAGGCATTTTAATAGTATAATTAATTTCCATGGAAGTATTGTTGTTATTGCCAAACCAATTGTTTTTTCCGTTTTTATTAAAAATAGTTTTTGCTGAAACTAATGTAGTTGTTCCTGAAAAATTTACATCAATGGCATCGAGTCTTTTCTGTGTTTTTTCTTCGTTGTTTCCGTGGGTTTGAATATGAACTTCAATAACGATTCGGTTTTCGTTCCAGGTAACAATATCAACGTTTCCGAAGCTATTATTTACTTTTAATGCGGCGTTTTTATTAACCGTATATTCTTTTTTTATTTTTTTCTCTTTGGTGTATTTATATTTTCCGTCTGTTGCAAAAAGCAATGTAGGTACTAATAATAAAAATACAAAGGTTTTAAATGTTGTTTTCATTTTTTAAGTTGTTTAATTTTTTAACTTGTTCTATTTTGTCAATAACTTGTTCTAATAAATTAATTCGATTCTGAAAATTCTGAATCATGGCATAAATAACACGTTTGTCGCTTCCGCTTTTTACTAAATCCTGTTTTAAAACTTCGTACTTGTTTTCTAAAATATCCATTTGTTTAAGTGCATCTTGAACCATTTTTTTTACCTCTGGACTTTTAAAACTGTTTAAGGTTTCTAGCTCTCGGTTAATCGAACTCGTGAAAAAAGATTG
>JALWUJ010000068.1 GCA_027080135.1 Flavobacteriaceae bacterium | reverse complement strand
CAATATCAAATAAATACCGAATTTATAATTTTAACTTAAAACAAAATTTCCTCATTCCATATTCAACATTCGATATTCGTTATTCATTTTTTTTATTTTATTAAATTCAACTATCAATCCCAAACCACAAACTATAAACCAACACAGATTTAAAGTTAAAATAAATCGTAATTTTGAATTTTATTTCAATTAAAACTACTAATTTTTCCATTTTTAAATTATGAACCCAAAAATATACCTCTCCTCACCACATATGGGTGGCACCGAACAACACTTTGTTAACGAAGCATTTGACACCAATTGGATTGCACCTTTAGGCCCCAATGTAACCGGTTTTGAAAAAGATTTAGAAACGTATTTAGGCAACAACTCCAAAGTAGCAGCATTGAGTTCGGGTACCGCAGCTTTGCATTTGGCGTTAATTCTTTTAGGTGTTGGAAAAGGAGATGAGGTAATTTGTCAAAGTATGACCTTTTCTGCTTCAGCCAATCCCATAGTTTACCAAGGAGCAACCCCAATTTTTGTAGATAGTGAAATGGATACTTGGAATATTTGTCCCATTCATTTAGAAGAAGCTATTAAAGATAGAATCGCCAAAGGAAAAAAGCTAAAGGCGATTATTGCGGTTCATTTATACGGAATGCCCTATAAGGTAGATGAAATTAAAACCATTTCAGAAAAATATGAAATCCCAATTGTAGAAGATTCTGCTGAAGCATTAGGAAGCAGCTACAAAAATCAGAAATGTGGAACTTTTGGAGACATTTCCATTTTATCTTTTAACGGAAATAAAATTATAACAACTTCAGGAGGAGGAGCTTTAGTTACAAAAACGGAAGTATTAAAAGAAAAAGCAGTTTTCTTGGCAACCCAAGCAAGAGACCAAGCACCACATTACCAGCATTCAGAAATTGGCTATAATTACAGACTGAGCAATATTTGTGCAGGAATTGGGAGAGGGCAAATGGAAGTATTGGACAAACACATTGGTCTTCGTAGAAATATGAATAACTTCTATAAAAATATTTTTAAGAATACCGATACTATTTCCGTTTTTACGGAACCAAATTCAGATTATTATTCCAATCATTGGTTAAGTTGTATTTTAGTAAAGGATGCTGATAATAAAGGGTTAAGAGAAGAAATCCGATTAGCATTAGAAAAAGATAACATAGAAGCTCGACCTTTATGGAAACCCATGCATCTTCAACCCGTTTTTAAAAATGCTCTATATTATGGCGAAAAAATTTCAGAAAATCTATTTAAAAACGGACTATGTTTACCTTCGGGCTCTAATCTAAATATAGAAGATAAACAAAGGATTACAAAAATTTTGTTAAAATTTAGTATATAATTCCTATATTAGCAATCTAATACAGTAATATTAAGAATGTTTGCAAAACTTTTTAATAAACTTTATAAAGGGGATAATCACATAAGTATACTTAATAATAGATACCTTCCAAGATGGATGGTATTGCTTATTGATACAGGTATAGTTTTTATTTCAATTGGGATTGTTTATTATATTTTATCAGGAACTCCACTTAAATTTTACAATCAATATTCTCTAGAAACCCAAGGAATATCAGTACTAATTGTAAGTGTTTTAAGTTTTTATCTTTTTAAAACCTATTCAGGAATTATAAGACATTCCACTATTACCGATGTTTTTAAATTAGCCATTTCTGCAGCGACTACAGCATCTGTTATTATATTATTCAATTACGTTTATTTTTATATCACTGGAAATAAAGTATTCCTGACGGTTGGAGTTTTATTGCTGATGTTGTTTTCGTTTACCATTCAGTTATTGTTTAGAATATCGGTAAAAGAAGTATATAACTCATTAATGAAAATAACTACAGGAAATCTTAAGAAAAGAGTGATGATTTTTGGAGTGGATGCTCATTCATTAAACATAGGAAAGACCTTACTTGCTGAAGATACAGTCGAATTTAAATTAATAGGTTTTATTACAGAAAAATCAAAAACCAAAGGAGGTAAAATTTATGGCAAACCCATTATATGTTTAAAAAACGATTTTAAAAAGCTAAAGAACGAATACAATGTAGAAGCTATAATAATTGCTGATAAAACCTATTCTATAAAACAAAAAAACAAAATAATAGAATTGTGTTTAGAAAACGGAATAGAAATATTTAGAGTTCCTTTTATTGAACAAGTAAATACCAAAAACGGAGCCAATTTACAGATAAAACCCATACAAATTGAAGATTTATTAGAAAGAGAACCTATAGAAATTAATAACAAATTAATTAATGTAGATTTAAAAAATAAAATAATTTTAGTAACAGGTGGTGCTGGTTCTATAGGAAGCGAAATAATAATTCAGCTTTCTAACTTTAATCCTAAATTGGTTATTATCTTAGACCAAGCAGAATCGGCATTACATGAACTAGAACTTTTACTTAAAGAAAAACATCCAAACCTTAAATTTATAACAAAATTAGCAGATATTAGTAATAATTATCGGTTGGAAAAAATATTTTCAAAATATAACATCAATTATTTGTACCATACGGCTGCCTACAAACATGTGCCAATGATTGAAAAAAACCCAAGAGAGGCAATTTTGGTTAATGTAATGGGAACTTCAAATTTAGCTTTACTTTCAATTAAATATAATATTGAAAAATTTGTAATGGTATCTACAGATAAAGCGGTAAATCCTACCAATGTCATGGGAGCTTCTAAAAGAGCTGCCGAAATGTATGTACAATCTCTTCAAAATGAACCTCATTGCAACACAAAATTTATAACAACACGATTTGGAAATGTATTGGGCTCCAACGGTTCTGTAATACCACATTTTAGAAACCAAATAGCTAAAGGAGGTCCTGTTACGGTTACTCATAAAGATATTATCCGTTATTTTATGACCATACCAGAAGCCTGCCAATTGGTATTACAAGCTGGAACTATGGGACACGGTGGCGAAATATTTGTTTTTGATATGGGAGAGCAAGTAAAAATTTTAGATTTAGCTGAAAAAATGATACGTCTTTCAGGATTAGAACCTTATGAAGACATAGATATAGAAATAACAGGACTTCGACCCGGCGAAAAATTATATGAAGAATTGTTAAACGATTCCTCAAAATCGTTACCAACACATCATAAAAAAATTATGATATCTAAAGTGCCAATTGTAGATTTCAACGAAATAAAATACAAAATAGATAACTTGATAATTTCTGCAAATCAAGATGAAGATAAAGAAGTAGTTTTCTTGTTAAAACAAATTGTTCCCGAATTTAAGAGTGAAAATTCAATTTATAAAGAATTGGATATCGTGAATTAAATAGGTTCAATTACTTGATTTTATTACGTAAAAAAGCTTTTATCTTTCCTTTAAGATGTTATATTTGCAATGCTTAATTTTTATTAATGAAAAACTTATTACGACTAACAATCATTGCACTTTTATTAAGTTCATGTGCATCTAAAAAGGATATTCTATATTTTCAAGATGTTGAATCATTAAATCAGAAAGAAATCACACAAGATTTTGATCCAATTATAGAGACTAACGATATACTTCATATCACCATTTCTTCAATTAATGAAGATGTTTTAAAACCCTTCTTAAAAACCATACAAAATCCACAAACCACTACCAATTCTAATCCAGGATTGGATGGTTATTTAGTGAGAGTAGACGGAACCATTAGTTTTCCAGTAATTGGAGATATTTTGGTGGCAGGATATAATAGAAACTATGCAGAAAAAGTTTTAAAAGAAAAAATATCAAAATACGTAAAAGATGTGGTAGTTGATGTTAGAATTATGAATTTTGAAATAACTGTAATAGGAGAAGTAAAAAACCCAGGTGTTTACAATATTAAAGATGAACGAGTTACATTACCTGAAGCTTTAGCTTTGGCTGGAGACATGACACAAGATGGTAAGAGAAGCACCATAACTATTGTAAGAGAGGTAAACGGAGTAAGAAAAGTTAATAAGGTAGATTATACCAATTCAGATTTTTTTAATAGCGAATATTATTTTTTAAAACAAAATGATTTGGTTTATGTAGAACCCTCAACAAAAGGTGTAAAAAAATCGGGGTTTATTCCTGATGTGCCAGCATTGTTATCCTTATTTACTGTTATATTGAGTACTGTAATTTTATTGACTAACTAACCAATTAATTAATGGATAATAATTCTAAAACTTTAGATAATATAGATTTTTCTATAAAAGAACAGGTAAGTTATTACACCCGATATTGGTATTTTTTTGTATTAGGAATTATTCTAACATTAGGAATAGCATTAACCTATCTTCGATATGCAACACCAACTTACGAGTCTTATACTACAATTATAATTAAAGACGAAAAAAATGGAGGAGGGGCGGTAGAGTTAGCAGCTTTTTCTGAATTATCTTTTTTCTCAAGAGCATTTTCCAATAAAAAAATGGAGAGTGAAATAGCTTTAATAAAATCAAGAAATTTAATTTCAAAAACGGTTGATGCCTTAAAATTAAACATAGAGTATCATTTAGAAGGAACCATTAAAGGTTTAGAATTATATAGTTACAAACCATTTAAAATAAACTATATTAATGTTTTTGAAAGTGAAAATAATCTTCCCCCTGAGTTATTTATAACATTAAAAGATAATACAAGTTTTTTACTAGAAACTGAAGACGAATCTATTTCTGCTAATTACAATTTTGGAGATACCATAGAATTACCTTTTGGTACAATTGTAGTTGTTCCAAATTTTAAACAAAAAGAAAGATTTTCTAAATATTTAAGCAAAACTATTCGTGTAAAATACACATCTGTTAAATCTGTTGCAAAAAAGTTTCAAGGAAAAATAGAAACAGTACACGATGGTAAAAATGGAGATGTGTTGGTTTTAAAAATAAAAACCAAGCAAAAAGATAAGGCTGAAGACTTTCTTGACGAATTAGTCTATCAATACAATCAAGATGCTATAAATGACAAAAACCAAATTGCTCTAAAAACCTCTAAATTTATAAACCAAAGACTTCAAATTATAACAAAGGAATTAGATTCTGTAGAAAATGATAAAGAAAAATTTAAAAGTAGTAATCGTTTAACAGATATAGAGTCGGAATCTAAATTGATGATGGAAAATGCCAGTGAATTCAATAAACGTCAAGTAGATCTAATTACACAGATTCAATTAGCCAATACAATGGTTGAGTATATGAAGTCTTCATCTAGCAAAGAATTGATTCCTTCAGATATTGGATTAAATGGAAATGAAATATCTTTATCGGTAACAACATACAACCAGTTAGTTTTAGAAAGAAATAAACTCTTAGATAATTCGACAGAAGAAAATCCAGTTATTAAAAATTTAGATGCACAATTATCCAATTTGCATTCGAGCATATTAAGAAGTATAGAAAACCAAAAAAATACCTATGAGGTAATGTTGAAAGATTTAAATTTTGAAGAAGGAAAATTTAACTCAAAATTATCTCAAGTACCCAAAAAAGAAAGATTATTTAGAGGTATAGTACGCCAACAAGAAATAAAAGAACAGCTTTATTTGTTTCTATTACGTCAAAGAGAAGAAACATCAATTTCATTAGCAGTTACTGCACCCAAAGCAAAAATTGTTGATACAGCAACCACTTCAGGCAAACCAGTGTCTCCAAAAAAAGAAATTATTATTATTGTTGCTTTCTTTTTAGGATTAATTGTACCATTTTCATTTCTATACATTAAAAATGTTTTAAATACAAGGGTTAATAATAGAAAAGATATTGAGAAAATTATTAAAAATATTCCATTAATTGGGGAAATACCTAAGTTATCTAAAAACGAGAAACAACTCATCGAGGAAAACGATCGTTCTCTTTTAGCAGAGTCATTTAGAATTTTAAGAACTAACCTTCAATATTTGTTTTTAAATAAAAAAGTTAAAGATTCAAATTCCAAAACTATCTTTGTAACCTCTACAGTACATAGTGAAGGAAAAACTTTTGTAACGTTTAATCTAGCACTAAGTTTAGCCAGTATAAATAAAAAAGTTGTTTTAGTTGGAGCAGATATTAGAAACCCTCAATTACATCGTTATTTTGCAGCTGGAGATAAAAACCAACAAGGACTAACCGATTGTTTGGTTAGAAAAGATATAGATATTAAGACAGTAATTAAAGAGTCAGAATTTCATCCTAATTTAGATATTATGCTATCGGGTTCTATTCCTCCAAATCCAACAGAACTTTTAATGTCACCGAAAATTGAAACTGTTTTTGAAAAACTAAAAGACGAATACGATTATATTATTGTAGATACTGCTCCTTCCATGTTAGTTGCAGATACCATATTAATTAATAAATATGCGGACACAACATTGTATGTAGTTAGAGCGGGTTATACTGAAAAGAAATTATTAGAGTTTTTAACAGATTCTGTAAATGAAGAGAAATTAAAAAATCCTGCAGTGGTAGTAAATTATGTAGATACAGCTAATTATGGTTACGGAAATAAGTATGGTTACACATATGGGCAAAGAGAAAAAAGTAAAGTACAAAGTTTTTTCGAATCACTTTCCAACAAATAGTAAATCTAATAATTGAAAAAATATTTTTACATACTGTTTATTTTTTTTCAAGGAACATTATTTGCTCAAGATTTTAACTATAATATAAATCTTGAAGTTCAAGGGTTTTACGGAACCAACGATGCTTCTCCTTTTTGGTTTTATTCTAATAAAAATGGAATTCTAGATGCCGAAACCAATTTTTTAGGCATAGCAAATATTGAAGCTTCCTATTCCAAAAATAAGAACTTAAATTTTGAAGCAGGAGTAAATTATTATTATAGTGATGGAATTGAAAAAAGTGTAAAAAGAAACGAACTTTTCATAAAATACTATAACAAATATTTACAGGCTATAATAGGAGCTAAAAATCCTGAAGTAAAGTTAAACGGATTATCTTCCTCAAATCAAAATTTTACCTATTCAGGAAACGCAAGGGCACTACCAGGAATATTAATTGAAGCTAATGAGTTTTTTCCAATTTTTAAATTTCTATTTGTAGATTGGGGTATTGCTCATTATGAGCTTAATGACAATCGTTTTGTAGATGGAACTATGGTGCATTATAAACGCATTGGTTTTAATTGGATAATAAACAAAAACAATAGTGTTTATGCAAGATTTCAGCATTATGCACAATGGGGAGGAAATAACCCAATAACAGGACAACAACCCGATAGTTTTAAAGATTTTATAAAAGTGTTTTTTGGGAGAAGTGGTGGAGAAAATGCTGGTTCTGGCGATCAACAAAATGTTTTAGGAAATCATTTAGGATCCTATTTTTTGGAATATAAATTAAAAACTAAAATTGCAAAATTTTCTTTTTATTGGGAACATCCCTTTGAAGATGGATCGGGAACCTCATTTAAAAATTTTCCCGATGGAATTTGGGGAGTTTTTGCCTCTTTAGAAAATAGTTCGTTTTTTAAATCGTTGCTTTATGAATATGTAGATACCACTAATCAAAGTGGAAAAGGTGGTGTTTCTGGAAATGATAATTATTTTAATAATAGAGGTTATAAAAGTGGTTGGACGTATGACGGTAGAACCATTGGAATTCCTTTTATTTTAGTACCTGTAAACACTCGTACTCGTGTTCATCAAATAGGTTTTACTAGTGTTTATAAAAAAATTGATTTTACTTTTAAAACCAGTATTGTTCAAAACCTCGGAACACATCCATTTCCTTTTGAACCCCAAGAAAATGCTGTTTATACCTATTTAAAATCAGCTTACTCATTCAATAAATATGGGGATTTATCTTTAGAACTTGGTTACGACACTAGCAATATTAATAAAGATCATTTCGGAGCTAGTCTAGCCTACAGCTACTATTTCTAAACACCCAAAACAATAGCGGCATCAATATCTAGTTTAATGCTTATCTCTCTGGCAACTTTTAAGGTTGGTTCGCTTTTACCACTTAAATATTCACTTATTCTTGAAGTGCTAATCCCTAATAATTCTGATAATCGTTTTTGATTCAAACCCATTTCTGCCATTCGTAATTTGATAATTTCAGATAAAGAAGGTTTTTTAATGGGAAGGTAATGTTCCTCATAATCTGCAATAAGATCAGACAATATATTTAACTCAATATAACCTTTAGATTCCTTGTTTTCAATGTTGTTAGTATCCTGTAAAAGAGTTTCAATTCGCTCTACAATAGCGTTATATTCTTTTTCGGTTTGAAGTGTCATAGCTAAATATTTTTGATATCCTTGATTTTATCATATTCTGAATGTGTTCCTATAAATCGTGTATAAACCTTTTTTGCATTAAATGAAATAATTGCAATAAGTCTATAATTGTTGCCTTTAATATTAAATACAAATCGGTGATTTCCAACAAAATCTACACTACTAAAAGTTTTCTTAATATCGTTAAAATCTTTCCATTTTTTTTCTGAAGTTGTATGATACCAATAATGTAATGGAATTTTGGAATCTGCATGTTTATTTGAAAATTCCAATATTCTTTTATAGGTGACAATACGCATTAAATACAATTAGTATATCACAAAGATATAAAATAATTACATATTATGAAACATAATTACAAATAACAAAATATATCTTTTTTACTTTCCGATACAAAAATTAGCAAAAATATTTCCTAAAAGCTCGTCATTACTAACTTCTCCTGTGATTTCACCTAAATAGTACAAAGCTTGACGAAGATCGATTGCTAATAAGTCTCCAGATAAATTAATATCAATTCCCTTTTGAACTTTAACAATTTCTTCTAGAGCTTTTTGAAGCGTATCATAATGCCTAGAATTTGTCACAATTAATGGATTATTATCCAAGGAATCAATTTCTGCAAGTTGTAATAAAGAAGCACTAAGGCCCTCTAAACTCTCTTTTTCTTTTGCCGATATAAAATGAATATCTAAATCGGAGTTTTTAAAGGAGGCTATTTGTTCTTCTGAAGCTTTGTCAATTTTATTGGCAACAATAAGTTGTTTTGAATTGGTTGAAAATTCTTGAATATCTTCTTTTACTTTATGAAGCGTCATTTCAGAACAATCAAAAAGATATATATATATAGAAGAATTTTCTAATTTTTCTAAAGCACGAGCTACACCAATTTTTTCAATTTCGTCGGTGGTCTCTCTAAGTCCAGCAGTATCTATAAAACGAAATCGTACTCCTCCTAAACTTATTTCATCTTCAATAGTATCTCGTGTAGTTCCTGCAATTTCACTAACAATAGCACGTTCTTCGTTGAGCAATGCATTTAATAAGGTAGATTTTCCAGAATTGGGACGACCAACAATTGCTACAGGAATTCCGTTTTTTAAAACATTCCCTGTGGCAAACGAATCGATCAATTTTTTAAGTAACTTGGAAATAATACGAATCAATTTCTGAAATTCTTCCCGATTAGCAAATTCTACATCTTCTTCAGCAAAATCCAATTCCAATTCTATAAGTGAAGCAAAATCTAAAAGTTCTTGTCGAAGCATTTTTATTTCAGAAGAAAACCCTCCTCTCATTTGCTGTATCGCTAATTGATGTGAGGCTTTGGAATCGCTCGCAATTAAATCTGCTACTGCTTCTGCCTGACTTAGATCCATCTTTCCGTTTAAGAAGGCTTGTAAGGTAAACTCGCCAGCTGTTGCCATTCTTGCTCCTTTCCGCAGTAATAATTGCAATATTTCTTGTTGAATATAGGAACTTCCGTGACAAGAAAACTCTACAACATCTTCACCTGTATAAGAATGTGGATTTTTAAAAAGGGTAGCCAATACTTCATCAATTATTCGATCACCATCAACTATATTTCCTAAGTGGACGGTGTGTGAATTTTGAATAGAAAAGACTTTTCCACTTTTAGCTTTAAAAACTTCTGAAGCAATATTAATAGCTTCACTTCCTGAAAGTCGAATAATTGCAATTGCACCAGCTCCCGATGGGGTTGCTAAGGCTACAATAGTGTCTTGATGAATCATTTTGCAAAAATACATAATTCCTGCATAGGCAAGAATTTAGCTATTCAACATCACAGGCATCACCAACATCACCACAATTTCACCTTCGTCCAAACCATCTACAGGAGTTAAGATACCCGCTCTGTTAGGTAATGACATTTCTAATGAAACTTCACTGCTACTAAGGTTATTTAACATTTCGGTTAAAAAACGAGAGTTAAAACCTATTTGCATATCGTCTCCTTGGTAATCACATGTTAAACGCTCTTCTGCTTTGTTGCTATAGTCCATATCTTCTGCGGAAACATTTAATTCTGCTCCAGCAATTTTTAAACGAATTTGATGTGTAGTTTTATTCGAAAAAATTGAAACACGACGAACAGAATTTAAAAACAGATTACGTTCAATGGTTAATTTATTAGGATTTTCCTTAGGGATTACTGCTTCGTAGTTTGGGTATTTTCCATCAATTAAACGACAAATCATTTGTGTGTTTTCAAAGGAGAATTTTGCATTCGATTCGTTGTATTCAATTGTAACTTCCTCTTCGCTTCCTGCCAAAACGGACTTCAATAAATTTAAAGGTTTTTTGGGCATAATAAATTCTGAGGCTTGTGGTGCTACAATATCCTTCCGTGTATATTTTACTAATTTATGTGCATCGGTGGCAACAAAAGTTAGCCCTTCTGTTGAAAACTGAAAAAATACACCGCTCATTACAGGACGTAAATCATCATTTCCTGCTGCAAATATGGTTTTAGAAATTGCTGTTGACAAAACATCTCCTAATAATTTTGTTGAAGTTGGGTCTTGCAACTCAATTGCATTTGGAAATTCTTCGCCACTTGCATATGCCAAGGCATATTTTCCATGATTCGAACTAATTTCTATAATATTGTTTTCTTCAACCGTAAAGGTTAAGGGCTGTTCTGGAAAAGTTTTTAATGTATCTAACAACAACCTTGCAGGAATACAAATGCTTCCTTTTTTGTTGCTTTCTACTTCTAATTTTGAAGAAATAGTGGTTTCTAAATCGGAAGCAGATACCGTTAATGAATTGTTATCTAACTGAAATAAAAAATTATCCAGTATAGGTAAAGTGTTGTTATTGTTAATAATACCCCCTATAAACTGAAGCTGTTTTAATAAATAAGAACTTGATACTATAAATTTCATTTGAATGCTTTTATATGTTCGCTAAAAATTTAACGTTTATTGATTAATGAGTTAATTACAAATATATTTCAATTTGCATTTTATTTCCTTTGAAACCAAAAGAAACTTATTAACAAATTCAGGTATATTTTTTCTTTCTGAAATAGTTAAAACCTACACCGAAAATTGCCAATAAAATCAAGGGTAACAATAAGTTAATCCATAACCAAAAAGAACGTTCTTTGGCTACTTTTTCGGAATCTAAAAAAGGAACCGAAATATGCTTACTCCGAATGTTTATAAGTCCGCCATCGTCTAATAAATAGTTAACGGTATTCAGCAAAAACTCTTTATTTCCGTAGAAGGCATTGGTCCATTTATCATAACCTAGTTCCATTGGTCGATTGCCTTGCATTTGGTTTTTAATCAAACTTCCGTCACTGATGACCACCATTTTTGTAGCTATACTTTTATCTTTACTATTTTTAATTTTAAAAGGCTTTACTCTATTGGCAAAAGCGGAAGGAAACTCACCATCCAATAAAACCGCTAAAGGAATTTCTTTTTTATTAAATTCTTCCGGATTAGGACCTTCATTTACAATTTTTAAATTTTTCTCTACTTCCTTTGATATATCAATTTCAACAGGTATTCCCACTATTTTTGAAATTGGAGAGGAGGTCAATAAAATAGTTTTGTCCAGAGCGTTTGGAAGTGTGTCGATACTACTTGCATATTCAAATTTTACCGCTTCGATATTGGTGACAATTGGGTGATTGTTTACGCTAGAAGATAAGGGGCTATAAAACCATGGGAACCTCTGGTATTGAGATTCACGATCACTTCCAGAAGCTAATAAAATTGGAGCTGAGTACAAATCTTTTACTAAATTAGGATTTATTCTAATTCCATATTTAAAAAAGAAATCGGTAAGATGCAAATCTTTTCCGAAGGCAAAATCATTTCCACTAATAGTGTCTTTTTGTAATTTAACAGCATCAATTAACCAAAGTGAAGAACCGCCAGACATCGTGTATTGATCCAAGATGTATTTTTCTTTATCAGTAAAAGCTTCGGTGGGGTTGGCAACAACAATTAAGTCAAATTTTTTTATTTGCTCCAGTGTTTTTTGGGGAGCCACCGCAGCCGAATCTAAGGTAAAAGGAGCGATAAAATAATAATCACGTAGTGTAGAGAAAAAATCAGCAACATATTTATCGTCCAATTCTCCATTTCCTTTTATAACGGCAACTTTACGTTTTTTGGGATGCACCAATTTATTAAAACCATCCGCAAATGCATATTCTAAATTCTGAATAGAGTTATTTACTCGTTCTTCGGTGGTAGTTCCTAACTGATTTTTGAGTAAAGAAATTTTTGTATAAGAACCTTTGTATGAAGCAATAGCCCAAGGAAAAACCTGTTGTGAGCTTAATTTACCATTATGTTTAACTTCAATTTGAGCTGGTTTAGCTCCAAATTTAAATAGTGCTTCTGCATCGCCTTCGTTTTCGTTGGGATTTATAAATTTGTATTTTATATTGGAGTTGTTGGCTTCAAATTCTTCTAAGAGTTGTTGGGTTTCTGATTGAAGTCGTTTAAATTCTGAAGGAAATTCTCCTTTTAAAAACACTTCAATAAAAATAGGAGCATCGGCATCTGCAACAATTTTTTTTGAAGCTTCAGATAAAGTAAAACGACGATCTTGCGTTAAATCGAAACGTTTGTAAATGTAGTTTCCGAAGAAATTAAGAATGATAATTCCTATAAAAACATACAGGATTCTTTTTATAGGTTTATTAAATTCCATCTATTCTCTTCTTAAATTAAATTGTGTAAAAGTTAAAAATAGTACAGATACACTAACAAAGTAAATTATATCCCGAGTATCTAATACACCACGAGCCACGCTGTTAAAATGAGTTTTCATACCTAAACTTCCGATAGAAAAATCGAGAGAATCAAAAAAGGTATCTATATTATCAAAACCATAATAAAGGGCAAAACACAAAAATACCGCGATAATAAATGCCACAATCTGATTTTTGGAAAGGGTAGAAGCGAAAATCCCGATAGCAGTATAAGCGAAAATTAAAAATAACAAACCTAAATACGAACCCAATGTGCTTCCTAAATCCCAATTACCAGGAGGGTTTCCCATTTTTGAAATGGTAAAAATATAAAGAAAAGTAGGTGCAATTGCAATACAAATAAGAGTGACAGCACCAAAATATTTTCCTAAAATAATATGTTTTAGGGAGATGGGTTTAGTTACTAACAACTCTAAAGTTCCCATCTTTTTTTCATCGCTAAAAGCCCGCATGGTTATTGCGGGAATTAAAAATAAAAATACCCAAGGGGCAATAATAAAAAAAGAAGAAAGGTCGGCAAAACCGTTGTCGAATATATTAAAATCTCCTTCGAATAACCATAGAAATAATCCGTTAATTACTAAAAATAAGGCAATCACCAAATACCCAACCGAACTGGCAAAAAATGAATTAATCTCTCTTTTTAATATGGCTAGCATTAATTTAGTTATTTAGTTTTTTATTTTTCAACTTCAACTTCAATTTCAATTCCGTTCTCTTCGATACAATTCTCGCAAACTCGAATCACTCAGAGAGCTTTAATTTCAATTTCAATTTCTATCTTAAAGTATGCAAAGTATCTACACTCCAAGCTTGTGCTTTAGAACGAAACTTTGGCTTTGTTGTTGCCCAAACTTTTTTAAAAAGTTCACTTTTTCTATAGTTTTCTAAATCGTTTTCCATATTCCATTTACTGTATGTAAAAAAGATGTTAGGATTATTTTTATCTCTGTACAATTCTAAAAACAGACAGCCAGGAAAACTCCTAATTTTTTCTTTTACAGCTTCAAAATTATAGAGAAATGTTTCGATTTCTTCTGTTTTAAATTCCATTTTTACAATTCTTGTAAACATATTTTATTCAAAATTTATACTTATGGTATCTCTATAATTAAAGCCGAATAGTGTGGAGGCACTACCAATAGTGCTGGGATTGCTTTTGTAAATAGAAAGTTCTAGATATCCAGAAGAATTCCACAATGCAATTTTTTTTCCGTCTTCTTCTCTTTTGTGTTTGGGTTGGTTAAAATCTATGGCGTCACTATATCGATTATAAATTTTGTTAAATCTTGTTGTTCTTGCCTGTATGGCAAAATTTCTTCCTTTTCCAACAGCTTCAACAAGAGATTTGTTAATATTACTAATTACGTTTCCATAATTATCAATATAAATAACATTTCCAATTAATTGATTTTTTTCAGGATTTACAACAGGTTTAATACCTGTTAATTGTTTTATCTCATAAATGGGTTTGCCAATTACTTCCAAAGTACCGCCACGAGCAATATGGCAAGCAACTTTTACAAAAACATCGAGTACTGGAAAATTAGATTCAATATGGTCATGAATATTAATTTCAACAATTTTATTCGGATTTATTTCCGAAGTCAGCATTGAAATAATTCCATTATTTGCACAAATAAAATAATGTTCGTCTAATAAAACTGCAATGTGCTTGTTTTCTGGATTTAATTCGGAATCAATCCCGATAATATGAATACTTCCAGCAGGAAAATTTTTATAAGCATTCTGAATAATATAAGCAGCCTCCGGAATATGAAATGGAGAAACCGAGTGCGAGATATCAACAATTTTTATATTTTCTAATTCGCTATAAATAGCTCCTTTAACCGCACCAGCAAAGTGATCTTTCTCACCAAAATCGGTGGTTAAAGTGATAATAGCTTTAGACATATTGTTGATATTTTTTTGAAACGGTTGCACAAAAATAATGTACTTTTGTTACAGACGAAAACAATTTTATACTTTGTATTAATATTTTTAAATGTACTGCTTTTGAATGAACTAATTATCGAATTATCCGAAATAAGTCCAAGAGAATTTTTTGGAAATCAAAATATAAATATTGAAAAATTAAAGGAACTTTTTCCAAAATTAAAAATAGTTGCCAGAGGAAATAAAATTAAAGCATTTGGTGATGAGGAAGTTTTGGAAGAATTTGATAAGCGTTTAGCAATGTTACTGGAACATTTTGCTAAATACAATAAAATAGATGAAAATGTAATTGAAAGAGTTGTATTGAGTAGAAGCAAAGATGATTATGAAACAAAAGAAAGCTCTGGAAATATTTTGGTTCACGGTGTTAATGGTAGAAAAATAAAAGCCCAAACTGCCAACCAACGGAAATTAGTTGAATTAATGGTGAAAAACGATATGGTTTTTGCAGTAGGCCCTGCAGGAACAGGAAAGACATATACCGGTGTCGCCCTTGCTGTAAAAGCATTAAAAGAAAAACATGTTAGAAGAATTATTTTAACCCGTCCAGCTGTAGAAGCAGGAGAAAAATTAGGCTTTCTTCCAGGAGATATGAAAGAGAAATTAGACCCCTATATGCAACCTTTGTATGATGCATTACGAGATATGATTCCTCCTGAAAAATTAGAGTCTTTTTTAGAAAAAGGAACCATTCAAATTGCACCATTAGCATTTATGAGGGGTCGTACTTTAGACAATGCATTTGTTATCTTAGACGAAGCTCAAAACACAACTCATGCACAGATGAAAATGTTTTTAACCCGTATGGGAAAAAGTGCTAAATTTATGGTTACTGGCGACCCAGGACAAATAGATTTACCAAGACATACACTTTCGGGTTTAAAGGAAGCATTGCTTATATTAAAAGATGTAAAAGGAGTAGGAATGATTTACTTAGATGACAAGGATGTGATTCGTCATCGCTTGGTTAAGAAAGTAATAGCTGCTTATAAATCTATTGAAAATACGGATTGAAAGAGAAAATAGAGAGTAGAAAAAAGAATATCTGCGAGATCCGCGAGATCTGTGGGAGAACAAAACAAAAATGAGCAATACGATTACAAATACCAACTTTAATTTTCCTGGACAAAAAAGTGTTTACCACGGAAAAGTTCGTGAAGTTTATACATTAGAAAACGATATTCTATTAATGATTGCAACCGATAGACTTAGTGCTTTCGATGTGGTGATGCCAAAAGGAATACCCTACAAAGGTCAAATCTTAAACCAAATTGCAAACCAAATGATGCGGGATACGGAGGATTTAGTTCCTAATTGGTTGTTGGCAACTCCCGACCCTAATGTAGCGATTGGTAAGGCTTGCGAACCTTTTAAAGTAGAAATGGTGATTCGTGGTTATTTAAGTGGTCACGCTGCTCGTGAATATAAATTAGGAAAACGGATACTTTGTGGTGTTAAAATGCCCGAAGGTATGATTGAAAACGATCAATTCCCTTTACCAATTATTACTCCAGCCACCAAAGCAGAAATGGGCGATCATGATGAAGATATTTCGAGAGAAGATATTTTAGCAAGAGGAATTGTAACCGAAGCAGATTATTTAATATTAGAAGATTATACCAAAAAACTTTTTGAAAGAGGAACTGAAATTGCTGCAAAAAGAGGTTTAATTTTAGTAGATACTAAATATGAATTTGGAAAAACTAAAGAAGGTAAAATTGTTTTAATCGATGAAATACATACCCCAGATTCTTCACGTTACTTTTATGCAGATGGCTACCAAGAACGACAAGAAAAAGGAGAACCACAAAAACAACTTTCTAAAGAGTTTGTGCGACAATGGTTAATTCAGAATAATTTTCAAGGATTAGAAGGTCAGACCGTACCAGAAATGACAGATGCTTATATCGAAACCGTTTCAGAACGATATATTGAACTTTATGAGAAAATTTCTGGAAGCACTTTTATAAAAGCAGATGTATCAGAAATTGAAAAACGAATTGAAAAGAATGTACTTTCTTATTTGTCTTTAAAATAAGTTTTATTTTCAGTAAAATCTATTTCTAATATTCCTTTGATAAATTATATTTTAAATCTATAGGCTGTAAGATTTTACCCACAGATGGTTGTTTATTACTCATAGATTGCTTATTTTAATCTATAAATAGTTTTTTCCTACGCTTTGCTATTTATGAGTTATTTTAGGTCATCTATGTATTGACAGGCTACATTCATAGAATTTTAAGTTGTTTTAATCACTTTTTATTTAATTTTAAAATAGAATTCAATCTTTTTAGATAAGAATTTTTCTTTTAACTTTAAATAAATTAATTATGAAAAAAATAATTACCTCCTTAAGTTTTTTGTTACTAACTGCTGTTAGTTTTGCACAATACACAGCCATTCCAGATGCCAATTTTGAGAATGCTCTGGCAGCATATGACGATATTCCAAACGATGGACAAGTACCAACTGCTAATATATCTGGAATTACATATTTAAATGTTACTGGAGAAAATATTTCAGACTTAACAGGTATAGAGGGTTTTACAAGTTTAGAGCGACTTTTTTGTGGTAATAACTTGCTAACAACTTTAGATGTGAGTCAGAATACAGCTCTATATGAATTATTTTGTTTTGAAAATCAACTAACAACATTAGATTTAAGCCAAAACCCGGCAATGAAATTTTTAAATTGTAGAAGTAACAATATAAGTACATTAAACATTACTAATAATTTAATATTAGAAGAACTTGATTGTTCAAGTAATCAATTAACAAGTTTTGATGCAACACAATTAGCTGCACTTCGTATTTTGATTGTTTCCTCTAATTCAATTAATACCTTAGATATATCGCAAAATATACTTTTAACAGATATTTGGTGTTTTAGTAATCAATTAAATAGTTTAGATGTAAGTTCAAATTTAAATTTAAAAGTTTTAGGCTGTGTTGGTAATTCAATTACAGAATTAGATTTGAGTAATAATAGTTCCTTAATAAAATTATGGGCGTATCAAAATAATTTAACAATTTTAGATGTTAGAAATGGGAATAATGTAAACATCCCAACAGATGATTTTAAAATTGATCAGAATCCAAACTTAACCTGTGTAAGTGTGGACGATGTTGCTTATGCAGAAGCAAATTGGACAAATATAGATGCACAAACTTCATTTGAATTAGACTGTGCTTTATCGGTTTCAGATTTTGAATCTAGTCAAATTTCATTGTATCCCAATCCTGCAACTAATTCATTTAAAATTGAATCGCCTTATACCCTTTCATCGGTGGTTATTTATGATTATTTAGGAAGGGTTGTTGCTAACTTTGAAAATCAAACTTCTTACAATGTTTCAAATTTAAACTCGGGAATTTACTTTGTAAACGTTTCTTCTGAAGGAATTAAAACGATAAAAAAACTTATAGTTAAATAATAATTTCTGGATTGTTTTTAAAGAAGGTTATTTTTAAGTTTTTTCAAAAAGACTTTTAAATAATCTTTTATTTTGTATTAAAACCAAAGCTATGAACATAACCAAAACTAAGTTCGCTAAAATCTGCCTGACTTAAATTTGCGTTAATATTAGCACCTATATAAAAATTGTTTTTTGGTGCTTTTTCATTTGAAAACAAATAGTAACGAAGTCCTAATCGGGTGGTAATGGCTTGTTTTCCCTTGGGATATTTTCCTTTTTCACCATAGACATATTTTATTTCTGTAGTTCCATCTTCATAATGAAAATTCCAATAAAATCCTTCAGTTAGCCTCCAATCGGTTTCATAAAATGGTTTGAAAATATTATAACCTATAGTGGCTTCTATACTCAGATGACCTAACAAAAATTCGGAATTAATAAATACTCCATAATTACTCGCATACTTATTAGGGTATCTCATAAAATGAGGATTATCTTCCACTACCAATTCGCCTTCATTTATAATATAATTGTAATAATTTTTATAGTATCGGTAGAAAAATCCAATACCTATTTTAAAAGTTTTATTTATTATTTTTCCGAAAGTAGGTGCCAAAGTATAAACTCCGTTTCTTTCATTTATGGTTTCTGAAAGGACGTTAACACCTATACCCATTCTCATATCTAAAAAAAACTGACTGGTTTTTTTGAATTCATTTTTATTAAATTTATCTTCATTTTTAATAGGTT
Source organism: Flavobacteriaceae bacterium (assembly GCA_027080135.1). GTDB lineage: Bacteria > Bacteroidota > Bacteroidia > Flavobacteriales > Flavobacteriaceae > Marifrigoribacter. The sequence continues at coordinate 3,293 of JALWUJ010000068.1, read as the reverse complement.
CCAATTTTTTATAAAAAGCTTGTCTTGAAACACTCAACAAAACAGTGTTATAACCATTGTTAGGTAAATTGGTGTGACCGTTTGATTGATGAAAAAACCCAACTCCTGCTTTCCAAGAAGCTTTTTTATTCATTATAAAATTATAATTGAATAATAATTTAAAAGCCCAAGTTAATTTTGTAGAAACACCCCGGCTGTTATTTTCGGGATAGTTATTAAACGAGTAAGGCAAATTCTTATAGGTATAACTAAAATAGGAAGCACCTATGCCTAATTGCATAGTCAATCTTTGGGTATGTTTTTTAAATAATCCATATTCTATAAAGGATAATGCAGAAAGCGAATAACCTAAATATTCGGGGTTTCCAAAGTCAGAAAATTCTAAAGAAATTCCTGTATTTGGATTTCTTAATCGGTAAGCCCATTCGTCTTTATTATCTAAATTGGTGTTACCTATAGCAAATAATAAACTTTTATAGAGTTTGGTTTCTGGAAAACCTGGATTGGTAGAAGGTGTATTACCTAGTGAAATCCCTAAAGTGTAAAAATTATTGTAATTGGGAATACTTTTGTTTTGAGAAAAAAGACAAGAGCATATTAAAAATAAAATGTAAGTAATTTTTTTTACCATATTTGAAGCGAAAATATAACTATTTTTTAATCTAATTGGTTAACTATCTCGCTCAGTTTTTTGGAGAATTTTTCGGCACCTTTAAAGTTTAGGTGGTTGGCGTTATTAAAATCGGTTATTTTAAATGTAGTGGTATCCTTTTCAACATTGATAAAAATAACTTCTGGATATTTCTTCCTGATGACTTCAACAACACTGTCTCTTCGTCTTACAATATTTGGATTTAAATTGGCTCTATACGTTTTATATAAAGGAAGCGAACAGATAATAGTCTGTATGTGATGTTCTTTTAAATAATCTAACATAGAATATAAATAGGCAGTATTGTGTTTGAAAATTTCAGGGTTTTCTTTTTGATTTGGGTGTGTTGGTAATTTTGAAATTACTTCTTCATCAAAATTATATTTTCTGAAAACACCATGACCTTCACCCGTATTAAATCCGTATAAATTTAAAGTGGCTTCATCTTTACCTAATAAATAATAATCCTTCAGTTTTTCTGAATAAATATCAGGGTTTGAAATAAAAATAAGTTTGTCTTTAAAGTAAGTTTTCCTTTCGAAAGCATTCACACCAAAATATTTTAAATAAACAGAATTCTTCCAGAAATTCTTGCTGTTATGTGGCAATTCTAAATGACTTGTAGAAAGTTCTAAAACCACGTACTTTAGATTTTTGGTTTCGGGTAAAAGTGTTTTTAAAATAGTAAAATCTAACTTATGATGCTGCGATGAAGATGCCAAACAAATACTGGGTACATCAATAAAATCTGGATTAATGGCACCTGCCATTTGTGAAGATCCAAATGCCATTAACTCAATGTTGTTTTTGTTTTTATGATAATATTCGCTATTGTTTTTATAATTGGCAGGCATATGTAAAACCAACAATTCCACAATGATAAATACCACTACAACGGGCATAAAAAACAAAAACGAATATTTTAAAATAGACTTTTGCATCTTTTTAAAATTGGAAGTAAATAAATTGTTCTGCAGGTCCTGCATATCTAATTATTGCAATAATAAATAGATAATAAATTGCCCACCGTAAGGGCTTGTTTACTGTTTTCTGAAATGCTTCAAAAGGATGATTTTTAGTTCGAGTTAAATATTCAATAATTACCAAAACTGGAATTACTAAAACTTTTATTCCAATAATCCATTTAAAATTTTCTTCGGGAACAAATGATGCTATTTTTTTGATAATATAAAATGCCGAATTTAAATTTTCCGACCTAAAAAAAATACATGAACTTGTAATTAATATAAAACTATATATAGCAGCCAAAATTAATGGCATTTTGTTTAAATAATAATTCAATGAAACTTTTTTACCCTTTATTTTAAACGGAATCCTTTCCATAGATATAGCTACTGCCTGAAAAACACCAAAGAACAAAAAGGTCCAATTAGCACCATGCCATAATCCAATTAACGCCATAGAAACAAACAGGGCAATGGTTTTGTAATAAAAATTTCTACGGTGTTTTTTTATTATGGGAATGTAAACATATTCGGTAAACCACTTGGTTAAAGTAATGTGCCAACGTTGCCAAAACTCCGCGGTACTTCTAGACAAATACGGAATATTAAAGTTTTTACTCAGTTTAAAGCCGAAGAGTTTAGCCGAACCTATCGCAATATCTGAGTAGCCAGAAAAATCACAATAAATTTGAAAAAAGAATAGGGCAGAGGCATAAAAAAGCGATAAACTACCGTGGTCTTCTGGATTTGCATAAATGGCATTCACAGCAATCGCCACATTATCTGCCACAACCATTTTTTTAAACAAACCCCATAAAATCAATCGAAGTCCATCTTTAAATTCAAAAATATCTAAAGTTCTTTTTTTGCTAAATTGTGGCAATAAATTCCCAGCTCTTTCAATAGGTCCGGCAACCAATTGCGGAAAAAAACTAACAAAACACAAAAAGTTCAATAAGTTTTTGGTGGGTTTTAGGGTTCCTTTATATACATCCAGACTATAGCTTAAAGTCTGAAAAGTATAAAAACTTAAACCAACCGGAAGTATAATGTTTAAACTACTAAAGGCATAATCTGAAGCATTCATACCAAAAAGAGAAGTAAATTCAGTAATAAAAAAATTATAATATTTAAAAACGAATAGAATTCCTAAGTTCCAAAAAAGACTAAAAAACAAAAAGAATTTCTTTCTCGACTTAGTGGTAGATTTTTCAATTTCAATTCCTGCAAAATAGTCGATAAGGGAACTTATGAGTATTAAAAACAAAAAACGCCAATCCCATAAACCATAAAAAAAATAACTTGCAACAAGGATTAAAAGATTTTGTAATTTTATTTTCTGAAAACCAATAGCCCAGTAAAGTAGCAGAACTATGGGTAAAAATAGCCCAAAATCGAAGGAGTTAAATAACAAGGGTTTTTATTTTTTTCAAATATAATAAAAACCGAGTTTTAATTATTTTTTAAATTAAAAAAAGAAGTCTTCTAAAAATTAATTTTTAGAAGACTTCTTTTTAATTAACTATATTTTTTTACAATCCTCTTATAAGTATATTATCAAAAGCAATATCTTCATCTCCAGAGTTTAAATTTAATTCAATTCTAATTGAAACAGTATTTGAAGCTGAAGGGTTTGTTAAACCATTGTTTAAGAAAACAGCTGAAAAGGGTTGAAA